>JAUXXQ010000071.1 GCA_030684815.1 Methylobacter sp. | reverse complement strand
CCAAACAAAGTGATACTCAATTTGAAAAACCGTATGACTGCCATACCTGTAGTCCATGACACTCTCCAAAATGAACCATTTTATCAGCTGAAGCTAACCGGCTGGAAGCCGGTGGTTTTAACCTTGTGATGGAAAATAAAGTTGTCTTGGCATTGTTTAACCCGTGGATGGCTAAGCTAAAAATAATAATAAAAATAGGACAGCATTATGAAAGCGTTTATCCGCCTGACTTGCAGCAGTACTTCTAACTACACCCCGCATTTAAAGTTCAACGCACATTACGGCATCAAACTGCGTTACATTTTCAGCTTACTTTCCCAGTCACCTCGTCAATGTTTTCATAACAGACTGCATAGACCTCTCGTCATGCAAACTGCTGACCAGTCTTATTCTAGCCACTTGTAGCAAAGCCACGATACCTTTAGATTGTGCATAGCACACCAATTGCCTGATACATATAAGGAATTTAAATATGCCTAACAACACTCATCACATCCTGCAACAAGTCATTCTACTGGCCACCGGTGTACCCGGATCCGAGCGCCTTAGAGCCGACTTACTCGACCTCTATCAACGCACCGATGATTGGAGTCCTATCGCCGCTATTGTCGATGACTACATGAATAGCTTGATACCCAATACAGCCAACGGCGTCACCGGATTGATACAAGCCGTCGCCCGCAATGGCTTAGGGTTAGTGTTGTCCGATCAAGAAGCCGAACAAGTCACCCAGGACTTAATAGGGCAAGGCATTGATTCATGGTCAAAATTGTTCACATTTGTCATTACTGAACTAACCGGTGATTTGGCCACGGTCTTAAATCATCGCGCCACGGCGGCAGAGCAGTTTACCGATTTACTTGCGCATTTCGGCAAAGACCATTTCAGTGGCGAACAAACCCTAGAAGCGGCGCGAACTTGGGTGCAAAGCATTGGTGCTTCAGTCGACTCGTTGACAGCTGCATTGACGCAATCCGAACAACTTATTCAACGATTTACCAATAATGGTACGTTAAATCCCGAATCGGAACCAACCCCAGCGCCGAGTCCTGAGCCAACACCTTCACCGGAACCAGCGCCAAATCCAGAACCAACCCCTGAGCCAACACCTTCACCGGAACCAGCGCCAAATCCAGAACCAACCCCAGCGCCGAGCCCTGAGCCAGCACCTTCACCAAGCCCTTCGCCAGCGCCTGTGTCCACACCCACGCGCACGGTAACCGTCAATGCCAACGGCACGGATGATGCCGGAACCGCCCATGTCACCTACAACATCGCGATAGGCACGTATACCTACACGATTAATGGTTTTAATACGGGAGACGTATTGAATTTTCCCCAAGGCGCTTTACAGCCCTCAGTCATTAACGACGATTATACCGATGCTCTGTACATGACAAAAAATCATCGAAATACAGAGAAGCCTTTCAAATCAATAAAATGAATAATACGTTGCAATGCGCACTCCAGTGAATAGGTGACGTTAAGCAATACGTCGCGAATGACATCCAGCCCCACCCTGAAA
>JAUXXQ010000068.1 GCA_030684815.1 Methylobacter sp. | reverse complement strand
TATCTAAATCACTGACAAATGTTTTTATAAAGTGTGCCGGTTCATGCATCAACATAGCGCTGAAATGAACGGAAGTTTACATTGGTTAGCTTATCCGTTTTTTAGTTATTTTTCTAAGCTTAAAAACTGGAACATCGAGTATAAACCAGGCCGCCACTGCGCAGGATTTATTGGATCAGCACCGGGAAACAATCCGAAAACAGGCGGAGCTCATGCTGGCCTACACCGGTGCCGATATTGCCCGCATGTCCACCGAGGATATTCAAAAACTGCTGTTTGAATTCCAGGTGCATCAAATTGAATTAAAAATGCAAAATGAGGAGTTCAACCGGGTGCAACAAGAGTTGATGCTGTCCCGTGACAAGTATTTGCAACTTTATCACTTATCGCCTGTCGCCTATCTGACCCTTGATAGGACGGGGCTTATCCAAAAGGCCAATATTGCCGCCGCCAACCTACTCGGTTACCCGCAAGAAGACCTGGTTAACAAGCGCTTTGCGGAACTTGTCCACCCTTCAGACCAAGACGCCTGTTATCTGTTTATAAATCAGCTTATAGGCCAAAAAACCGACCAAGTCCTCAATGCAAAAATTAAGGCCGGCACGCCCCCCGCCCCGCCCCCTGAATATCAGCACTTTCAACTGTGTGCCGATGTACAGGAAACAAAAGGGTGCCAACTGTCAACTTATGTTGAGTGCTATGGGAAAACTATTGTTAACCATGAAAACAAGTTACGCATATTACTCAGCATTACCGACATCAGCGAGCGTAAACTAGCACAGGACACCATTGCCTGCCTCAACAAGAAATTGGAAGAAAAAGTTCGCAAACAAAACAACGCGCTGACTTCAACCAACCTGAGTTTAATGAAAAAAATAGAGGAACTGCGCTATTCCAAGCATCAATTGATGGAACGGGAAGCCAAACTCAATTCCATTTTCAATGCCTCGGTAGAAGGCATTATCACGGTCGACCTGTCCAACACGATTGTTTCGGCGAATGCCGCCGTAGAAACCATTTTCGGTTACCCGCCGGAAAAGCTGACCGGCCTCAACATTAACCGGCTGATGCCATCACTGACAACAAATACGGCTACTGATAAAGCAACATACACCGGCCAAATACAGGAAATTGAAGGCCTTCACAAAAACGGCTCCAGCGTGCCGTTGGATATGTCCACCGCAGAATTTTCACTCGATAACACGCACTATTTCACCCATATTGTGCGCGATGTCAGTTTGCGCAAATACCAGGAACAACAAGACAAAGAGCATCTCGATGAACTCGCCCATGTCACCCGCCTAGGTTTAATGGGGGAAATGGCGTCCGGCATTGCGCATGAAGTCAACCAGCCGCTGTCAGCCATTTCCAGCTATACCCAAGCCAGTTTAAACCTGATTCATAGTAAAAAACCCGATCTGGACAAGCTTGCCGACATTCTGCAAAAAACCCAACAACAGGCATTAAGGGCCGGGCACATTATCCATCGCATGAGGGAATTCGTTAAATCCCATGTCAAACACCGCTCAACCATCGACGTTAACAAGCTGATCCATGAGGCTATCGGGTTGTGCATTAACGACCTCAATCAGTCCGGCATAAAGCTGTCATTTGAACTGGAGGACGACCTGCCGCCGCTCTATGCCGACCAGATACAAATTGAGCAGGTTCTGATAAACCTGGTCAGAAACAGCATGGATGCGCTACAAAACCTACCCGAAAATCAGCCGCGCCAACTAACCATCCACAGCCACCTGACCCACAACGACAACATTCAGGTTAGGGTGAAAGACAACGGCATTGGCCTTGACGAAGCCCAACAACAAAAAATACTGACGCCTTTTTATACCACCAAGACAGATGGCATGGGCATGGGGCTCTCCATTAGCCGTTCACTGATTGAAGCCCATGAAGGCAGTTTGCATTTCAACAGCCTGCCGGGAAAAGGCACCACTTTTTACTTTACCCTACCGTTACGGAGAAAAAATGATGAGCGCTAATAACTCGACACCCCTGGTTTATTTGGTTGACGATGAATTCGCCATACGCGACTCGTTGACGCTGTTGATTGAATCAACCGGACAAAACGTCATAAGCTTTGAATCCGCCGAAGATTTCTTGGATAGCTATAACCCTAACCATCCGGGCTGCCTGCTGCTGGATGTCAGGATGCCGTCAATGAGCGGGCATGAGCTTCAGACTGAGTTATCGAACAGGAATATCCGCATCCCTATCATATTCATCAGCGGCCACGCCGATATTGCCGACTCGGCCAAAGCATTCAGGGCCGGCGCTGTCGATTTTCTGGAAAAGCCGTTTGATAATGAAGTGCTGCTGGAGCGCATCAACGAAGCCATCAAAAAGGACATCGCGTTTAGGGAAGAATTCGGCAAAAAACGGCGCATACAAGACCGCATCGATCATCTGACAACGCGGGAAAAGGAAGTGCTGGGACTGATCGTAAAAAGCCATTCCAATAAGGAATCGGCAAGAATACTCAATATCAGCAACCGCACCGTCGATGTACATAGGGCGAGCATCATGGAAAAAATGCAGGCGGAAAATGTCGCCGAACTGATCACCATGGTGATGTATTGCGAACCCCCTGAAATTAACATACAAGAAGAGCGGTTTCATTAAGTTGGCTTCCTGAAAATCACCTAACCTGCGCGCCCGTTCCCGTCATGCCTTACCCAAGGGCAGCGGCAACGGGGGTCGGGGCTAAATTTCCACAACCTTGTTCAGGTCAAAACCGGACACCAGCTTTATCCCGAAATAACCTCTGGGGTTACACAATATCCTGGCCCCGGCTATACGGTAATCCACCAAACTGTGGACATGACCGTGAAACCAAGCCTCAATCTCGTACTCATGCAACAAGGGCTTTAAATCATTGCAATAAGCCAACTTCTTCAGCGCATAGGCCGAATCGTTCCAACTCCAAAAAGAAGGGGCATGATGGGTTATCACCACTGTTTTTCCGGAAAAAGGCAGGGCCAATGCCTGCGCCAACCAAGCCTTTGAACCTTGATGCATTTCACTAAAATGGCTTGCATCAAAAGGGTTGTCATTGAATTTAACCTTCCTGAAATCATTTAAGGTCTTGCCCAACGCGGCGGCTTTTTTGTCCCCCTCAACAAACAAGTCTGCCCACAGGGTACAACCCAAAAAACGCACGCCCTGAAATATAAAACAATCGTTTTCAAGAAAATGCACATTACTGCCCGCACATTGTTTGCGGATTTCCTGTAAGGTGTTGTGATATTCATGGCTATAAAACTCATGGTTACCGGCAATATAAACCACTGGTTTATTTAACGCTTTAAGCCAGTTCAAACCTTGCATGCCAATGCCTATATCACCGGCGGCAACAATAATATCGGCATTATTATCAGGCGCTTGCAGCCCACCAAACTCCAAATGCACATCGGAAAAATAATTTATCCTCACACTAATCTCTACTCAATAGCCTGTATCGGCGTATAATTTAACAACATTCTTCCAGATAACTGTAACCTTTTTCAAAAGATTTTGTATATGTCTATCAGCCTTAGAAAAATAACCCATCAAGTTTTAATCGGCGATGTTAAAGTCGGCGGCGGCGCGCCAATCGTGGTGCAGTCGATGACCAATACCGATACCGCCAATGTGACCGCAACCGTTAATCAAATCATCGAGCTGGCAACCGCCGGTTCCGAGATTGTCCGCATCACGGTCAATTCGGAGGAAGCGGCGGCGGCTGTTGCTGAAATCCGCAACCAGTTGGACAAAAAAGGCAACTCGACACCCATCGTCGGCGATTTTCATTTTAACGGCCATAAGCTGCTGGAAAAATACCCCGATTGCGCCCAAGCGCTGGACAAATACCGCATCAATCCAGGCAATGTAGGACGTGGCAAAAGCCGTGACCCGCAATTTCAACAAATGATTGAATTTGCCTGCCGATATGACAAACCGGTACGTATCGGCGTCAACGGCGGTAGTTTGGACCAAGCGGTATTGACCCGTTTGCTGGACGAAAACAGAAGCCTTGCAACACCCGAACCTTTGGCCGCCGTCACCCGCAAAGCCATCGTGTTGTCCGCACTGGAAAGCGCGGCTAAAGCCGAAGAAATTGGCCTGAGCAAAAACAAAATCCTCCTGTCCTGCAAAATCAGCAATGTACAGGAATTGATCAATATCTACCAGGATCTGTCCAGCCGTTGCGATTATGCGTTGCATTTGGGTTTGACCGAGGCGGGCATGGGCTCTAAAGGCATCGTCTCATCGGCCGCCGCGTTATCGGTATTGATGCAACAAGGCATCGGCGACACTATCCGTATTTCTTTGACACCGGAACCCGGCGCGTCCAGAACCCAGGAAGTCATCGTCGGCCAAGAAATTTTGCAAACCATGGGCTTTCGTTCGTTCACGCCGATGGTCATTTCCTGCCCCGGTTGCGGCCGCACCACCAGCGACTATTTCCAAAAACTGGCGATGGACATACAAAGCTATCTGCGCGATCAAATGCCGGTCTGGCGCACCCAATATCCGGGCGTTGAAACCATGGAAGTGGCGGTGATGGGTTGCGTAGTGAACGGCCCCGGCGAAAGCAAAAGCGCCAATATCGGCATCAGCCTGCCCGGCACCGGCGAAACCCCGGTCGCGCCGGTTTATGAAGACGGCGAAAAAACGGTTACGTTGAAAGGCGACCGTATCGCAGAAGAATTCCAAGACATTGTGCAACGTTATATTGAAACACATTACGCGCCGTAAGCATCGTTGCTAGCGGCAAGGCTTTACGGAGGGAAACATACGGGAACACCGGCAGTGTCAACTATTCAACACTGCCCAACGCCCGCAGTTTCCTTTCCCGCACTTGTTCACCGCACCTTTGCTGGACAAAGGCATCAAAATATACTGGGCGTGAAGCCCCATTCTTTAAGCCTTCTTTTTAACCGCCCCGCATTAAGCCTAAGCCAGCAGTGATTTTTCCTGATCCAACTCGAATGCAGCATGTAATGCCCTGACCGCAAGCTCCAAATATTTTTCATCAACCACAACCGATATTTTAATCTCGGACGTTGAGATCATTCTGATATTGATATTTTCATCAGCTAACGCTTTAAACATAGTGCTGGCAATACCTGCATGGGAGCGCATACCGACACCGACAATCGATACTTTGACGATGCTGTCGTCACCGGTGACATTTCTGGCGCCGAGTTCGGCGCAGGTTTGATCCAGCAAGGTTTTTGCCCGCTGATAATCATTACGATGCACAGTAAAGGTAAAATCGGTGGTCTTATCGTCGGCGATATTCTGGATAATCATATCGATTTCGATATTGGCATCAGCGATAGGCCCCAAAATTTTAAACGCGACACCCGGCAAATCAGGTACGCCGTTAATGGTTAATTTTGCCTCATCCCGATTAAACGCGATTCCTGAAATTAAAGCACTTTCCACTTGTGATTCCTCATAGGTAATGAGCGTGCCCTTACCTTCTGTAAATGATGATAATACGCGTAACGCAACGTTATATTTGCCGGCAAATTCTACCGACCTGATCTGCAACACTTTTGAACCCAGACTGGCCATTTCCAGCATTTCCTCAAAAGTGATTTTATCCAGCCGTCGAGCTTTTGGCTCCACTCTCGGATCGGTGGTGTAAACGCCGTCGACATCGGTATAAATGTGGCATTCGTCGGCTTTTAACGCCGCCGCCAATGCCACTGCCGTGGTATCCGAACCGCCACGCCCCAAGGTAGTGATATTGCCGTGTTCGTCTACGCCCTGAAAGCCTGCGACCACCACCACCTTGCCGTCGTTAAGATTAGCTCGAATGCGCGCGTCGTCAATCTTGCGGATACGCGCCTTAGTATGGCTGCTGTCGGTCAGAATTTTGACCTGACCGCCGGTATAAGAACAGGCATCGCAGCCCAGTTCATGCAAAGCCATGCTTAATAGCGCCACCGTAACCTGCTCACCGGTGGACAACAACACGTCCATTTCCCGCTCGTTAGGGTTTTGCTGAGTGTCTTTTGCCAAGCCAATCAGCCGATTGGTTTCACCGCTCATTGCCGAAACCACGACCACGATTTGATCGCCCAAATCGTGGGCTTGCTTAACCTTTTCGGCAACTGCTTTAATGCGCTCGACATTTCCTACCGAGGTGCCGCCGAATTTATATACGTATAATGCCATTTAATAAAACCTTATTTACTAATGATCGTGTAGTTTATTTATCAAGTTCTGTGTTGATGTAAACCCTATTATTGTCCAAATCCAGCTCTTTCCTTACCTCATGGATAAGGTCATAAATCTCTATAAGCTTGGCTTCGGGGATGTATTGCAATACGTTAATAATATCTTCTTGAATAATAAGAATACCAACCATGTTTATTGTTTATAGTTCCGTATAAAGTGCTATCGGATCAATTATTACTTCATTGCTTAAGCGACCTATAAAACCTTCTTCAATATTTGTTAAGTGTGCCATCATATTCATTAATGCCTCTTTTATTGATGGAATACCACTTAGCTCTTTAATTTCATTCAATTTGTCTCTTTTATATTGAGTGATGATTCCAAACATAACAAAATTACATTCAGTCTGTCTTGAATATTTTTTAATCATTAACTCTTCACTTTCTCTCAAGAAGTTTCTTTTTAAATTTGCAGACACAATAGAATCAGTTAATTGCATCTGTATTTCTAGTTGATCTTGAAAACCGTAATCAAAAAGTGATACGAGATTATCTAGAAATTTTTGATCTTGTTGCAATCCATGTTCATTAGCAAGTTTTTCAATTATCTTTATAATACTTTTATCTTGAGAAGTTAGCTTGCTTTGTTGATTGCGATCTTTGGTGATTGATTTTGCTTTTTCTAATCTCTCTCTAGCTTCATTAATTACATTAACATTTGTGACATGCGTTAAAGCTAAACCAAAGTTATTAAAGTTTTTTAATGTTTCTTTTATTAACTTCATATCATTGAAAACAGCCTTTGCCGTCACCTTAATAAAAGATATAGATTCTGCTTTATCACGTAGTTCTTCAATTAAAAAATCCTCACCGACCTCTATAACTTTATTATCATCTAATAACTTTTTCTCAAAAAGTGTATAAGAAAAATCACTTAAAAATTTTTTTTCTGTCTTTTTATCAGCTTGGCGAAGGATGTCACCGAGTATCCTGCCACTCCCAACAGGTCCTTTTTGAGATTCAGCATTTTCAGATTCACTGGATTTTTCATTGAGGACATACTCAGTAACCCCTTCAAAAACCTGAGAAGAAAGGGAGTACATCTTTTCTTCATCTAAATAGATAAAATTTTTAATCATGCCCCTTCCTGGATAAATAATTGTTATAGTATTTATGTCTAGTATCAACAATAGACCAAATAACAACACTTATACCAACGATACATAGCAATACAGTCATCGCGATTATAAAATTTGTCATGTCTCATCTCCCGAAATATAAACAGGTATTTTTGATATTCGATCAAAAACAGAGTAACTAATAGCAAAGGATATTGCTGCAAGAGTAATAGTGCTTTTTGTCATTACAGATATATCTACAAGATTGTCACCAAACAAAGTAAAAGTGAATAAAACACTATATGCAGCTATGAAAGCAATGGATACGCCATTTTGTATGGTTTTCCAGTGCTGTTCCTCGTCAGAAATATGTTCCATTTCATTTATGATGGAAATATGAAGAACCAGACCAAGCGCCACAAAATCTGAGGAAGCTAATAGCTCTATTGTGCCACTTTTAGTAACTAGCCACGCAATTACTCGACATAGTATTGGTATTAATCCAACTAAAACAGTGTAAGCCAACCATTTGGCTTTTTTATTATTCATTCATATCTTTAATTTGCCAGCGAACTCTATGCATTAAAACAAATAAAGACGCCTCTATGTCAACTGCCCTCTAACCCACTCCGGTACTTGCTGCAAAGCAACCGCCAAACCGGACGGATCATTGCCCCCGGCCTGAGCCATATCGGGCCGACCACCGCCTTTGCCGCCGACTTGCGTGGCGACAAAATTGACCAAATCACCGGCTTTTATCTGCCCCATAAAGTCTTTGGTCACACCGGCAATCAGACTGACTTTGTCGCCGTCAACCACGGCCAACACAATCGCGGCGCTGCCCAGTTTGTTTTTCAACTGATCGACCATGTCTTTCAGGGATTTTGCATCAACACCTTCGAGTTTGACCGCCAACACTTTGATGCCATCAACCTCGACCGCCTGAGCGCCCAGCTCGTTACCCGCAGAACTGGCTAATTTGGCCTGCAAGCGTTCCAGCTGCTTTTCCAACAAGCGGTTTTTCTCTATTAACTGCTCGACCTTTTCCGGCGCTTTTTCCGGTGCGCTTTTGACCAAACCGGCAATGCTGGCCAACGCATGGTCGCGACCGGCGATAAACTCAAAACACGCGCCGCCGGTTACTGCTTCTATGCGTCGGACACCCGCCGCAACACCGGTTTCGTTAATGATTTTAAAGCAGCCAATGTCCCCTGCCCTTTCGACATGGGTACCGCCGCACAGTTCGGTTGAAAATTCGCCGATTTTCAACACACGAACTTCATCGCCGTATTTTTCGCCAAACAAGGCCATTGCCCCGGCTTTAACTGCGTCATCTTTGGCCATGACTTTTGCAACAACCGGATTGTTCGCCCGAATCTGTTCATTAACGATGCGCTCAACCGTGCTGATTTCAAACGCGGTGACCGGCTCAAAATGGGAAAAGTCAAAACGCAAGCGTTCAGGATTAACCAGCGAGCCTTTTTGCGCCACATGATCGCCTAAAACCTGCCGTAAAGCGGCATGGAGTAAGTGAGTCGCCGAATGGTTAAGCTCGGTCGCGGTTCTTTCTGCCGCGCTGACCCGCGCCGCGCACAACTGGCCGTTAGTCAGCGTGCCGCTCAGTAATTTTCCCTTATGCAAAAACAGATTACCGCCCTGTTTTTGCGTGTCGCTGACTTCAAACACCGCGCCATCGGCTTCGATTTTGCCGCAATCGCCGGTTTGTCCGCCGGACTCGGCATAGAACGGCGTTTTGTCCAAAACAACAACGCCCTCTTCGCCATCTTGCAAGCTGTTGACCGGCTGGCCTTTTTTGAACAGGCCGATGATATGCACTTGGTCGTCAAGCTGTTCGTAGCCGGTAAATTCGGTCTGCGCATCAAGTTTGATGTCCTGATCGTAATCGGCGCCGAAACTGCTGGCAGAGCGCGCCCGGTCGCGTTGCGCTGTCATCGCCATTTCAAAGCCGGCATGATCGACGGTCAAATGATGTTCGCGGGCAAAATCGGCGGTCAAATCGACAGGAAAACCGTAGGTGTCGTAAAGCTGGAACACGGTATCGCCGGGAATCACCGAGCCTTCCATCTTGGCGACACAGGCTTCCAAAATCTTCATGCCTTGTTCCAAAGTTTCGGCAAAACGCTCCTCTTCTTTTTTCAACACGCGTTCAACTTGGGCTTGCGCGGCTTTAAGTTCAGGAAAAGCCTCGCCCATTTCTTCAGTCAAGGGCGCTACCAGTTTATAAAAGAACACATCGCGGATGCCCAAACGATAACCGTGCCGAATGGCGCGGCGAATAATGCGGCGCACCACATAACCGCGCCCTTCGTTGGACGGCATTACGCCATCGGCAATCAGGAAAGCGCAAGAGCGGATATGGTCGGCAATCACCCGTAATGAGCTTTTAGTTAAATCATCAGTACCCGCCAATCCGGCGGCAGCTTTTAATAATTTTTGGAACAGATCGATTTCGTAATTGCTGTGTACGCCTTGCAATACAGCGGCAATACGCTCCAAGCCCATGCCGGTATCGACCGAAGGTTTCGGCAAAGGCGTTAACGAGCCGTCGGCGGAACGGTCGTATTGCATGAACACCAGATTCCAGATTTCGATATAGCGGTCGCCATCTTCATCCGGCGATCCCGGCGGGCCACCGGCAATGTCGGCACCGTGGTCGTAGAATATTTCGGTACACGGCCCACAAGGCCCAACATCGCCCATCGACCAGAAATTATCTTTAGCGCCGATTCTTGAGAAGCGGTCAGGCGAAACGCCGACATCGTCCAGCCAGATTTTTTCGGCTTCCGAATCTTCGTCAAACACGGTGACCCATAATTTTTCCGCCGGTATGCCCAATTCTTTGGTCAAAAAATCCCAGGCGAAATGGATGGCATCTTTTTTAAAATAATCGCCGAAGCTGAAATTGCCCAGCATTTCAAAAAAAGTATGGTGCCGCGCGGTATAGCCGACATTTTCCAGGTCGTTATGTTTGCCGCCTGCACGCACGCAACGCTGGCTGGTCGCGGCTTTGTTATAGTCGCGATGGTCGCGGCCTAAAAACACATCCTTGAACTGTACCATACCGGCATTGGTGAACAACAAGGTCGGATCATTGCCCGGAATCAGCGAGCTTGAAGGCTGAACGGAATGTCCTCGCTCACGAAAGAATTCCATAAAGGCGGTGCGCAACTCGGCGCTAGTCATTTTTTTCATAATAAATAAATGCTTTTAAAAAAATCGGGTAACTTCTCATTACTCTCAGAAAACATCAAGTCGCTCAAACCAACTGAGAGCTGAATAGTAATTTATTCAAAAGTTTCTTAACAAACAAGTTGGGAGTAAAACAGCTTTAGCTGTTTTACCGCCAATAGCTAAAGCTATTGGACTCCAATGTAAAAGAAATAGGCTTACCTACTTAATAATCTTTTTACCTGTCATTAATGATAAGTTACAAAATCGGGTTGCTCGAGGCTGACCCACTACTTAGAGAATCTAATATTCAATTCATCAAATAACGTACTGATCATTGCGCCGGAAAAGCCGCGATGCAATAAAAAACGGCTGCGTTTTGCCCATTCATTGCGCTCCAGCACGACTTCATCAGTGTATTTTTTACGGTAAACCTGCTCTATTAACGCCATCCAGCTGCCGGCTTCTTCCTGTGCGATAGCGTCAAGATCAAGCGCCGCAATGCCGTTTTGCTTCAGCTCGTAACTCACCCGAATCGCCCCGTAACCTTTCTGTATACGAAAGCGGGCGTAGCTTTCGGCATAGCGCAAATCGTCCTGCCAACCTTGCCGCGCCAGTTCATCAAGCACCGGTTGTACATCAGCCCGGTCAAAGCCTCTTAACGCCAATTTATCCAGCAATTCTTTTTGGCTATGCTCCCTTCGGGACAATAGCCGCAGGCAAACTTCTTCAATGTCTTTGGCGACGCCGGACGGCGCCTCGTCTTCTTGTTCAATCAAAAAACTACTCGTCGTCTTCTTCGATAACGACTGATTCTTCAATTAACGGCGCGCCTTTTTTAGCAAAAGCCTCTGCCCTGATTTTTGCTTCAATTTCTTTCGCTTTTTCAGGATGTTCCCTTAAAAAAGCCTTCACATTATCTTTGCCCTGACCGATCTTTTCATCGCCATAACTGTACCAGGAACCCGATTTTTGAATAAAACCATAACTGACGCCCAAATCCACGATTTCGCCCAAAAAGGAAATGCCTTCACCGTATAAAATCTCAAATTCAGCCTGTCTAAACGGCGGTGCGACTTTGTTTTTAACCACTTTGACCCGGGTTTCATTGCCGATCACTTCATCGCCTTTTTTAATCGAACCGATGCGGCGAATATCCAAGCGCACCGAGGCGTAAAATTTCAGCGCATTACCGCCGGTGGTGGTTTCAGGGCTGCCGAACATCACACCGATTTTCATCCGAATCTGGTTGATAAAAATAACCAGCGTGTTGGAGCGTTTGATATTACCGGTCAATTTGCGCAATGCTTGCGACATCAAACGCGCCTGCAAACCCATGTGCGAATCGCCCATATCGCCTTCGATTTCGGCTTTCGGCGTCAACGCCGCCACCGAATCAATCACCACCACATCCACCGCGCCGGAACGCACCAGCATGTCGGTAATTTCCAATGCCTGTTCGCCGGTATCGGGCTGTGAAACTAATAAATCTTCGACATTAACGCCGATTTTTTGCGCATAACCCGGATCTAAAGCGTGTTCAGCATCGACAAACGCCGCAGTGCCGCCGAGCTTTTGCATTTCGGCAATGACTTGCAACGTCAACGTGGTCTTGCCGGATGATTCAGGGCCGTAAATTTCAATGACACGGCCGCGCGGCAAACCGCCACAGCCCAGCGCAATATCCAAACCTAACGAACCGGTAGACACTACGTCAATATCACGCGCAGCAGCGACATCGCCCATGCGCATCACAGAACCTTTGCCGAACTGCTTTTCTATCTGCATCAGCGCAGCACCTAACGCCTTCTTTTTATTCTCATCCATTATCTATACCCTTTACGCCCTGCGGCTGTGTCAGTTAGAAAGAAATTTCGCCAAAATTAAGCCGTTTATTATCACATAGTGACAAAGGGTTCGGATAGTGTTGATTTGATGGAAAGTGTTAAAGCTAATTTGCTTTAGCATTACTGCCAAACAGCGTACAGATGACTGATAACACGGCGGTTCTGCACACCGTAACGGCTCGGACTATTTCAATAATCACGGGTTCACTGTATTCTATGGCCTAATTATTCATCATTACTATGCATCCATTGGATGCAGCATCTACATCATAACTATTACGGTTTTTTAATAACCTCACCCTAAACTAAAAGTTGGAATCATTAAATAATGACTAGCGAATCTGCCAGACCTTCCTGGCAAAGTTATCTTGAATTATGCAAACCTAAAGTGGTTGCGCTAATTGTGTTTACCGCGATAGCGGGCATGTTATTAGCCGTACCCGGCGTGCCGCCTATCGGCCTGTTTATCTACAGCAGCTTAGGCATTGCATTGGCCGCCGCCTCCGCTGCCGCGATTAACCATTATATCGACCGCGAAGCCGATGCACTGATGGACCGCAACAAGCGCCGCCCTTTGCCTACAGGCGAGTTAAGCTCGACCAATGTCATCGTTTTTGCCGCGTTGCTCGGCGTCATTTCAATGGCTTTGCTGATTATTCTGGTCAACGCCCTGACCGCATTGCTGACTTTCCTGTCGGCGCTGGGTTACGCGATTATTTACACCGTTTACCTCAAACGCATGACCCCGCAAAATATCGTCATTGCCGGTGCCTTTGGCGCTACCCCGCCCATGCTGGGCTGGTGCGCAATGACCGGCGAACTGCATCCTTATTCGCTGCTGCTGTTTTTGATTATTTTCGTGTGGACGCCGCCGCATTTCTGGCCGCTGTCTATCGCCAAACGCAAAGAATTCGCCAAAGTCGGCATCCCGATGCTGCCAGTCACGCACGGCGTGGAATATACACGTCTGCATATTTTGCTGTATTCGCTGCTGCTGTTCATCGTCACCCTATTGCCCTATTTGACCGGCATGAGCGGGCTGATTTATTTAGCGGCGGTGGTGCCGTTAGGTCTCGGCTTTATCTATTTCGCCATTTTGATGATGCACCGGAAAGATGATAAAACCGCGATGCGCACTTTCTTTTATTCGCTAATGTATTTAACCGGCGTGTTTATCGCCTTGTTAATCGACCATTATTTTAAATTTACCTTATGACCTTTACTCATCACGAACAAACGCCGTCCCCTGAGCATCCGTTTGCAGACATCATCCGCATCTTAGGCAAAGGCAAAAAAGGCTCACGCCCGTTAACCCAGGATGAAGCCTATCGCGCCATGCAGATGATCTTGAGCGATCAGGTGTTGCCGGTACAATTGGGCGCATTCCTGATGCTGATGCGGGTCAAGGAAGAAACTCCGGAAGAATTGGCCGGATTCGCACAGGCCGCGCAAGAGTCGTTTGCCATTGCCGACAATGCCGTAAAAGTCGACTTGGATTGGTCGTCTTACGCCGGAAAGCGGCGGCATTTGCCCTGGTTTTTGCTATCCGCTTTATTACTGGCCGAAAACGGCACCACCGTTTTCATGCACGGCGCCAGCGGCCATACCGCAGGCCGCCTGTACACTGAAAACATGCTGACGTTTTTAGGGCTTAGCTGCGCAAATTCTATTGAAGAGGCCAAGCAACAGCTTACACAACAGCATTTTAGTTATTTGTCGCTCGCCCATTTTTGCCCCAAACTGCATGACATTATCGAACTGCGCCCGATATTGGGCTTGCGCTCACCGGTTCACACCTTGGTGCGCTTGTTAAACCCGTTTCATGCGCAATACAGCATTCAAGGCATCTTCCATCCCGGTTATCGCCCTGTGCATCAACAAGCCGCCGCGCTGTTAAATCAGCCGCACATGGCGGTATTAAAAGGCGAAGGCGGCGAAACCGAACGCAACCCCGATATGGAATGTTTGGTGCAAAGCGTACACAACGGCGAACTGTCCGACGAAAACTGGCCCGCTTTGTTTACCCACCGCCACGTCAAACCCGAACTGCTTGAGCCGGAACAATTGGCGTTAATCTGGCATGGAAAGGCTGAAGACGAATTTGCCGAAGCGTCCATCATCGGCACAGCGGCGGTTGCACTCAAGTTGCTGGGCAAAGCGGATACGCAGGAACAGGCGCAGCAGTTGGCGACCGATTATTGGTTTGGGCGGGATAAGAAAAAATACGCCCAGAACCCCGGCATTTAATACACATGGCATAATTGGCGCCCCCCCTATAAAACTGCATAATTAGCCATTTCCCCTACTTGCTAACTGATGACTTATGTTCCCCCCAACAGTACAGAACATTTTTTCCTGGACTATTCAGTTATCCGCACAACAGGATTACCAGGCATTAACGCATAATTTTTTAGATATTCTCGCTGACATTCCGTGGATTGACAGTGCCAATGCTTATGAAATGTATGAACACGAGAGAAAAAAGCCGGGGGACACGGCCACTGTTCACGAGTTATTAATCAGACGCTTCCCGTTGGATTTTGCCAGAAATGACGATGAAAACTATAACAGCTTGTTTGCCGGACTCGACCATGCGTCAGATTTGCATCTTAGCGCGGTAGATGAGTCCGGTTCATACACTTGGGCCATTTTTCCCATCAGAGGGAGCAGCGGCCCGGAGCGTGCCATTCATATCGAAGGTGCATTCAATCAGAAAATGCTCGATTTACTGAATAATTTGCGCGCAATCTATCGGAATTTAGTGATATTACATGACACCAAAGAGCGGGATGTATTGACCAAGCTGCCTAACCGGCAGTCGTTAGATGTCCGTTTATTACAGGTCTGCGAGCATTATAGGTACATTGATAATCCCGAAGGGGAAAGCTCGTGGATCGCCATCTTGGATATTGACCATTTCAAACAGGTTAATGATGACTTCGGCCATTTATACGGTGACGAAGTACTGCTGACATTCAGCCAACTGATGGGAAAATGTTTTCGCTACAATGATTTCCTGTTCCGTTTTGGCGGCGAGGAATTCGTGGTCATCCTAAATTTGGCCTGCCGAAATACCGCTATGACCATTTTTAACCGTTTCCGGGAATCGGTTGCCAATTACCATTTCCCTACTGTTGGCCGCATCACGGTCAGCATCGGTTTAACACGGGTCGATGGCGTTTCCATGCCGACGACACAATTAGACCATGCTGACAAAGCGCTTTATTATGCCAAAGAAAATGGCAGAAACCGGGTGGTTTTGTATGAAGACATGATCATCCCAGCACAAAATAATATTGCCAATGACATTGAGTTATTTTGATTCCCAAGCTGATTTCCAATTGCACAAGCCCCCCTTCCCTAACCCCCCATGAGAAACCGCTAATGGCCGATATAAAACCCCCAACCGTTTTAAACCCCGATGTATTAGTTCCAGTCAACCCAGCGATAGAACATTATCTGCACGGATTACTGCATCATACCGACCATCCGGCATTAACTGAAATGGAAGCGCTGGCACAGAAAAATAACTTTCCGATTATTGGCCGTTTGGTTGGGGCTTTTCTTGAAGTGCAGGCCAAAATGATTAACGCCGAACGGGTGTTTGAATTCGGCAGCGGTTATGGTTATTCGGCTTATTGGTTTGCCAAAGCGGTAGGCGCCAAAGGGCAAGTGATTTGCACCGATGCCGACTTCCTCAACCAGGAAAAGGCTGAACATTATCTCAGTGCCGCCGGTTTATGGGATAGGATCGATTTTCGCACCGGCATGGCACAAGATGTGTTTGCCCAGACCGAAGGGCTATTCGACATCTGCTATAACGATGTCGACAAGGGCGATTATCCGGCTATTTGGTGTCTGGCTAAAGACAGGATCCGTCCCGGCGGGTTGTATATTGCCGACAATGTGCTTTGGCGAGGCCGGGTAGCGATAGAAAACCCCACTGACATTTTTCCGGGCTGGACTGAGGCCATTATTGAACACAACCAACTCATTTTTAATGACCCTGAATTTGATGCGTTCATCAACCCCACCCGTGACGGCGTCATCGTTGCACGGAAAAAAACCGCATAAAAAAAATACTTCTCCGATGTAAATGGCATTATGCTATCGCTTTAAAAACCAATGAACCATGAGGATTTGCTATGCCCTATACCCAAGATATTGTAGATGAACTGAATATTCTGGCCCGCTACAACCTGTCCACCACGCAAGAAGGCATCAAAGTACATAAAACAGCCACACCGGAAACCATTGCTGCAACCCATCGCTTGTTCGAAAAAGGCCTGATCTCGCAAGAAGACGGCGGTTATCTGACCAATCTGGGCATTGAAACGGCAAAACAGGCGCAGGCCGTTCTGGATGTACTCACTGCTGTTTAAAATATATAAGCGGTAGGCAATAAAAAAGGCTTAACATTCTGACTGTTAAGCCTTTTATTTTGAGGCCTGCCCTTACAAAATAAAGGGACAGCCCTGAGCATCAAGCGGCAAGTTCAACTGCCGCACGTAATTTCTTCATCGCATTTTGTTCCAATTGCCTGATTCTTTCTGCCGATACGCTATAACGTTCGGCGAGCTCATGTAATGTCGCTTTTTCATCCGCTAACCAACGGCTCGACAGAATATCCAGACTACGTTCGTCCAACTCCGCCATGGCATCCGCCAATAAATCCTGCTCATGGCCGACCCAATCCGAATTTTCCAGCAATACTGCAGGGTCTGTACCGTGTTGATGAAGGTAACTCGCTGGCGCGGTATAGGTTTCTTCGGCGATTTCATCAACCGGCATATCAAAAGATAAATCTTTACTGCCCAAACGTTTTTCCATTTCATAAACCGCGCTGACATCAACATCCAGGTCTTTGGCAATCGCCTCGGCCTCGTCATTGGATAACCAGCCTAACCCCTGCTTGGATTTACGCAAGTTAAAAAACAATTTACGTTGCGCCTTAGTGGTGGCAACTTTAACAATGCCCCAATTTTTAATCACATACTCATGAATTTCGGCTTTAATCCAGTGTACAGCGAAAGAAACCAAGCGCACCCCAACATCGGGGTCAAAACGCTTAACCGCTTTCATCAGGCCGATATTACCTTCCTGGATAATGTCCGGCATGGATAAACCATAGCCACTGTAGCCTCTGGCAACGTGGATCACAAAACGTAAATTAGTCATCACCAATTCGCGCGCCGCTTCCAAATCGCCGTCATCTCTGAACTTCAAGGCTAATTCGCGTTCCTGTTCCACTGTCAACTTAGGCATTTGCCTGACGACATTTAAGTAAGCATCAAATGTCCCGACTGATAAATTAACAGGTAAAGCTAAGGCATTACTCATTGAAGTTTCCCCCTTGTTTAAGTTTTTTCGAATTCTAGCACTCTACAAACAAGAGTGCTAATAATTTTTTCTATTCGGGTTTTAATTGCCGCAACTGGAAATGAAGTACGATCCATGACCCCAACACTCCCAGTACAGAGGAAATAAGTAATAATGACACCGTTTCGGTAAAGCCCAAAAACAGAACATGAAAACTGTCATCATAAAGCCTGGACAAATTTTCAATAGATTGTTTCAAAAACAGCATAATCGTTGTAACAATAAACCAAGCCATCACCCCGGAAAAAAAACCAATCCAAAAACCACTGTATAAAAAAGGCCGGCAAATAAAGCCGTTGGTCGCCCCCACCAATTTGGCAATAACAACTTCATCGCGGCGGTTATACAACTCCAGGCGTATGGTATTCGCGGTAATAAACAACACACCGGCCCCTAGCAACAGGCTTAACAAAGTAACGCCACGCCGCGCCAATCCAATAATCGACTGCAGGCGTTTGACCCACTGCATATCCATTTGGGCAAAATCAACTTCTGCCATGCGCTTAAAATCATCAAGCAAAACCTCCAGCGCCTGCTCATTTTCAAATGAATTTTTCGGCAACACTTGAATGACTGCGGGTAACGGGTTTTTCTTCAATGCCTTGACCGCATCGGCAAATCCGCTGTACGCTTGAAACTCAGCCAGTGCCTGTTCCTTAGTGATGAGCTTAACTTCCTGAATATCAGGATTTTTTCTGATGCTATCGGCAAATTTGCTCGCCCTCACCTCTGAAACTTCATCTTTAAGGAATAATGAGATTTGATTACTTGCTTCCAGGTTACCGGACAACTGCTGAAAGTTCGCCACCAGAATATAAAAGCCGCTGGCCAGTGAAATGGCGATGGCTAACACGACGATGGTCATTGCCGAAGAAAAGCGTGATGCAACCAAGCGCCCCAGACTTGAAAACAAGGCATGTGCATGAAGATTGCGGTAAGCATGAAGCTTATCGACAAAATTGCCGCCAGACCGTTTAGTTTGCCAGCGCCCCTCCTTATTCCGCTTTTTATTGACGCGTTTCATCATTTAACCCGCAACCAGTTGCCCATGATCCAATTTTAAAATCCGATGGTTCATCTGCGTAATTAATGAAATATCATGTGAAGCAATCAATACGGTGACGCCAACCTGTTGAAACTGTTCAAATAAATACATAATTTCAGCCGACAGTTCCGGGTCGAGATTGCCGGTGGGCTCATCGGCCACTATCAACGGCGGCTTATTGACTACAGCCCGCGCAATGCCGACGCGCTGTTGCTCGCCGCCGGACAACACTGCCGGGTATTTCCTTTCCTTGCCTTTTAAACCGACTTTATCCAATGCGGCCCGCACCCTTCGGGCCACTTCGTGAGTCCCATAACCCGCTATGACTAAGGGTAAGGCCACATTGTCAAAAACGGTGCGGTCTTGTAATAACTTATAATCCTGGAAAATCAAGCCCACTTTCCGGCGTATGAAAGGAATCCGCCTATCCTTAGCCTGATTAAGATTTTCCCCATCCAATAAAACCTGACCCCGACTACAACGTTCGATGACCGCAATCAACTTCAATAATGTGCTTTTTCCGGCGCCTGAATGCCCGGTCAAAAAAGCCATTTCACCGCGCTCCAAATGGAAGCTGACATTACGCAACACATCGCCTGCTCCAGGGTAGCGCATACTGACATTATCGAATTTCAACATAGCTTATTTTAGTCTTTGACAAATAAGGCATTAACAAAAGCTTCCGCATCAAAATCCTGCAAATCATCAATGCCTTCGCCTATGCCGATAAAACGTATCGGGATACCGAACTGTTTGGCCAATGCGAAAATCACCCCGCCTTTTGCCGTCCCATCAAGCTTAGTCAAAGCCAAACCGGTCAAGGCAACTGTTTCATTAAACAGTTTAGCCTGCGACAAAGCGTTTTGTCCGGTGCCCGCATCCAATACCAGCAACACTTCATGGGGCGCTGTTTCATCCAGCTTGCCCATAATCCGTTTCACTTTTTTCAACTCATCCATCAGGTTCGACTTGGTTTGCAAACGTCCGGCAGTATCGGCAATCAGCACATCAATGCCTTTCGCTTGCGCAGATTGCACGCCGTCATAAATGACCGATGCCGAATCTGCGCCGGTATGCTGCGCCACCACATGGATGTTGTTGCGCTCGCCCCAAGTTTGCAATTGCTCGACCGCAGCCGCCCTAAAGGTATCGCCAGCCGCCAGCATAACGCTATGGCCTTGGGTCTGCAAACGCTTGGCCAGCTTGCCGATAGTCGTGGTTTTACCGGCGCCGTTAACGCCGACAACCAAAATCACAAAAGGCTTGTCCTGTTTGGGGATCTGCAGATTCTGGTTACAAGGCAGCAACATACTGAGCAGTTCCTGTTTTAACGCCGCTGTTAAAGCCTCGCCATCATTGAGCTGATGCCGCTCAACACTGTCGGTCAGACGCTTGATAATTTGCGTGGTCGCATCAACGCCTATGTCAGCCATTAATAACTGAGCCTCAATCGCTTCCAGCAAATCCTCGCCGATTTCTTTTTGACCGATAGGAATTTGCGCCAATACCCCGCTAAGCCCGGAACGGGTGCGTTTTAACTGTGATTTAAGGCGTGCATAAACCGATTCAGGTTCAACAACTTCAGGCGCTATCGAAACAGCTTCGGCTTCTATCTCAACCGGTAAGGTTTCAACATAAGCCTGGCGACTGTAAAAACTGATTGCAACCAGCGGTAACATTAACAGCGCGGCAAACGCGTTATGGGCGACAGCCGCCCATAACGGCGCACCCAATTTGACGCCAATAATGGCCGAGCCGATTTGCAGCAACAACAGCGCGCCCAACCATAACCCGGCTTTTCGCACCGCTTTCGGCTGATGGCCTGAGGTGGCCGCCAGCATCAACCCAGTCAGCACCACAAAGCCGACCAACGCACCGACCCGATGCAGCCAGTTGGCGGCAACCTGCGCATCGAATGCGATGACGCCGGTATAACCGGTGCTTAACCCGCCCAATAAATTCAATGCAGTTTGGTAATCGGCTTTCGGCCACCACGCGCCATTGCATTGCGGAAAACCGCTGCAGGCTAAAGCGGCATAGTTAGCACTGACCCAAGCGCCCAAAACAATCTCTACAAACAAGACCGCCATAGCAAAACGGGCAAACGCCGTTAAGCCGTTCCAACGCGAAATTGAGTGATAACCTGTCGTATTGGTCCGTAAAGACAGCCAAAACAGCAACCAGAAAGTCATCATGCCCAGCAACAAATGCCCGGTGACCACAATCGGCATCAAATGCACTTTTACCGCCCACATACCCAAAGCGGCTTGTAGACCCACCAAAACCAGCAAACCCAATGCCGCCGAAACCACTGCGAGGCGGCATTGTTGTTGACGCCATGACAACAATGCCAATAACAGGATAGTCAGGCCTAAACTTGCAGCCAAATAACGGTGGCCCATTTCCTTCCAGGCTTTTGCAAGGTCGGGGATATGACCGGGAAATGTCCTGGCCGCCTGCTCTACAAAGTCAGCAGAGCCGGAAGGAATAGCTTGACCGTAACAGCCCGGCCAATCGGGGCAACCCAGCCCTGCGCCGGATAAACGAACGTATGAACCTGCAATGATAACGATTAAGGCTAAAACAACGCCAAAGAGAGTTATTTTTCTAAACATTTTATTTTTTTCCACTATCCAATTTGTGAGATTCGCAAAAGGTGCATCAGGTCACTTTTCACATCGTAAGGGTCGAATCCAGGCTCATACTGCATCATTACATTACCTAACGGATCCATTAACAACAACATCCCGTGTGGAATATTGCCTTGCCTGATGTCGGCAAGTTTCTTAATAACTGCGTCATTCGGCTTAACCCTTATTAAGGTCTTGTCATCCGCCCACCAAGACGCCGCAATTTCCGGCGCAATATCTTTTAATATCAACACTATTCGACGGGTACGCGGCAGTTCCTTATTTAACATCAGCCGCAATTGTTTGGTTTTATGCAGGGCTTCAATGCAAACGTCATTGCAATTGGACTCTGGGATAACATTCACCAGCAGCCAGTGCCCGGCAAGTTCTGACATATTTTCCGCTGAAAACGAATCGAACCCGGTTAGGTCACTGCGCTCGGTTGTCAATGGCGGCGTTATTAACCGGCCATGATTAGTTTGCCCATTTAACAGCTGGGGATGCTCTTTTAATCCCCAAGCGATCAAAAACGGAATAACCGACATGCCGAAAATGACCAGGATTAATAGATGATTTTTATTTTTTTGATTGTGCATCATTGTTTTTAAAGCCATACCAAATAAACAGTATTGTTAATGTCAATGCCAAAGCAAACCACTGGAATGCATAGGCTGTGTGTTGTTCCGGCTGCATGATGGTTGAGGTGTGCCAGTCCCGTTTAAAGCCATCAGGCAGTTCTTTAGCCAACTCAAGCTGGAACGGAAATAATGGGTAGCCTAATTTTTTAGCCAATACCTCGCTATCAACCACCTGCACTACGGCTGGCCAACCGGCTGCCGGAATTTCGGCGCCCGCCAATCTTATACCAACGCTAGGAAAATTATTAATCCGGCCGCTAATCATTGCCTCTATCTGGCTGATTTGTAAATCAGGAAGAATGGAGCGGTCTGGGTTCAAAGGAACCCAGCCCCGGTTCACTAAAACCGCCTGTTTTTTTCCGGCCAAAATAAACGGCGTCAGCACAAAATAACCGGCCTTTCCCTCGCTGATTTGATTATCGAGCAAAAACTGATGCGCCACATCGTAACGGCCAACAGCCTCGGCCTGCCTGTATCGTAACGTTTCCGCATCGTTCTTAGTGAGCGGCGACAGCGGTAGGATTTCGCTTGCCAACGCCTGCGCCTGGGACTCAATCAAGCCCCGTTTTTGTTGTGAACGGTCTAGCTGCCAAGCGCCTAAAGCGAGCAATACCGGCAATAGGCACAGGTAAATTAAGGTTGGGATGAATTTAAATTTCATTGGCGAATTATCCAGAGAATCATGCTTTTTTCTTTATCCTATTGGCACAAACAGCTAAATAACCGAGAATACAAAAACCTTAATCAACATCACCCTATCCCCATGATTATAAAAAGCATCGTTATTATCGCCTTTATCCTGATAATTATCAGCCTCGGTTCCGCGCTGTTTCATCTGGTGAGGCACAAAACGCCGGAACAATCCGAAAAAACAGTCAAAGCACTGACTTTTCGGATTGCCCTTTCAATTGTGTTATTCATTTTCATTTTCATCGCATTTGCTACTGGCCTGTTCACGCCTCATGGATTAGGCGCCAAAATTCATCAGACACCCGCTTCTGCAGCTAAATAAGGCTATTTCCTGAAAAGAACAGTCCCTAAATAATTGTCCACGAAAATCACGAAAAAACACGAAAATTTCGTGCCTTTCGTGGGACTCTATTTTTTACAATCCCCGCACACACCTTGCCTAACATCAGTATCGTTCCGACAAAAAAAAAGCGCTGTCTGTGAGACAGCGCTTTTTTCGGTATCGCTGTTTGGATTAAATTACATAAACAAACACAAACAAGCCCAACCAAACTACGTCAACAAAATGCCAATACCAAGCGGCAGCTTCAAAGGCAAAATGATTTTCCGGTTTGAAGTGGCCTTTCCAACTACGGAATAATACAACACCGAGGATGATAGCGCCCACGCAAACGTGAAAACCGTGAAAGCCGGTCAGCATGAAAAAGGTCGAGCCATAAATGCCAGAACCTAACGTTAAACCCATTTCGGTGTAAGCTTCATGATATTCGAAAGCTTGGCAAGCCACAAACAAAAGCCCCAAACCGACGGTAACCGCCAAACCTTTAATCAACTGGTCGCGATTTTTAGCCAACAGCCCGTGATGGGCCCAGGTGCAAGATACGCCACTGGTCAACAGAATCAAGGTGTTCAAAAATGGCAAGCCCCATGCGCCCATAGACTCAAATTCGCCGCCGACCTTACCCGGTCCATTAGTCGGCCAAACCGCTTCAAAGGTAGGCCACAGTAATTCTTTAGTGGCGGCATGTGCACCGTCACCACCTAACCAAGGCACCGATAAATTACGCGTGTACCAAAGTGTGCCAAAGAAAACGGCAAAGAACATAATTTCCGAGAAAATAAACCACATCATCCCCATGCGATAAGAAATACCAACCTGGGTACTGTACATGCCTGATTCACTTTCCCCAGACTGCAACGTAAACCAACCAGCCAACATCACTATAAAGATAATCAACCCCAGCACCATCAGCGTTGAGCCAATCGACGAACCATTTAAATAATTTGCAAATCCAGCCAGCATAGTTACTAAACCGGCAGTACCAATGACTGGCCAGGTTGCTTTATGCGGAATGTAATAAGCGTCACTTGTAGACATAAACTTCCCCTCTTATTTTTTTACTGATGTTTCAGTAATATCAAAAAATGTATATGCGAGTGTAATTGTTTTATATTTTTCAGGCAGATCAGGATTAACCACAAATCGCACCGGCATAGTCCTGCCTTCTTGCGCTTGAAAGGTCTGTTCTGAAAAACAAAAACACTCGGTTTTTTTAAAAAACTCAGCAGCCGCGCCAGGCGAAATGCTTGGAATTGCCCGGGCAACCATGACTTTATCGGTCTTATTTTCCGCATAAAAATTCACCGTATAATATTCACCCGGATGAACTTTTAATTTTTTCATTTCTGAATGGAACACCATCGGTGTCGCCTCATTCAGCGCCGTCATAAACTCTACAGTCACTTCCCTGTTTTTATCAACGTCATAGCCGACATCCTCAACCGCAGAGGCTTCGACTTTGCCATTAAGCCCTGTCACTTCGCACAAAACATCATAAATCGGCACCAGAGCATAACCAAAACCAAACATCCCCACTACAACAAATACCAAAATTCGAATTAGCTTGGCATTTTTTCGTTCAACACTTTCGGTCATTGGGAAACAGCCCGAATCACTGCAAAAACATAAATAGTCAGCGCAACTGAGATTAAAACCAATGCTGTTAAAATATTTTTCTGTTTGGTGCTCATTATTTTACCGGATGCGTTATCTAAACGCAGGCTACTTTAATAAGCAGCCTGCACCCATGACACTAGATATGTTCAGTAGGTATTACTGTAGGTGGCGTAGTAAAAGAATGATAAGGAGGAGGTGAAGGCAAAGTCCATTCCAAACTATGCTTGGCTGCATCTTCCCATACTTCATCAGTTACTTTTTCGCCTGTTCCGCCGTTGATAGTTTTAATAACAACATAAAGGAACAACAATTGGCTGGCGCCGAAGATAAAGCCGCCAATACTGGAGATCATATTCCAATCGGCAAATTGCACAGCATAATCTGGGATTCTGCGTGGCATACCTGCTAATCCTAAGAAATGCTGCGGGAAGAATAGGATATTTACCGAAACAACAGACAACCAGAAATGCAAACGGCCGATTCTCTCGTCATACATGTGCCCCGTCCATTTAGGCAGCCAGAAATAACCGGCAGCCATCAATATAAAGACAGAAGCAGGAACCAGCGTGTAATGGAAATGTGCAACGATGAAGTACGTATCGTGGTACTGGAAATCAACCGGCGCAACAGACATCATTAATCCAGTAAAACCGCCCATGGTAAACAACACAACGAAAGCAATGGAAAACAGCATCGGTGTTTCAAAAGTCATCGAGCCTTTCCACATGGTCGCAGTCCAGTTAAACACTTTAACCCCGGTAGGAATCGCAATTAACATGGTGGCGTACATGAAATACAACTCACCCGCTATCGGCATACCCACCGTAAACATATGGTGGGCCCAGACGATAAATGACAGGAAGGCAATTGAAGCTGTCGCATAAACCATTGAACTGTAACCAAACAAAGGTTTACGCGCAAATACGGGGATAATGGTGGAAGCCACACCAAAGGTAGGCAGAATCATCACGTAAACTTCGGGATGACCAAAGAACCAGAAAATGTGTTGATAAAGGACTGGGTCACCGCCGCCCGCTGCATCAAAAAAGCTGGTGTCGAAGAATTTGTCAGTTAACAGCATGGTCACCGCACCGGCAAAAACCGGCATGATGGCAATCAACAAAAAGCCAGTAATCAGCCAAGTCCAAACAAACATCGGCATTTTCATTAAAGTCATGCCGGGGGCACGCATATTGAAAATAGTCGCGACGATGTTAATGGCACCCATGATTGACGAGATACCCAGCAAATGCACCGAGAAAATCGCAAAAGGCAAGGCATTGCCGGTTTGTAATACCAACGGCGGATACAAAGTCCAGCCGCTGGCAGGTGCGCCGCCTTCCATGAACAAGGTGCTGGCCAACAACAAAACACCGGCAACCAACAACCAAAAGCTCATGTTGTTCATGCGCGGCAATGCCATATCCGGCGCACCAATCATCATTGGAATCATCCAATTGGCCAAGCCGACAAACGCCGGCATAACCGCACCAAACACCATAACCAAAGCATGCATGGTGGTCATTGAATTAAAGAACTGGGGATTAACAAACTGCATGCCCGGTTCAAACAATTCAGCGCGAATAACCATGGCCATGGCGCCGCCAACAAAAAACATCGCCAACGCAAACAGCAAATAGAGCGTACCGATATCTTTATGGTTGGTGGTAATAATCCATCTTAACAGCCCCTTGGCAGGACCATGATCGTGATGATCGTGATGATCATCATGTTCAGCGACTACAGCAGACATATTTTATACCTCTTAAAACTATAAAAAAGATTAGATCGATAACAACGCAATGACTTATTCATTTTTATCTGCCGCCGGTGTTGCCGACTGCAGAGCCTGGATAGCTGATGGCTGTATAGAATCACCCACTGAATTGCCCAGGCCATTACGGGTATAGGTTACAACGGCTGCAAAATCAACAGCGCTTAATATTTTGCCGAAAGCAGGCATCATGCCTTTTCCGTTCAACATCAAATTGACTTGGGCATTAATATCACCAGTGACCACTGGACTTTTCGTTATGGCGGGGAAAGTTCCGGCTAAACCTGCGCCATCAGCCATGTGGCAAGAAGCGCAATTTGTTTCATACAGGGACTGCCCTTTAGCGACCAACTCTTCAGTAGACCACGTCTTATCGGCTGAACTGGCTTCCGCTAAGGCTGCCGCTTTTTGTTGCTCAACCCAAACATTGTAATCAGGTTCATCCATGGCAATGACCACAATCGGCATAAAGCCATGGTCTTTACCGCACAGTTCGGTGCATTGGCCGCGATAAGTGCCAGGCTTATCAACAGAAGTCCATGATTCATTGATGAAGCCAGGATTGGTGTCTTTTTTCCAACCTAAATCAGGAACCCACCAAGAGTGGATAACGTCAGCTGAAGTGAATACAAAACGGATTTTCTTTTTAGTCGGGATAACCAAAGGCTTGTCAACATTCAACAAGTAATGGGGCACTGACCGTGGATCTATACCTGAATCCATCTGGCGCGCTTTATTGCTGGCTTCATCGAGACTGCTGAAAAAACGGATACCATTATCAAGGTATTCATATTCCCATTTCCATTGATGCCCGGTGACTTTAATGGACATATCGGATTCCTGCACATCATCCAATTCGATCATGGCTTTCGTGGCCGGAATAGCCATGCCAATCAAAATCAAAGTCGGAATAATCGTCCAAATAATTTCAACGGTGGTATTTTCATGAAACTGCGCCGCTTTATGCCCTTTTGATTTACGATGATGGTAAATCGAATAAAACATAGTTCCAAATACACCAATACCTATGAACACACAAATCCATAAAATCAACATGTGCAGGTCATAAATGTCATTACTGACCTTGGTAACCCCTTTCATTAAATTGAGCGTGTAATCCGCCTGTGCTGTCCCTAGGCCTAAAGCCATTAGAACCAGTCCTGCGAACAGTTGCTTTTTTTTCTTCACGGAGCAGCCTCCTCGTTAGTAGTTATAAAACTCTTGTATGCGCTATATTGCTGCGTAATGTCAGGGCATAACACTGCACCCTTTTTCCCTTTACGTAATAATTATCACAAATAAACTTTTCAATTCTAACCTATGAGTGCGATCTATGCCAGTTGTCCTTTCCATGATTCCATTGAGCGCAAAAAAAAGGCTTGTGAACCAATAAAACTCACAAGCCTTTTCTTTATTAGCTTAAAACTTGATCAGCTGTTTAACGCATCCGCATAAGCCATGTCAAAGTTAGGGATATGGTTATCTAACCACCCTTTAACCAATTGCCCAACACCCTCATCAACCTCTGCCTCACCCGCATGAAATTTTGCTTGCAAGCCACCGCAAATGCCTAATAAAGCCTCATGCTCTTCCTTGTGGCGATCATAGCCTGAATAGCCTTTTGCCTGCATTTCGCGCTCTTCATGGGCAAAATGATCGACAACATACGAAATCAAATCGTCCAATTGTGCGCCTATTGCAGAGCGCTCCGCCCCACCTGTTGCCAAATCATATAATTTATTAAGTTTATCAAACAAAATTTTATGCTCATCATCAGCAAAGCCGACATTGGTGCCGTATTGACCTGCTGTCCACGTAATTAAAGCCATATTCGTCTCTCCTCGTAGTATTTGTTATTAATTATTTACCGCAAAAATATTATGGATTATATCGGCCGCCAAATCCATATTTTATTTTTCTAAAAAATCCGCCGTGCCCACCCCGTCAAAAGACACGCCCATCATTGTCCACAGCAGGCCATGCCTGAACCTTTAGTGATGCTAGCGAAGCTTTTCCAAAAAAGACGGTTCAATCCGGCAGCCGCCAACATCAGGACGATCCAACAAATCCTGTTCAAAATCGCGGTAAGTGGACAATTGAAAAGCAATCCGCGTAATCTTGCCGCCGGAAAATTCAAACTCTATCGCACCACCTTTGCTGCGCGGACTGCCTTCCTTAGTCGTAAACAATACAATGCCGGTCGACTTGCCCAAACTATCAGGGGCTGGCCGCGCACAACTCAGCTCATCAATTGACAAACCCGAAAAGACTTGCGCCAACTGCCCGGCATTGACCACAACCCCTTCGCCAGGAATAGCCGCCGCAACCGGCGGCACAGAAAGCTCGCCCGGAACAGCCGAACTATCCAGTACAGGCATCGCAACAGGAGGAGCCAACAACAATTCCAAGCCAAAATCACCCAAATGATTTTGCAGCAATACACTGCCATCGCCCTTGGCCGCCGTATTCAACAAAGGAAACAATTGCCGCTCCATTTCCAGGGTGCTGGGATTTTTCAGCACCGCGACCAACTGCCGCTCAATTGACTTCAGCGGCGTAAAGGTACGCTCTTTTTTCTGGCTTTCCGCCCCCATTTGCTCCCAGTCAGCCCCGGTATTAACCGACAAACCCATCACTTTCATCACGGTAAAATCATCAGCCGCCAAACAGTTGGCAAAGTTTTTGCTGCGATAACGCTCTATAACCTTGGGGCGCATTTCTTCGGCCAAAATCTTTTGCCGACTGATATTGTAATTGTTCCAGTCGCCGCTTTTAGCCAGGAAGTAATAAAGCACCGCATTGCGGTCAAACTTATTAAAGCCGAAATCCCGCATCACCAACTTCAATCTTCGGCACACGCCTTCGACGTTCTGATAATTATTCCAGTCCGGCTTTAAATTCGGTTTTGCCGGATGCGTCGACTGCTCAAGCAACTGTTGAAAATTAATGTCGCCAGCCGCTGACTTTATGGGCAAATAACCTATTTCTTCGAATGACAAGTCACGCGCATCAGGGATGCCTTCGGCACCGGTTTTAAACAGCAAAGAAGGCACTATTTCCGGATAAATTTTTAACTCGCCCAGCTGCGTCGTGTCTGAACCAAACAAATTAAAGCCACCTTCCGCCACATCATAAACTTTGAATACAGTCTGATTAAGCGTCCCCGTCTTGCCTGAAAAAAGTGCGGCCGTCGGCAACGAATGCGATTCCGAGCTGTGTTTGGCCGATTGGCGGGACGCTGGCGCAGCCTCCGCTTGCTGCTGACTACTCTTTACCCATTGCCCGGCGACCTGCCCCATAATGGCAACACCCATGCCAACCCCGGTTAACGCCAGCAAACTACTGGCCGCATTGACATCGCCGACCAAACCCGACACATCAATATCGCTGTTCGCATTGGTGTAAAAATTATAATCCACCACGGTTTCTTTGCCCGAATCCAGCCGTATCCACGGCGTCAAGTGAAGTTTTTTGGCATCGAAAGTGAAGTTGCATTTGCCCGTAGTTGCCTGGTACAAAAAACCGGTGGCTTCGCGATTAAACTTGAGCGCCTCATTGCGCACACTGTAAATAAGCGCCGCCGATAAATCGCCTTTGCCATAAGACGGTGTTCTATTGGCACAACCGCCTTTTAAAACATTATCGCCTTTGAAATCGAATTCCGAAATCAGCCGCACATAATAGTCATCACCATCAATAGCCTGAAAGCCCGGTAAAGGCTTAAATTCGCTGGCCTGCGTCGATGGATGGTCAACCACGATTTGCCGGGTCGACGCACATCCAGACAACAACGCACCGGCAACTAAAATAAATTTTACGGATGGGGATTTTATAGATAAGTTATGGCGAATCGACATGCATTAACCTTGTGCCATCAGTTAGACGGCGAATCAAGCGGAAAAAAATGAAAATAATAGGGCTTTCTTAAAGGCTTTGTCATGTTTTATTTTAACCGCCCGCCGGTAAGGCCACCCAAGGCCAAATGCACATCAGAAATCAAGCCAAATTATTGTGTTAAGATGGCAACAAGTGCACTAAACATCCTTAATATCTGCGACCAAAACTATCAACCGGAAAAATCACCATGATCAAGGAACCTTTTTTTCGCCTCAATCAAGAACCCGACGCACTGACTGGCTTTTCCCGCACCATCGCGGAAATCGAATGGTTGCTGCTGGTCTTGATGATGTTTTATCTGGTGGTAGGCAATATCGAAGACGACGTTAAAACCTTGTTACTGGGCGGCCTTTGCGCTTTCGCCGCCTTCGTCATGTTATTTCATTATGCCAACTTCTTTGCCAAAGCCAACGTTTGGAAACTGGCTTTAGAAACTTGGGTCATGATCTTTTTAATCACCTGGTCGGTTTGGCACACCGGACGCCAAGACAGCCTGTTGCTTAACCTCTATTTTCTGCCCATTATCACCAGCGCCCTGGCTCTAGGCAAACTCACCACACTGTTGGAAGTGGTTTTAATCGGTTCTTGCTATTTATTATTGGGCAAAAACGGCGCACCCAGCAGCGAGCTATTCTCGCTAAGCCAAAGCAGTGTGCTGTTGACCTGGCTGTTTCCTATGTTATTGGTGGGTTACATCACCACCATGCTGTCGAACGACATCTATCATACTTTCAGCCGTATCAAAACCGTCGCGCAAACCGATGAGTTGACCCATCTGAACAACCGACGGGCTTTCATGGATCACCTGGAAAAACAGCTGCAACAAGCCCAGCGTGGGGAACATACCTTCAGTGTGCTGCTGGGAGATTGCGACAACTTAAAAATCGTCAATGACCAATACGGCCACGAAGCAGGTAACCTGCTGTTGCAGGCCATTGCCGACAACTTCCGCCATTGTTTAAGAGGCTGCGACACCGCAGCCCGCTACGGCGGCGATGAATTTACCGTATTACTGCCGAGCACCGACTTGGAAGGCGCGGAATTGGTGGCAAAACGCATACAAGAAAACTTGGCGGCCACTAGCTTTAGCTACCGGGGCAACACAGTCACCACCAATATCAGTATCGGCATTGCCACCTATCCGCAACACGGGGTTACAGCGGAAGCCTTGCTGCACCACGCCGACAAAGCCATGTATGTCCGCAAGCGCGAAAGCAAAGGCCAAGCTGCCGTGGCGATATGTTAGCGGGCTGCGGTTATAACTTCAGCTGTGCCGAAAAAAAATCAAAATCGGCAAGTTCCCGATAAGGCAACACACCGAGCAAAGGCGCATTCACAGCGATTTTTATTGCGGCGATATTCTCGTCCCGGCTTAACATATCGGGGTCTGTACACATCGCAATCCAGCCCGCGCAGTCTACGCCTGACTGCCTTATCGCCTGATAAGTCAAGCGCGCATGATTGATGCAACCCAGCCTGATCGCGACCACCATGATAACCGGCAGCGCCAGCGCCACGGCCAAATCGCTGTTGGCTTCCCATTCATTTAACGGGCTGTACCAACCGCCCGCACCTTCAACTACAACCCTGTCCGCCCGTTTTTTTAAGCGCCCAAACTGGGCAACTAAGTGCGCCAAGTTGGCCGGATTGCCGACCCCGGCAATATGCGGCGACACCGGCAATTCGTAGGCGTAAGGGTTAATTAAGTCATAATCGATCGGTATTGACGCGTTTGCCTGTATCAACAAAGCATCTTCATTTTTCAGCTGCCCGTCCTGCATCACACAGCCTGCTGCAACCGGCTTCATGCCCACCACAGATTGGTCTTGATTTTGAAAATAACGCATCAGTGCAATCGTTGCCCAGGTTTTGCCGACATTGGTATCGGTGCCGGTTATAAAATAGCCCGTTGCCATCAACTTGCCCTCACTATAATCACCTCAAAAGTCGCTGGAATAAAGCCGCCGTCCCGGTGCCGCTCATAAGCCGCCATCATTTGCCGCATCTGCGTCTTACCAGTCATATTTTTGTTACGCCCCGCCATGACATTATGCGCGCCGATATGCTTGAGTTCTTTCATCAGCGCCAAAACAGACGCATAGCAGGGTCGGTAAATGCTGGTTTCAATCGTTATCTCGGCGTAACCCGCCTGCTGCAGAAAATGCCTTAACTGCGCTTCTCCGTAAAACTCATTGACATGGTTAAAATCGTCGACTTCTACCCACGCGGCTTTTAACTCCTGCAATGTCTGCGGCCCGAATGTCGAAAAAACCAGCCGTCCGCCCGGTTTCAACACCCGTTTCATACCGCTAAAAACCGTTTCAAGATTGACGCACCATTGCAATGCGAGATTAGAACACACGCCATCGACGCTTTGCCCGGCAAGCGGCAATTGTTCCGCATCGGCGCAAACATAGCTGACATTCGGCCTATCGGCCAGTTTTGCCCGCGTGACTTGCAGCATCGGCAAGGCAATGTCCAGCGCGATAAGCGTCGTGCAGGCTAAGCTTTGCGTGCCCCTTTCCAAGCGCCCTACCAAATTCGCGGTTAAAAAACCGGTGCCGCAGCCCACATCGAGCAAAGTTCCGCCCATATTTTCGCTGTCTATCATAGCCAACAGCGCCGAGCCAACGCTGCGCTGCAAAGCCGCAACGCCGTCATAAGTCACCGAGGCAGCCGCAAACGACTGCCTGATTTTGGCTTTATCCAAGTGCATGGTTATCCATAAATTGACTAATAATCGCCAGCGTTTCCCGGCTGTGCGACAAAAAAGGTACGTGCCCTGCCCTGTCGATGATATTCAGTTCCAGGCTTGGCAACAATTGCTGCATTTTTTCGCCTACGGCTACCGGAACCAAAGCGTCCAAGCCGCCCAAGATAACCGAAACAGGCATGTTTAAGCCTGACAGAACCGGCCTCAAATCTGCCTGTTTCAGTACACCTAAGCCACTCTGCAAAGTGTTTTTATCCGGCTCGGCGCATTCCAATACGGCGGTTTTAAAGTTTTTTAAACAAGCTTTCTGATCCGGCAAACCCTTTATCTGTAAGGATAAAAAACGCAGCAACGTCGCCTGACAATTTTCATTTAGTTGATCGGCAAAAGCATCCAGCAGCAAAACATCCATACCCGGCCATTGAGTTGCTCCCACAAAGGCAGGATTCCCTGCCAGCAAAATCAGCGAAGACACCCGCTCAGGATAACGTGCAGTCATATCCAGCGCCACGGTTGCACCTAACGACCAGCCCAGCCAACAACAGCTTTGCTCAGGAATGGCTTTAACCAGCTCGGCACTGATCCTCGCCAAGGTAAAAGTATCGATGGCCTCGCTATGCCCGTGCCCCGGCAAATCGACACAAATCACCCGATAATTAAGCGCCAATTGCCGGGCAAATTCCCGCCAAATGCCGCTGTGCATCGCCCAGCCATGCACCAGCACAATGGGCCTGCCTTGCCCGAAAGTTTCCAGATAAATTTTGGTCATTTACAGCCAATCATTGCTTTGTCCAGTGCATCCAGCAAACGGTCGACATGCTGCGGTTCATGCAAAGCCGAAAAAGTCACCCGTAGCCTCGCGCCGCCTTGCGGCACCGTCGGCGGGCGTATCGCGCTGACCAAAAAACCGGCCTCCAATAAAGCATTGCTGATGTCCACCGCTGTTTGACTGTCGCCGATTAAAACAGGCTGAATGGCCGACGATGATGGCATCAGCTGCAAGCCGATTTGCTCAGCGCCTAAACTAAATCGCGTAGTGAGTTGCTTGAGCTTATCCCGCCGCCAATTTTCAGCAATGACGATTTTCAGGCTGGTTCGCGTCGCCTCGGCAACGGCCGCCGGTAACGCCGTGGTATAGATATAAGTACGAGCTTGCTGTATCAGGGTTTCAATCAATTCCTCGGAACCTGCCACAAACGCGCCAAAAGTGCCAAAACCCTTGCCCAAAGTCCCCATCAGCACCGGCACCTCGTCTTGATCCAGGCCGAAATGCTCAACAATCCCGCCGCCGTGTTCGCCAATGACACCCAGCCCGTGCGCATCGTCAACCATCAACCAGGCGCCCTGATTTCTTGCCGCAAGCGCCAATTTGTCGAGCGGCGCAAAATCGCCATCCATGCTGAATACGCCATCGGTCACAACCAACTTGCGGCCTGCGGCCGGTTCCAATTTTACCGCCAGATCAAGCGCATCGCCATGCGCATAACGCTTAAAGCGCGCAGCGGACAACAGACCGCCATCCAGCAAGGAAGCATGGTTCAATCGGTCTTCAAACACCGCATCACCGCGCCCCACTAATGCCGAAATCACGCCCATGTTGGCCATGTAGCCGGTGGAAAACAACAATGCCCGGTCGCGTCCGGTAAACGCCGCCAGCTCCTCTTCCAACGCATGATGTGCCGCACTGTGCCCGCAAATCAAATGCGCCGAGCCGCTACCGATGCCGTATTTATCCGCCCCGGCTTTAAACGCATCAACTACAGCCGAATGATTGGCCAGCCCCAAATAATCATTACTGCAAAAATTGACGACAGACTTGCCGTCAATGTGCAGATTAATACCTTGAGGGGAGTCTATAATCCGCCGGGAACGATACAAACCCTGCAGGGCAATATCATTGAGGTTGGCTGCTAATTCTGAGAATGAGGAGGTCATTAGATTTAAAGTTTTTGTCCACGCTTAGCACGAAAAAACACGAAATTTTCGTGCCTTTTGTGTTTTTCGTGGACGTTTTATTTTTCTAGGCTTAAGCGTAACTTGAACCGCCGGAATACACGCCCAGTCGCTTAAACAAGGCCAAATCATGGTTGGTCATCGGGTTATCGGTGGTCAGCAATTTATCGCCATAAAAAATCGAATTGGCACCGGCCAAAAAGCACAATGCCTGCATTTCATCGCTCATCGCTTTGCGCCCAGCCGACAGCCGTACCCGCGACTCGGGCATCATGATCCGGGCTACCGCAATGGTGCGGATAAAAATGATAGGATCTAGCGCTTCGGTGCCCATCAGCGGCGTGCCCTCAACTTGCACTAGCATATTGACCGGCACGCTTTCGGGATGTTTAGGCAGATTCGCCAGTTCGATTAACAGCTTGGCGCGGTCGACATCGCTCTCGCCCATGCCGACAATACCGCCGCAACACACGTTAATCCCGGCATCCCTGACCCGCGCCAGCGTATCCAGCCTATCCTGATAAGTCCGCGTAGTAATGACTTCGGAATAATAATCTTCCGAGGTGTCCAGATTGTGATTGTAATAATCCAGACCGCCCTCTTTTAAGCGGATGGTTTGCGCATCGGTCAACATGCCCAAAGTTACGCAAGTTTCCAGTCCTAGCGCCTTAACGCCCTGAACCATTTCCACCACCCGCTCCACATCCCGGTCTTTAGGTTGGCGCCACGCCGCACCCATGCAAAAACGCGATGCGCCCTGATCTTTAGCCAATTGCGCCGCCTGCAAAACCTTATCCACCGGCATTAGCGCCTCGGGCGTCAAATCGGAATCATAGCGCGCACTTTGCGGACAATAGCCGCAATCTTCGGAACAGGAGCCGGTTTTGATGCTCAACAGACTGCTAATTTGGACTTCATTAGGATCGAAATGCTCGCGGTGTACGCTTTGCGCCTTAAAAATCAGGTCATTAAAAGGCAAGGCATAAAGCGCTTGCACTTCGTCCAACTGCCAGTCATGGCGAATTGCAGGGTTTGCAGACATTCTGTTAAGCTCCAGTTACTGTAAGTCTTAAACAAAGGCAACCGATAAATTGGTCAACTTGTTCAAATGAAAATGGTATACAACTGGATCAATATTATACAGGATTACCTGCTGCCGCCCACCTGCATCTTATGTGGCAGTCCCGGCTACGACTCCCGCGACATTTGTTATTGCTGTCACCAACACTTACCCAAAAATAATCAGTGCTGTTATCAATGCGCCACCCTACTGGAAACAACGACTAACACGCCGACACTGTGCGGCCGTTGCTTGAGCCGACAACCAGCCTTTGATGAAACTGTCGCCGCGTTCATTCATCAAGGCGCCATCCGGCATTTAATCAAAAACCTAAAATTCAACGCCCATTATAAAAATGCCCGCCTGCTCGGCCTGCTATTGGCTGACCATTTAAAACAAAGCGCCGAACTACCTGAGCTGATTATCCCGGTTCCGCTACACAAAGCCCGCTACCGCGAACGCGGCTTTAATCAGGCGATAGAAATTGCCCGAGCCGTGAGCAAAGAATTACATATTCCGCTGGATCTAAGCAGTTGCAGCCGACACCGCGACACGCTGCACCAAACCCAATTATCGGCAAAAAAGCGCCGCAAAAACCTGAAAAACGCCTTTTCCGTGATCAAACCGATTCATGCCCGGCATATTGCGATACTGGATGACGTGATGACCACCGGCTCAACCGTGCATGAACTGGCTTCGATATTGAAAAAAAACGGCATTAGCCGGGTCGATGTTTGGGTATGCGCCAGAGCGATAAATTGAACTACCCCAACAAGTCCAAATACTCATCTTCACTGATCACCCGCACACCCTTTTCGGTGGCTGCCGCGATTTTTGCCGCGCCCACATCGGAACCTGTGACCAGAAAATCGGTTTTCCCGGTCACTGATGCGCCCACTTTGGCGCCCAAACGCTTGGCTTCCTTGCTCATGTCGTCACGTTTTCCGTGCATCATAGTGCCGGTAAAAACAATGGTTTTACCTGAAATCGGGCTACTAGCTTGCTGTTGTTCGGCGCTTAACGGCGTTGGAACTAAATTAAAACCCAGCTGGTAAATTTGCATGAAATCGGCTTTAATTTTTGCCAGACATTCGACCACGGCGACGCCGGTTTTCTCGGCGAAGCCTTCGATAGCGATCACGTCTTCAACCGTCAGTTTGAAAATATCCAGCAAATGATGATGTTGCAACAGGCGTTCGCAATTGCCCAAACCCATCCGGTGAATGCCGAACGCGCCCAGAAAGCGCCAGTCTTCTATCGCTTCGGTGCGGCTGCGCTGTAATTGATCAAGCAAGTTTTGCGCGGTTTTGTCGCCAAAACCCATGGCCTGCAATTTTTCCATGTCCAGCTGGTAAACGGCATAAACGGAGTTGATGCCGGACGCATGGAGCTTTTCGACGGTTTTTCCGCCAAAACCATCGACATTGGCCAGCGTCCTGAAAAAATGCTCGATAGTATTTTCAATTTGTGCGGGACATTGCGTGGTGTTCAGGCAATACAGATAGTCACTGTCCCAAACCAGCGCGCTGCCGCAACTCGGGCACTGTTCCGGGATTTGCGGCGGAGCCGGAGTAATGACTCGCTCGATTTTAGGTATCACCAGACCTGAGCGCGTCAGTTCAATTAACGTGCCGACACCGATGCCCAATTCTTTGACCATGCCGTAATGATGCGCGGTCGCCCTGGAAATCACCGCGCCGCTAAGCTTAGTCGGCGTCAATTCGGCAACCGGATTAACCCGACCAGAACGGGAGGTTTGCGGAGTGACATTCAGCACGATGACTTCGGCGGTTTCAACATTGCTTTTATAAGCAATCTGCCAGCGGTGATGGTGCCGCGTTGCGCCCAAGTAGTGTTTAATTTGTTCATTGCCGACCAGCTCGAAAACCACACCATCCACATCGTAATCGACCAGCGTGTACACGGTTTCGATAATGCGGTCAAAATCGGCTAACACCTCGGCGGCCGTGCCTTGCCAAGCAGGCAGTTGGGCGAATGGAAAAAACACCGCTGCATCATTTTGTATGGCTTCCAGCGCATGTTGTTCCAGCTCTTTTTCCTTGATGATGCTGGCCTGAAAATTACGGGAATTTTCAAAATATTCAGCCAGATGGCTGTTGAAATAGGTTTGGCTGACCACAATTTCACCGGCGCCTTGCCCCCGTTCGCCATTGCCGCCGACTTTTAGGCCGCGCTCAAAAACCCGGCTAATGTCGGTGCCTTTGCGGCCATCGCCGCGTGTGTACAGCGTTTTTCCGTCATCGTAAGCCGCATAGCCGTCCAGCTTCGGCGTAGCGCGTATCATCAGGTTTGAAAAATCCACATTGCAGTTTTCGGCGGCTTTTTCCAGCCGGGACAGCCATTTTTCAATGCCGCTTTTACTGTAGGATTTTTCGGTTGACAGCATCGGCTCAGGCAGCGCCACCGTTTTACCGACAAAACCGGCTTCCGGTTCGACGCTGTCTAAATACGGATGCTGCGGATGACGTTGTTGCAGTTCCGCCAGAAAAATAAAATCATAATCCGCATCAGAAATGAACGGCTCGCCGCCGCGGTACAACGCATTGCAGACTTGCAAAAATTCAAGCAGTTGCTCGTCGGCCAACCATTTAGGATCGGATTGCTTGGCGATTTGAGCGATAAGATCGGGGGATAAATGGACAAATTCAACATCGGCTTCTTTAAGAAGCGCTAACTGTGTATTGCTGAGGGATGGCATTGGATTAATCTGAATAGGTGAATGGTATAAACTCAAGCTTTACACATAAAGCGGCGCCTGCAGCACAATACCCGGTAAAACCTAAGAGCATTTCTTTGAAATGCCTCAAATCAACATGCTAATTTGAGGCCAAATAATCGCAAAATCACGGCTATCAACTTAACACGGGGGTAGACCTTCCAGGTTTTTAAAACCTGGAAGGTCTACTTCGGCATGCTTGTCCCGCTTTAAATGGGAAGCCAAAAATCACAAACTCTGCCGAATCGCTTCAATAGTCGCTTCAGTCAGATGCTGCCGCCTATGATCAAGGACAACGCCATCCAACTGCCTAGCCAATAAATTAATGGTTTCTATATAATCTTCAAAAACCGCACGCGCATTATCTAATGCTTCCGGTTGCATAAAAAATACAATACCGGGACAGTGAAACTGATCCAAATCTCTGTCCGGAAAAGTGCCCGGCTCGACAATACAGGCGACGCCATAATCAACTAGGCGGTTTTCATCCAGACGCTCGAATATTTTCAAACTGCCGTATTCAAGCCCAACCATTTCAAGGGCTTCCACCAAATCAGCACCGTTAAAATCCTCGTCGCCTTTAGTGATAATACTGAACTGGATAATTGCCGGTACGGCGACCCTAGGAGGCGGCTCTACCTCATTATTCGGCGCATAATAGTCCTCTTCGTCGTCATCGTCGTAATAGCGGTCTGATTTGTCATGTGCCGGCGCCGGAGACTCCCCGGCCGTAGCCAACGGTGCAATATCAAAGTCATCATCGTCATCCGTCAACATCGCCGCTAACTGTTCTTCACCATAATTGCGCTCATCGTCATCATAAAAGTCCATGTCCTCTTGCGCCCGTTTATCTTTAATATAAGCCCAAGCCAACATGCCGATAACGACCAGCATACCGGTTGCGATAATTACAATTCTTAATATTTCTTTATCCATTAGATTTCCGCCAGACCCACTGCTTCTTCAATATCAACTGCGACCATCCGGGACACGCCCGGCTCTTTCATAGTAACACCTGCCAGCTGCTTTGCAATTTCCATTGTCACCTTATTGTGGGAAATATATAAAAACTGCACCGTCGCCGACATTTCTTCAACCATCTTTGAAAACCGCCCGACGTTCGCATCATCCAGCGGTGCATCGACTTCGTCCAACAAACAAAACGGCGCCGGATTCAGCTCAAAAATCGAAAACACCAAGGCCACCGCAGTTAAGGCTTTTTCGCCACCCGACAGCAAATGGATGGAACTGTTTTTCTTGCCGGGCGGCCGGGCGATAATATTAACCCCCGCCTCCAGTTCGTCTTCTTCGGTCAATTCCAGATAGGCATGACCGCCGCCGAACAGTTTGGGGAACTTTTCCTGCAAACCGGTGTTTATTTTATCGAATGTTTCCTTAAAACGCAGCCGACTTTCTTTGTCTATCTGACTAATCGCTTTATCTAAGGTTTGCAAGGCCTCGATTAAATCGGCATGTTGTTCGTTGAGAAACTTCATGCGCTCGGATTGCGCCTTGTATTCATCTATCGCGGTCAAATTAATAGTACCCAATCTTTCGATTTGCGCTACTAAATCATCCACCGTCTTTTTCCAGCTGTACTCTTCCGCCTGTTCCGGCAAGCTTTGCAACACCTGCTCAACATCAGCGTCAATTTCTTTCAGCTGCTCATTGACGGTTTGCTGGCGCACTTTGCTTTCCTGCAATTCAAAGCGAATCGTGTCTAGCGCTTCTTTTTGCTGCTCCAACGCGCGCTGGGTACGGATATGCTGTTCGGACAACTGGGTTATTTCCGCCTCAAGTTCTTCTTGTTGCTGGCGCTGTTTTTTTAGACCGGATTCCAACTGCGCCTTGTCGATAACCCGCTGCTCCAACTGCTTTTTTTCCCCGTCCATCGGCGTCAGCGTTTGTTCCAGCTTATTTTCCAATTCGGCAATGCGCTCAAGCGATTGCTGATGCTGCAAGCGCAACCGGTCGAGCTGTTTGCCGGTCAAGGTTTCAGAGGAGCGCAACGATTCAATTTGCGACTTAATGCTGTAAACCTGTTGCCGGGCTTCATTAGCGGCGTTATCGATCTGCTGTTGCCCACTTTGCAGTTCCTGATTTAACGCTTCTAAATCCTGCTTTTTTTGCTCCTGTTCAGCCATAACCTGTTCGGCCTGCTCCTGCACTAATTGGACTTCGGCAATGGTCTCGGCATTTCCGGCAAACTCGCGGCCAATCTCGTCAATATCATCACTAACCTGCTCCAGGCGACGTTGCTGATGTTCCAACCTTGCCGAATGGGCGCTAAATTCAGCGCTTTTTATCGACAATTCACTGCCCAAACCAGTGTCCTGCTGCTGTAGCGATTCACGCGCACTTTCAGCCTCTTTCAAAGCGGCTTCGGCATTTTCTAACTGCTGTTCAAAATCTTCAATTTCGCCGTGCAACGCTTCCTGCCGCTGTTTTAACAAACGCAGCTCTTTTTCCCGCTGCAACACCCCGATTTTACTGTCTTTGGCGCGGATCATCCTGATCCAGCCAGCACCGAACCAAGTGCCATCCGGGGTGATGACCGATTCATGAACCTGCAACTGCGCCGACAACGTCCGCGCCGCATCGCTATCATCGGCACAGTAAATCCCGGCCAGTAAATTACCCAAATCCCACGGCGCTTTTACTTTATCCAGCAAGCTAATACAGGCCGAGTTAACCGCATAAGCCGATGTTTTAGCGCCCGTTTCAAGCAAGGTTAACGATTCATCGGTCAAACGCTGCAAGCCTGGGATAATCTGATCGGCGCTGTCAATGCAAATCGCCTCAAGATAACTGCCCAACACCGTTTCAACCGCCGTATCCCAGCCCGGCTGCACCTCCAAAAACTCGGCCAGCCGCCGGTTTTCCGCCAAATCGACCGACGCCAGCCATGCGCTTAACTGCTTGTTATCCTTGCCCATGGCATGTTGCTGCAATAATTCCAGCGAAGTGATTTTGCCTTTAACGCTGTGCATGTCCGAACGGCGGCTATGCAGCGCATCATGCGCCTGCTTGATCTGCTGGCGCTGTTCGCGTATCTGCTGATGCAGTTCCTCCAGCTGATTTTGCAATTGCTCGCGTTGCGATTCGATCATTTCGATACTGCTGTCGAGCGCTTCAATCTCGCCTTGCAAATCATTCGATGCCAATTCATCGCGCTCGCCGTGCAATTTATCCAGCCGGATTTGTAGCTGGCGGTTCTGATTTTCCAGCTGCGTGATTTTTACCCGCTGTACCTCGGCCTGTTCTTTATAACGTGAACTGGTGGTGCGGTACGTTTCCCATTGCTGCTGCCAGGCACTGCGTTGCTGCTGCGCATCCTGCTGATTTGATAACACCTCATCCTGCCTTTCTTCGGCAACAATCAACGCCTCTTCCGCCTCAAACAACGCTTCCTTAATGGCCTCCAGTTGCTGCATGTCGGCTTCGAGTTCGGCCAGCGATTGCTCGGCCTGCTCGCGCAAACGCTTAATTTCAACAGTCGTTTGTTCGCGGCTGTTTTCGCTGTGCTTGATCGCCTGTTCAAGACTGCCGACCTCGGCAACCACCCGATAATAATCGCCCTGAAAACGGTCGGTCTGCTGTTGCTGGATTTTGTGCTCGGCGCGTTTGCTGTCAATCGTGCTGTCAATATCGCGCAATTCTACAAACAAACGATTATGTTCGTGTGCCACCGCCTGCAATTTTTCATCCAGCTGTTTTCCGGCCTGATGATAGGTATTCCAGCGCATCGCCAACAGCTCCAGCTTGAATTGGCGCTCCTGCTTTTTAAGTTCGGTATATTTTTCGGCTTTTTCCGCCTGTTTTTGCAGATGTTTGATTTGCTTTTCAACTTCATCGCGCAAATCATCCAGCCGCTCCAGATTCTCGCGGGTGTGCTTCATCCGGGTTTCGGTTTCGCTGCGGCGTTCCTTATATTTGGACACGCCCGCCGCTTCCTCGATATGTACGCGCAAATCATCCGGCTTGGCTTCAACCATGCGCGAAATAGTGCCCTGCTCGATAATCGCATAACTGCGCGAACCCAAACCGGTGCCCAAAAAGATGTCGGTAATGTCTTTACGGCGGCAACGCGAACCGTTCAGCATAAATACCGAAGTGCCGTCGCGACTGACCTGGCGCTTGATTGCAATGGTATCGTATTGCGAATATTCGCCGCCCAGCTTGCCTTCGGTATTATTAAAAACCAGCTCGACCGACGCGGTGCCGACCGGTTTTCTTCCCGAGGAACCGTTAAAAATCACATCAGCCATACTGCCGCCGCGCAAATGTTTGGCCGAACTTTCGCCCATCACCCAGCGCACCGCATCGATAATATTGGATTTTCCGCAGCCGTTAGGCCCGACAATCGCGGTCAAATTACCGCTGATCGGTATGACCGTTGAATCAACAAAGGATTTAAAACCCGAAAGTTTGATTTTTTCAAGTTTCATAGTACTGGTATGAATATCCCTGCCGTTGAATTAAAATAACCGGCTATTATTAACGATAACCCGCTAAGTTTCGACTTTAATTTAACTACACCACTTATCAATAAACCATGACAACCCAAGCAAGCAAAGATCTGGAAACCTTCGACAACCCGCAACCGGGGCGCGATTACACCATCCGCATCGACACCCCTGAATTTACCTGCCTATGCCCAAAAACCGGCCAACCGGACTTTGCCACCATCCAGATTGAATACGTCCCGGCAAAACTGTGCGTCGAACTTAAAGCGCTCAAACTGTATTTATGGGCATTCCGCGATCAAGGCGCCTTCCATGAAGCCATCACCAACGAAATCCTTGATGATTTAGTTAAAGCCATTGCCCCCAATTTCATGCGTGTGCGCGCCGAATTTAACGTGCGCGGCGGCATTTACACCACCGTCGTGGTCGAACACAGAAACCCCGATTGGCAAGCGCCGGAATTGGTTACGCTGCCTTAATTCATTGAATGATGAATCCGCGAAATTAAGCCATCATGGCTAAGACCTACTACACCACCGATCTTGCCGTCGCCTTAAAATACGACGGCAAGAACGCGCCCAAGGTCACCGCCAAAGGCACCGGCCTGACCGCCGAACACATCCTCGCCATCGCCAAAGAACACGGCATACCGCTGCAAACCGAGCCGGAACTGGCACGAATTTTGGCACAAATCCCGTTAGGCGATGAAATCCCTAATGAACTCTATGTTGCCGTTGCTGAAATAATCGCCTTTGCCTATTTCCTAAGCGGCAAAACACCCAACAATGACCAGCCATGAATTTTAAAGAAGCCCTGACCACCCTGCCCCAATATATTTTGCCGCATCACGCCTTGTCACAGCTAATGAGCAAGTTGACTCACTGCGAAAACAGATCCTTTAAAAACCTGTTCATCAAGCAGATTATCAGGCATTACGGCGTTAATATGGCTGAAGCGTTAGAGCCCGACATCAATGCCTATAAGAGTTTCAACCATTTTTTCACCCGCGCACTAAAACCCGGCATTAGACCGCTCAGCACGGAAAGAAACGCGATTGTTTGCCCGGCCGATGGCGCAGTCAGCCAGGCCGGATCTATTACCGACGGCGACATTTTCCAGGCCAAAGGCAAAAGCTTTAGCGCCACCGACTTATTAGGCGGTGACGCTGCCCGCGCCGAGCCGTTCAACAACGGCGTATTCACTACCATTTATCTGTCGCCTAAAGACTACCACCGCCTGCACATGCCGCTAACCGGCACCTTGCGGGAAATGGTGCATATCCCTGGCCGTTTGTTCAGCGTCAATGGCGCCACCGTCAACTCGGTACCCGGTTTATTCGCCAGAAACGAGCGCGTTGCCGCCATTTTCGACACCGAAATAGGCCCGATGGCGCTGATTCTGGTTGGCGCAATCTTCGTATCCAGCGTGGAAACCGTCTGGCACGGTGTGGTCACGCCGCCAAGCATTACCGAGGTGCAAAGCTGGCAATACAGGGATGATGCACCCACCTTGAACATCGGCGAAGAAATGGGCCGGTTTAACATGGGTTCTACGATTATCGTCCTGTTCGGCAAAGATAAAGCCGAATGGGACGCTGAATTTAAGGCGGGCAAAACGGTTAAATTGGGCGAGTTGATTGGCAAGGTTATCGGTTAAAGTAATTTCAGAGAAATAACATCCCTTGATAATCATGGCCTGTAAAAAATAAAGTCCACGCTTAGCACGAAAATTTCGTGTTATTTCGTGCTAAGCATGGACAATTATTCAGGGCTCTTCTTTTTAGCAAATGGCCTAAACCCCTGATTTATAATTCCGCACTGGGTCAACAAATGAGAAAATTTAAGAAAAATACTAATCAAACCGATTTGCTGGAATTGCTGGCGCAACTGGAACAATTGGAACAAGTCAGCGACGAATTGAATTGGACATCGGCGCTTGGGCCTTTGGAATTAAACCTGGGCGACGCCGAAATCAGCGAACCCGAGCCGCCAATGTGGATTCAGGCATCGATAGATTCGTTAATAGAGCTTGATGACCCCACATACGTTGCAAGACATTGAGTAACGTCAACAGTCTTATTATCAGCACTGCAACGCCCCATTAACCACTGCCAAAAAACCCGGTTGATGACGGATTGCGCTCACGATCCGCCTGCTACATTTTCGCCACTTTGCTGTTCTAACCAAGCTTCCCATACCGCCAGCAACACAGCGAGAATGACCGGCCCCATAAATAACCCCACCATACCAAAAGCGGATAGGCCACCGAGAACGCCAAATAACACGACCAAAAAAGGTACCTGCCCTGTGCCGCTGATAATCAGCGGCCGAACCACATTGTCAATAGTGCTGACGATTAATCCGCCCCAAAGCAGTACCCCGATGCCATCGCCAACCCGATCCATTAAAATTAAAATGAGACCTATCGGCAGCCAAATCAATGCCGCACCGACCATCGGCACCAGCGCCAATAAGGCGGTAATGGCTCCGAATAAAACCGGCGCCTTGACATCGGCCATATAAAAACCAAAGCCCGCCAAAAAACCCTGGGCCAAGGCCGTCAACACCAAGCCGTTAACCACTGCACTCGTTGTTTTGGTCACAGATTGAAAATAAATATCCTGGTGCTTGCCCAAGAATTGAATCAATCCAGTGTGCACCTGTTCAACTATCCTTTCGCCGTCTCGAAAACAGAAAAACACAGTGACCGTGACCACAGCCAGTTTCATAATGTAATGGCCGACACTGCCCAAAAAACTGCCGAGATAACCTAACCATTGTTTCGCCCAGTTAGCCAATTGCCCTGCTACGGCAGCACGGTCATCGGCCAATCGGACTTGCCATTCTTGCAAAGAATGACCCAACCAAGGGATATTTTTAATGAAATCCGGCAGCTCATAAGGTTCTTGCAACAGCTCAACCACAACGGCTTGATAAGCAAATTTCAGTTCATCCTGAAGCAGAGCAGCAAGGCCAAATACCGCTATAAATATTAACAAGGCGATGACAGTTGTCATCAGCAAAGCGCTGATAGTGGCGTTACCTTTTAAACGCTGGCGCAGCCGGTAATACACAGGCCAGGTTGAATAAGCAATAATCAGCGACCAGGCAAGCGAGTACAGAAATTCACTGAGCACCCAATAACCCAGCACTAAAAGCCCCATCAGCAGCGCACCGGGAATTAGGTAACGTAACGGTGAGCCAGCCAAAAAATCATTCATATCATCCCCCTTTCTACCTGCCCTTATTGAGCATATTACCCATCAGATCAGTAACGGCCCTGTCCGCCACGCCGACTACCTTGATGTTTTTTTTAATGACAACAGAGTAATTTTCATGCAGATGACCATGAAAGATATTTTTAACGCCCATGGCCGCCGCCAATTCACCAATCACATCAAAACCGTGACGATGCGACCCCGGCGCTTCATGACTGACTAAAATATCCGCTTTCAGTGTTTTTAATGCCTCAAACTCATCATGCCAAATCGCCGCCTTATACTTTAACGGCATGGCCCTATGCCTGATAGTGGCCGACTGGTTGCGCAAATAATCCTGTTTGCCCAGCCATTTCGGCGGCTGCGGCGGATACCAGACACGCCCTAAAAAAATGCCGCTCAAACCGGCAACTTTTAACCCGGCGATTTCAGTGACCTTTAGATGCAGACCCTGGCCGGCCAAAGCAGAATTAAACAAATGCCTATGTTTGCTGGGCGTTTCAAAATCATGATTGCCCGCAATCCACCAAATTTGGGTTAAGCCGACAATGTCCTGCAAACAAACGTCCAAGGGCATGTCCAAATCATAATCGCCCAGCAACACCACAGCTTCGGGTTTATATTCATGCACCGCCGCTATCAACGGCTTAAAATCCCCATGCGGATCGCCTGCGAATAAAATCTTGTGCTTTGGGTTCAAAGCGTTACTCCTGTTAACCGGAACCTGAACCTACTGTTTGCAGCAACGTTTTATTGGCGGAGCCCGGCGCGGGTTTAAAATTGCCCCGATTATAGACAAAACCGACCTTGATTAATATTAGGATGGTTAAATCACAGCAATTCTTATTATGAGCCAAAGCGTCTAAAATGGCCGTCCAATTTCCCCATGAGTCCCGATTATGAGCTTCCCCTTTGGAAAAAATGCGCTGACATTTAGGCCTTTTCCGCAAACCAAGATACCAAAAAAAATGAGTAAAATAAGCACCTATTCCAACCCTACAAAAAACCGAGATGACAACAGCAGCGTATTTTGGCCAAGCCGAGCGACAATCTATTAACGAGAGCCACTTATCT
>JAUXXQ010000065.1 GCA_030684815.1 Methylobacter sp. | reverse complement strand
CATGATGGCAAAAATGGCTATTGCACCCATATCGGCAATGAACTGTTTGCCTGGTTTAGCAGTACCGAAAGTAAAAGCCGCATTAATTTCCTTAGCTGTTTAGGCCAAGGCAGCGACTCTTTTTACGTATTGAATGCCGGTGCCTTCACCTATATGGAGCAACAAAAACTGCCGCATGTTTTGTTGGCAGGCCTTGAAGTTAAATTTTCGGGTGACCCTGTGTGCAGCCTGCCGTTAGCCGATCCTGCCGATCAGGTGGTGCGTATCACCACCTGATCGGCAGGGCATCAAAAGCAAACGGCATCGGCGCATCGTTACCGAAGGCGCTTTAATGGGTGGCCTGTTAGCCCAGGGCATCCCCGTTACCCTGAGCATTGTCAGCGATGATGCCGGACAGTTTAATGTCTTTGACCATGCGCTGTGCTGGATTCATGCCGAACGCATCATTAATCGCTTAATCCCTTTGAATGATGAGCATGTGAAAGCTGTTGACGGCGTACGCGAACAACTCTGGCAGATTTACCGTGACCTGAAAACCTACAAGCTTGCGCCCACAGCAAGCCAAGCAGAAGACATCAAATTACGTTTTCAAGCGATGTGCAGCACCCCAACAGCTTATGCGACGCTCAATCAGGCCTTAAAGCGGATGGGCAACAATCAGCAGGAGCTGCTTCGTGTTCTCGATAAACCTTATTTGCCGCTCCACAATAACCTCAGTGAACGCGATATTCGGGACTATGTCAAAAAACGAAAAATCAGCGGCAGTACCCGTAGCGAGGCGGGGCGAAGGTGCCGTGACACCTTTGCCAGTTTAAAGAAGACTTGTCTAAAGTACGGGCTTTCATTTTAGCATTATCTTAAAGATAGGCTGATGGCTGAACGCAATATTCCACCGCTATCCGATTTGATTCGGGCTGCAGCTACCTGTGGGTAATGAGAAGTTACGCTGATGTATTGTAATCATCCGCCCTATCTGGGGATTGTAGGCTTCAAATTCAACAG
>JAUXXQ010000061.1 GCA_030684815.1 Methylobacter sp. | reverse complement strand
ATTTAGCTAAAGCTGTCAACTAATGGTTTGTATCGAAACTTCACAAGTTGGTCGGGTTTTCTCGATTCTACGCGGGGTGCTTGGGGATGAGAAATAGAGGGGATAGGCAGACCTTCCAGGTTTTTAAAACCTGGAAGGTCTAATCGGTGATGATTTGAATAAGCGGAATGCGCAATCAATCGCGATATATACCCTAAAGGGCATAAAGCGAAGTCGGCCGGGGTTTGCAACCCCGGCCGAAACGTTTGAACATCGTGACAAGTTATAAAACGAAAACGTGGGTGACGGGGTTACAAACCCCGGCCCACTTCGGGGGGTTACAAATCGCGTCCCGCTTCGAGCGACACCTTCGGCACCAACCAGCTTGCCGGAACCTCCAGCACCTGCAATTCAGTCACACTGACCACTTGCACAAAATCAGCAACCGGCTTGGTTTCGCCGATTGCCAGTTCGGGCATGTCCGCTTTTGCTTGGTAAATGTCACCACCGATCCGCACCAGTTCGATATTGCGCAGGATATTTGTGTCACCGCTATGGACATTACTTAACACTAAGTCAATCACATCTGGCGCGGTTTCTTGCAAACTCAAGGTATAGTCCGCCAATGTGCCCACGAAAGCCGCCATATCCAAGCCTTCGCCGCCATCGAGCAGGTTATTGCCGCTACCGCCAACTAACAAATCATTACCGGCACCGCCGAACAGCTGGTCATTACCGGCATTAGCCGACCAACCGCTTTCACCGACGACCAACGGCGTGGTCAGTTGTAACAAGCCTTGGTCGTCAAGCAAACTATCGCGGTTGTTGGCATGGCGCGCCAGATACAGCAGTCCTTCCGCCCAATTGCCGCCCTGATTGATATAGTCGGTGCCCATCGCCACTAAGTCATCAGTGGCACTGCCCCACACTTGCGTAATCAACTGACGTACTTGCGCCTCAACCGGCTGTTGCAATAAGTCCGGATTCTGCTCGACAATATAATCATAAGCCAGTTGCGCCAAGCCTTCGCTGTCCAAACCCAGACCGGCAAAGTAATTAATCGCTTTGGTGTCCGGCAGTTGTTTGACCACAGCTTGGAACAATAAAGCCACATCTGCCAATGAACCGTGTTCCTGCTCAATCAGTGCAGCGCGGTTGTCATGGATGTCGCGGGTGATGCCGCCCGGCATCGTCCAAGTAGGGGTAAAGGCCGCACGGGTAAAGGTCGTGCCGGTGGAATCGGCCAGGTCGGCATCAACAGGCGTGAAACTTATCTGCATTTGCCCCTGCTCATCAAGCGCAAACGTCCACGAACCGGCATCACTGGCACCGCCTTGTAAGATGTCATCGCCATCACCGCCGTGCAGCGTGTCGTTGCCAATGCCACCAACCAGCCAGTCGTTGCCTTCGTCGCC
>JAUXXQ010000048.1 GCA_030684815.1 Methylobacter sp. | reverse complement strand
GCTGTTTTACTCCAACGTGTTTTTTTTCGTTCCCACGCGCCGTGTGGAAATATAACATTGCAGGGGCAAGAACATGGAGTCCAATAGCTTTAGCTATTGGCGGTGAAAACAGCTAAAGCTGTTTTACTCCAACGTGGCGGTAAAAAAACAGCTAAAGCTGTTTTACTCCAACGTGTTTTCCCTCGTTCCCACTCGCCGTGTGGGGACGAGACAATCGATTCAGTAGGGTAATTTTATGTCAAAAAGAATAATAAAAGCCCAGCACGCAGATAGCTGGCGCGTTGTCGAGTTAGTGGCTGAGGACGACCAAACTGAAACGCTGGTTGCTGAACGCTACGGCGGTCAGCAGCGGTTTTTGCTGAGGCGGTTGCGGCTGGGGGCGAAAAACGCAGAATACCTGTTGCAAAATGAGTATGACATTGTTTCGCGCTATCAGCTGGACTGCATGTTGCCGTTGGTGGGCAAGGAAGGTTTGGGCGGCGATACGGTCATCGTGTATCAGCCGGTCAACGCTAGCCTTGCCCTGCACCAAGCCAACGCCGATATTGCGCAGGTGTTGGCTATGGCCGGTCACGTCGCCAAGGCCATTAATGAGAGCCATGACGCCGGTATGGTGCTGCACAACCTGACCCCGGAGACGGTTTTAATCGGCCCGCAACAGGCCTGGCTTATCAATTTTACCCGGACGGTGTTGTGCGACCGCGAACACCGCGATTTTGGCAGCCCGTGGCTGATTCCCGGCGATTTGCGTTATATTGCGCCGGAACAAACCGGGCGGATGAATTGCCCGGTCGATTACCGCGCCGATTATTATGCGTTTGGCGCGCTGTTGTACCAATGGCTGACCGGGCGCCCGCCGTTTGTTTATGACGATCCTCTGGATTTAATCTATGCCCATTTGGCCGAAGAGCCGCTGCCGCCGGATCGGTTTAATGTGGGGGTGTCGCCGTTTTTTGCCGCGATTGTGCTAAAGCTGTTGGCGAAGGAGCCTGAGCAGCGTTATCAAAGCATCGACGGTTTGCGCGCTGATTTGCAGCAGGTGAATACGCTGACGCACGGCAGCCCCGGCGCTTTCGATGCGCCGCTACAGATTCTGGTTTCGCATAAGCTGTATGGCCGTGAATACGAGCGCCAATGTTTGCTCGATTGTTATGAGCATGTGTGTCAGGGCCGTCATGAAATGGTGTTGATTGCCGGTTATTCGGGCATTGGCAAAACCGCGCTGATCCGTGAAACCTATATTCCGATTACCCGCCAAAAATCTATGTTTGTGTCCGGCAAATTCGACCAGCTGCAACGCAGTCTGCCTTACAGCGCCTGGATTGAAGCCTTGCGCAAGCTGATTGATTTTGTCATGGGCGAGCCGGAATCCAGTCTGCTGCAATGGCGCGCCCGCTTAGCTGAGGCTTTGGGCCGAGATGCCGGGGTGCTGGCTAATGTGATTCCGGGCTTGACTGCGTTGTTAGGCGCGCAAGCGCCAGTCGCGGAATTGCCGCCATCGGAAACCATTAACCGTTTTAACCAAACTTTTCGCCGCTTCATTGGCGCTTTTTGTTCGCCGGATAAGCCGCTGGTCATTTTTCTTGATGATTTGCAATGGATTGATTCGGCCTCGCTCAATTTATTGGAACTGCTGGCCAAAGACCGCAGCTTAACGCATCTGCTGTTGATTGGCGCTTATCGGGATAATGAAGTGTCATCCGCCCACCCTTTAATGTTGGCGGTGACCCAGCTTAAGCAACATGCCGATTTCAAGGTAAGGGACATCACGCTGAAACCGTTGCCTGACAGCGCGGTCATGCAACTGCTGGCCGATACCTTTTCTACCACGCCTGCCGAGGTTAACGATTTATCTGCCGTTATCAGTCATAAAACCGCCGGTAACCCGTTTTTTCTGTGGCAATTTTTGCGCACCCTGTACACGCAAAAATTAATTGCCTTGGATGTGTCGGCGTTACGCTGGGTGTGGCAAATTGAAGCCATTGGGCAAGTCGGTTTTGCCGATAATGTGCTCGATTTGATGTTGCACCGTTTCGGCGGCTTGCCGCAGCAGGCACAAACAACGTTGGCCTGGGCGGCTTGTTTGGGTACGCGTTTTCAGTTGGACAGGTTGGCGCAGTTGCTTGGCGTGCCGGTTGCGGACGCTTATGACACCTTGTTACCGGCGCTTAAAGAAGAGTTTATCTTGCCGGATTCGGCGCCGGAATTGCGGGCGTCACGATTGTTGCCGCCCCAGTTTCGTTTTTTGCATGACCGGGTGCAGGAGGCCGCTTACCGGTCTATGCCGGTAGCGGAGATGGTGGTCATGCATCACCGTATTGCGCGCTTGTTGCTGGGTATGACGCCTGCGGAACATCTGGACGAACAGATATTCGATATTGTCGATCAGCTGAACCGGGCGGTATCGTTGCTGCATTCGCGTGAGGAAGGTTTGGAGCTGGCGCGGCTTAATTTGCTGGCGGCGCAAAAAGCTAAATTATCGGCAGCTTATGGCGCGGCTTTGTCCTATTTGCAGCAAGGCATGGGCTTGCTGCCGGATGATTTGTGGCAGACTGAACATGAATTGGCCTTTGCTTTGTTCCGCGAACGCGGCGAATTGGAATATCTGAACGCTAATTTTGACCAGGCGCAGGATTTTATCAAACAGGCCATCAGCCATGAGCCGGACAAACTGCGTCAGGCGACTTTGTTCCACATGCTGGTGGTGCAATACACCTTGCGTGCGCTGTATCCGCAAGCCATTGAACTGGCCTGCGAAGGTTTGCGCCTGTTCGGCGTCGAAGTGCCGAGCGCCGATTATGCCGCCGCACGCGACCAAGAGTTGGCGCAGGTGCGGCAACGTCTGGACGGGCGCCCGCTGTCTTGTCTTGGCGAATTGCCGCCGATGCAGGATGCCGAACAGCAAGCCATCATGTTATTGCTGACCGGCATGGGGCCGCCTTGTTACCGTTCCCATCCCGGTTTATGGGGCGTTATCGTTGCCCGTGAAATCAATATGATTTTGCAATACGGCTGTGTGCCCAGTGCGACTTACAGTTTTCCGGCCTTTGGCGGCTTGTTGACGCATGTGGGGCAGGGCGATGCCGGGCAGTGCCGGCAACTTTATGACGCGACTTGTGCCCTGATGCGCCGGTTTGCGTCGCCTGCCGATGACAGCGTGGCTTACCTGATGATAGGCAGTTCGTTACGGCATTGGTTTGCGCCGTTGGCTGAAGCGAGCGGGGATTATTTGAATGCCTATAAATCGGGCCTCGATTCCGGCAATCTGCAATATGCGGTGTATGGCTTTGGCCATAATACCTATTGCCGGTTTTTTCAGGGCACGGCCTTGCCCGAGTTGATTGAGGAAACCTTGGGTTACCGCGAGTTTAGCCAACAGCGAAAAAACTTGTGGGGCATCGATTTGACCGAAGGCGCGCTGCGTGTTTTTAACACGTTGCAAAACGGCACGGCTGAGGCTGAGCTGTTCAGCTGGCAGGGCGAGCCTGAAGCGCTGTATTTACAACGCTGCGAAGAACACCGTAATGTGCAGGTGCTGTGCATTTATTACATCCTAAAAACTGAAGCGTTATTGCAGTTGGCAGAAACCGAGGCGGCGGCCATCAGCTTGCAGGAGGCTGGGCGGCGTTTAGATTGTGTGTCTACCCAAGGCTTGCTGCCCACCTACCAATTTTATTGGCAACGGGCGCTGTTGTTGTTGGATGCGCCGCAGTTGTTGGGCTGTTCTGCGGCACAGGCACGCGAGGAAATCAACGCCATTAGCGTGCGTTTCACGCACTGGGCTGATGGCTGCCCGGATAATTTTAGCTATGCGGTATTGTTGCTGAAGGCAGAAACGGCAAGGTTGGATGGCGATTGGGCGACGGCTTTTGAATGCTATGACCAAGCGCTTTATGCCGCGACTGAGCAAGGTTTCCTGCACCGGCAGGCGTTTATCGCTATGCGCGTGGCCGCGTTTTGGGAGGGGCGCGGCAAGGCGTCTTTTGCGCTGACGTACCGGCAACAGGCTTATCACTGTTACCAATTATGGCAGGCGCAAACGGTGTTGGCGGCTGTGCCCGACTTGTCGGTATTACAAGATAGCACTACCGGCGCTAAAAGCGCTGACCAAATCGCCTGGTTGCGGGAACAGGATATTCAGGATGCAATCCGTATCGGGCAGTTAATTTCCAGTCATACCTTGGTTAACGACGTGGTACAGCAGGTCGTCGCCCACATCGGACGCATGTCTGGCGCACAACGGGTGGTGTTGATTATGTTGGAGGCGGGGCATTTTAGCGTGGTCGCCGATACCCAAGCGCCGGTTACGGTGACGGCGCCTGTCATTTTGACATCCATGTTACCGTTGCCGCAGTCGCTGATTCAGTACACGGCGCGGATGAACCGCCCGGTCGCGGTGATGCCCGAGGACGATACGCCATTGGTCAATGACAGTTACCTTCGCGACGCCGACGTGCGCTCGGCGTTATGCCTGCCGCTGAGCAATCTCGGCCAGACCATTGCAGTGTTGTATTTGGAGCATAAAACCTTAGCCAATGCATTTGCCGCCGAAGCGGTTCCGTTGATGGAACTGGTGGCGGCCCAGGCGGCGGTGTCGTTAACCAATGCCTCGCTTTATGCCAATTTGCGCGAAGAGATCGCTTTGCGTGAAATCAAAGAGGATGCGCTGCGCCGCTCTAATGCCGACTTAACGCGGCTGGGCGAGGTGATGGCGCATCACTTTCAGGAGCCGAGCAGGCGCTTGATAAGTTTTGCCGGTTATCTGCAAGAAAGCCTGAAACTCAAGCTCGATGCGGATAGGCAGCACGCGCTTGATTTTATCCATACACAAGCCTACCGGCTCAATGGCTTGGTGCGTGATGCCCAGCGCTATTTGGCTTTGGGCGAAACACCGGGGCAGGATAAATGCTTAGACAGCGAAGCCGTGTTACGGCAGGCGCTTGCTGCCATGGATATGGGGGGGGTAGCGCCGGATGCCGACATTAAAATACACGCGCCGATACCTGCCGTTTATTTGTCTACGCATTATTTGCAGGAAATGTTTACGATATTGCTAGATAATGCGCTACTTTACCGCCGTAAAGACCGGCCCCTTTGTGTCGATATATCGGCTCAGGTTATGGATGGGCGTACTTATTTCCGTTTTGCCGATAACGGTAGCGGCATTGCGCAGGAATATCGCGGGCGGGTGTTTGATATTTTTGTCCGGCTAGTCCCTAATAGCCCTGATTATCCGGGCAACGGCATTGGGCTGGCCTTATTGCGAAAAATCGTACAGCAAGCGGGAGGCCGGGTTCATATTGAAGATGGTTTGGATGGCGGCGCTTGTTTTGTTTTTGATTTACCTTCAAAAAATATTTATGAGACATAAAAATTCAGTGTTTACCATTTTGCTGGTCGAAGATGAGCCGGCCGATGCCTTTTTAGTGCGCATGGGCTTTAAGGAAAACAAAATCTTGGTTGATTTGCACCATGTCGAAGACGGTGTTGAGGCGTTCGCTTTTTTGCATAAGGAAGGCCGCTATCAGGATGCGCCTTGCCCCGACCTGATTTTGCTGGACATCAATATGCCGCGTATGGACGGACTGACTTTTCTGCAAAAAATAAAGGTCATGGAGAAGTTACGGCGCATTCCTGTTGTGGTATTGACCACCTCCTCGGCTGAAAGGGATGTGCTTGCCTCTTACGATTACGGCGCCGCCGGTTTTGTGGTCAAGCCGATGGAAGTCCCCCAATTTATGGAAGTCATTAGGACACTCAAGGATTATTGGATTACGCTGGTGCAGCATCCTGGTGAGGACTGATGCACTCAATGACGGTTTGTAACTGCACAGCGGTTGTTAAAAATGGCTATCAACTTAATACGGGACAGACCTTCCAGGTTTTAAAAACCTGGAAGGTCTACTTCGGCATTTTGTCCCGCTTTAAATGGGAAGCCTTAAAAATAATGAATTAGAACACGGATGGCACTGATACCCTCTGGGGCACAAGTAAAACGGATAATCACGGATTAAAAGCGCAGCCCATTTTAAAAAATCCGTATAAATCCGTCTGACCTGTGTCGCCTAAAGCGCCTACTGTTGGTTTCCGCGTTCCATTTTTTTTCGATGAGCAGTTACGACATTTTTTAAATCCCCCAGCTCTACCCTTTAAGCAAAAAACCAATCGCCACCACACTCTATCAAACAAATGAAAGGTCACTGTAACGAATGAACAAGCAAGTCAATAACCCTAACTTCGTTGAAATTTTATTATTGGAAGACGAGCCTTCCGATGCCTATTTAGTGAAAATGGCCTTAAAGGAAGCTAAGGTACTGGCTAATTTGCATCATGTGGTTGATGGGCGCGAAGGCTTGGATTTTTTAAACCGGACTGAAAAATATGCCGATGCGCCGCGCCCCGATTTGATTTTTCTCGACTTAAATATGCCGCGCATGAACGGCTGCGAATTCCTGGCTGTCATCAAGGCTGACGAACGTTTTAAAGGCATTCCAACTGTAGTACTGACTACCTCCAGTGTTGAAAGCGATGTGGTGCGTTCTTATCAGTTGGGCGCGACCAGCTATATTACCAAGCCCGTGGATATGCCGCAGTTTGTCAATGCGATTCAGCAGATTGGCGACTATTGGTTCAGTTTGGTGCGTTTGCCGCAAGGTTTTAAGCCATGAAGTCGGATGAAGTGATTCGGGTATTGCTGATAGAAGACGAAGAAGGCGATGCCCATTTGGTAAAAATGAAATTGCGCCAAAATAGCGGCGAAAGTTTTGCGGTAACGTGGGCGCAATCGCTTGAGGAGGCGCAACAGTGTTTGGCGCATTCATCGTTTGAGGTGATGTTGCTGGACTTGTCGTTGCCCGATTCGGAAGGCTTGGCGACTGTGCACAGTGCGCGCAGCATGGCGCCCGATATGCCGATTGTGGTGCTCAGCGGACGCGGCGACACCAATTTTGCGTTGAGCGCATTGGGAGCGGGCGCAGTCGATTATATGGTCAAGGGCGATTTCGGTTATGACGGTTTGGCCAGGACGATCCGTTACGCGCTGTTGCGTACCGAAATGGAGGCGCGTAACAATTTGCTGATAGCGGCATTGGAGGCGGCGGCAAACGGCGTTGTCATCACCGATACCAAGGCTGTCGTGATCTGGGCCAATTCGGCTTTTGGCAAATTAACCGGTTATACGCCGGAAGAAGCGGTGGGGCGTAAGCCAAGTGAGTTGATCAGTTCCGGCTTACAGGATCAGGCTTATTATAAGGCCATGTGGACGGCCATTCTGGCCGGGCAGCACTGGCGCGGCGAGTTGGTTAACAAACACAAAAACGGGCACTTGTATCATGAGGAGCTGAGCATCGCGCCGGTAAAAAATAGCGCGGGCGACATCACCCATTTTATCGGCATTAAAGAAGACATTAGCGAGCGTAAGGCGCTGGAAGCGCAATTACAACAATTGGCCAGCACCGACCCGTTGACCGGCTTGTTTAATCGCCGTGTGTTTTTGGAGCAACTGGAGCAGGAGCGGGCGAAAGTGGCGCGTTTGCCGAATTATTCGGCGGTGTTGTTGATGCTGGACTTGGACTTTTTTAAGCGGGTGAATGACGTTTACGGCCATGGCACTGGCGATGAGGTATTAAAGGGGTTTGCCGACATTGCACGCAGCAGTTCGCGTGCTATTGATGTGCCTGCGCGTCTGGGCGGCGAAGAGTTTGCCATTTTGCTGTCCGGCGCCGACCAAAACGATGCGTTAATTATGGCGGAACGCTTGCGCGCACAAGTCGAGGCGATGCGCATTGAGCATGAGGCCGGGCCGGTGCAGATTACCGTCAGTATCGGCGGCACTTATGTTTCATTCAATGACCAGAGCAGCGAGGCGGTTTTGCACCGTGCCGATGCGGCTTTGTATGAGGCGAAAGACAAGGGGCGCAATCAGGTCTGCTGGTTTGCGGTGCAGGCAGTGGAGTGGGTTAATGTTTAGGCTATTTCCCGGAAAAAGCCGGGCAGCATATCCGTTTAATACAGCTCATCTAACCACGGTATGAGTAAAAAATACTTAGGCTGTTTACGCAATGCGCAATGCGCATCCTGGCTCCTGTCAGGCCTTATCATGTTGGCGGGTTTCGGTATTACCGCCGACCTGTGCCGCCGCTTTCAGCAACAAGATACCGAATCGTTGCAAACCGCATTCGAGTTGACGGCCGATCAAACTATCAGCACTGTTCATGGCCGTTTCAATGCTTATGTGAAGATTATGCGCGGCGTCAAAGGCTTTGTGGATAGTTCGCAGCATATTTCCGCCGCTGAATTTCGGACTTATGTGCAGGCGTTAAGGCTTGACCATAACGCCGGTGTGCAAGGTGTTGGCTTGACTGAAATAATTGTTGATGCCGACAAAGAACAGCACATTGCCGCTATGCGCCAACAGTTGCCCGATTACCGCATCCAGCCGGAAGGTGGGCGTGCCTATTACGCGCCGATTATCTACATGGAGCCACTCAATAAGGAGAATCTCAAGGCGATAGGCTTGGATATTTTGGCTTTCCCCAGTCCCCGTATGGCGGCGGAACGGGCGCGCGATAGCGGCGATGTTGCCATCACTGAGCGCATCACTTTGGCACAAGACGCTGACAAGCCCGACGTTAATGGCTTTGTCATGTATCTGCCGGTGTTTCGGCACGGCGCGGTTATTGACACCACGGCGCAGCGCCGTGCCGCTATTACCGGTTGGGTGGATGTGCCGTTCCGTATCAATGACTTGATGGCAGCATTCAGTGCCCAAATCGATGCCGATATTGGCCTTGAAATCTATGACGGTGAGCCGCAGGCGGGGCAGAACCTTTTGTACCGCTCAAACCACATCGATAGTGCCGTCGGCCTGTTGCGCCTTAGTCGGGAACTGGCCGTTGGCGGTCGCCGTTGGACGGTGCTGATGTACACTACCCCGGCTTTTGACGCACGGCATTTATTGCATCAGCGTCCTGTTATGGTGGGCGTTGTGGGCTTTATGTTGACTTTGGCGATCAGTACACTGACTTGGTTTTTGCTGACGCGGGGTGCACGTGCACAGGGTCGGTTCCGGCAATTGTTCGAGCTGGCCAAGGATGGGGTCTTGGTGATTGACGGCAAGTGCCGTTTTGTCGAGGCCAACCCCGCTGGCTTGCGTATGCTCGGTTATAGCCGTGAACAGCTGCTCGAGTTGCATTTGCCCGATATTGTGGCTGAGCGTGAACATGACAGATTGAGGGAGGTTATCGCTCAACTCATGGTTGGCGTCACCCATCAGGCTGAATGGGTGCATCGGCGCAAAGACAACAGCGAAGTGCCGGTAGAGGTCAGCGCGCATTTAATTGAGCGCGGCTTGATGATCGGCATTGTGCGCGATCTGAGCGAACGCAAACAAGCTGAAGCCGCGCTACGCGAAAGCGAGCAGCGCTTTGAGCAGCTGGCTGAGCATAGCGGTACGTTTGTCTGGGATGTCGATATGCAGGGGCTTTACACTTATGCCAATAGTGTGTGCAAGGCGGTTTTGGGTTTTGAGCCTGACGAACTGGTCGGTAAAAAATATTTCTACGACCTGCATCCCGAACAAGGGCGCGACCAGCTAAAAGACCTCGGTTTTCTGATAATGGGCCGTCAGGAAGTGATACTCAATCTGGAAAATCAAATGGTCACCAAGGATGGCCGCCTTATTTGGGTGTCGAGCAGCGGCCTGCCTTTGCTTGATACTGACGGCGTCCAGTACGGCTATCGCGGTTGCGACGTAGACATTACCGGGCGCAAAAAAAATGAAGAGCAATTGCGTTTCGCCGCCAGTGTGTTCACCCATGCCCGCGAAGGCATCATGCTCACCGAGCCGGATGGCACGATTGTCGATGTCAACGCCGCTTTCAGCCACATTACCGGCTACAGCCATGACGAAGTTCTGGGTGAAAAACCGAGCCTGCTCCGCTCAGGCTGTCAGGAAGAAGCCTATTATGCCGCGATGTGGCAGGACTTGCAGGAGCAAGGCTATTGGTGCGGCGAAGTGTGGAACCGGCGTAAAAACGGTGAAGTTTATGCCGAGATGCAAACCATCAGCGCAGTGTATGACGGGCAGGGTCAAGTCCGGCATTACGTGGTGCTGTTTTCCGACATTACGGCGGTGAAGGCGCACCAGGACTATCTCGAATACATTGCCAATTATGATGCGCTGACCAGCCTGCCCAACCGTGTGCTGTTGTCCGACCGCCTGCAGCAGGCGATGGCGTTGGTACAACGGCATAAACAACTACTGGCGGTGGCTTTTCTCGACTTGGACGGCTTCAAGGAGATTAATGACCAATATGGGCATGATGTCGGCGACCAGTTGCTGATTGCCTTGTCTGCACGGATGAAGCTGGCCTTGCGTGAAGGCGACACCATTGCCCGTATCGGCGGCGACGAATTTGTTGCGGTGTTGGTCGATCTGGACGACGTTAACGCCAGCGTGCCGATGTTGACCCGGTTGCTCGCCGCTGTCGCCGAAGCGGTGCAGTTGGGCGACGTTAGCTTGCAGATTTCCGCCAGTCTGGGCGTTACCTTTTACCCGCAGGCGGAAGGCGGCATTGATGCCGACCAGTTGCAACGCCAGGCCGATCAGGCGATGTACAAAGCCAAGCAGGCGGGTAAAAACCGCTATCACATCTTCGATGCCGAAGGCGACCGCAGCATTCGCGGTCATCATGAAAGCGTGGAGCATATCCGCCAGGCTTTAGTGGCGCGTGAATTTGTGCTGTATTACCAGCCCAAGGTGAACATGCGCAGCGGCGAAGTTATCGGTGCCGAAGCGTTGATTCGCTGGCAACATCCTGAACGCGGCTTATTGCCGCCTGCGGTGTTTTTGCCGGTGATTGAAGAGCATCCGTTGGCTATTGAAATCGGCGAATGGGTCATCGACACGGCTTTGACGCAGATGGCGCTCTGGCATCAGGCCGGGCTGGACATCCCGGTTAGCGTCAATATTGGCGCCGGGCAGTTGCAAAAAACAAACTTTGTTACACGGCTGCGGGAGATTTTGGCGCAACATCCTGACATTATGCCGTGTTGCTTGGAACTGGAAGTGCTCGAAACCAGTGCCTTAGAAGATTTGACCCATGTTTCCCGCGTGATTGAAGATTGCCGCAATATAGGCGTCAAGTTTGCGCTGGATGATTTCGGCACCGGTTATTCATCACTGACCTATCTGAAACAATTGCCGGTGAGCCTGCTTAAAATCGACCAGAGTTTTGTCCGCGACATGCTCGACGACCCCGATGATTTGGCTATTTTGCAAGGTGTTATCGGTTTGGCCAACGCCTTCCAGCGGCACGTTATCGCCGAGGGCGTGGAAACGATTGAGCACGGGGAAATGCTGCTGCAACTCGGTTGCGAACTGGGGCAGGGCTACGGCATTGCTAGGCCAATGTCCGCAGACGCCATGCCCGGCTGGTCGGCGACTTGGCGGCCTGATCCGGCTTGGCTGCATCGGACTGCGGTCAGTCGTGGTGATTTGCCGTTACTTTTTGCCGGCGTCGTGCATCGTGCTTGGGTTGCCGGCATAGCGTCATTTGTTAACGGTGCACGGGAAAACCCGCCGCCGCTGGATTTTCTGCAGTGCCAGTTCGGGCGCTGGCTCGATACCGATGGCGTGTCCCAATACGGCATGTTGCCGGTTTTTCGGGATATTGACGCGCTACATCGGCAGATACATGCGTTGGCGGCAGAGCTGTGTGAGTTGTGCAGGCAAAATCAGGCTGATGAAGCGCAGGCTCGGTTAGGCGAGCTGCATAACCTGCGGGATACATTACTGAAGCAGTTGAAGGTATTGGTTTAGAGGCGAGGGTTTTTCGTTATTAACGACTCAGCGAAAATAGAACACGGATGGCACGGATAAGACAGGTTTACACAGATTGGCTTCCCATTTAAAGCGGGACAAACTGGGAACGCCAAGCCCCAGCTTGGCGAGTGTTCGCGCCAAGCTGGGGCTTGGCGTTCCCGGCCACCCATTTAAAACTGTCCCGGCTTAAGTTGGTAGCCCAACGTTTTTATAAACAATTGCTCATTAGGAAAATAACATGTTTCAATCCACACTCGACCTCATCTGCCAAATGACTTGTCTTACGACAACCCATCGACAGATGGAGGCCGGTGGATTGCCTCGCCGTAAACGACGAGGTTACCTGAAAGGATAACGATGCTAAAGCATCGTTATCAACGTTTAACAAATCTCCCTGAAGGGAGAGGTCTCAAACCAACAAGGAAATTTGATGAAACATATTTTATCGGCACTGCTGCTGGTCGGCAGTTTTTCAATGGCTTACGCAGTCGAACAACCCACAGCCCTACAACAGGCGATTGCCGGAAAACAGCGTTCGGTCGAGCATAAGCAACGCGACCAATACCGCCATCCACAGCAAACATTGGAATTTTTCGGGGTGAAAGACGCTATGACCGTGGTTGAAGTGTGGCCTGGCGAAGGCTGGTACACCGAAATCCTGGCGCCGTATTTGCGCGATAAAGGCAAGTTATACGCCGCGCATTTTTCTGCCGATGCCGAGCAGCCTTATTTTCAAAAGGGTCTGCAAGGCTTTGTCAAAAAGCTCAAAGACCAGCCGAAAATTTACGACAAGGTTGAATTGACCGTGTTGCAGCCGCCCAAGTTGATGCAATTGGCGCCGGATGCGTCCGCCGACCGGGTGTTAAGTTTCCGTAATGTGCATAACTGGATGAAAAGCGACCAGGCCGCAGCGGTGTTTAATGCGATGTATAAGGCCTTAAAGCCCGGCGGGATTTTAGGCATTGTCGAGCATAGAAATTCAACGTTAAAATCGCAAGACACCAGCGCCGCATCCGGCTATGTCAGTGAAGATTATGTCATTGCGCTGGCCAGAAACGCAGGCTTTGAGTTTTTGGACAAAGCCGAGATTAATGCCAACAGCAAGGACACTAAAGATTATCCAGAAGGTGTTTGGACATTGCCGCCGACGTTGCGGCTGAAAGATAAAGACCGGGAAAAATACCTAGCTATCGGTGAAAGCGACCGGATGACGATTAAGTTTATCAAGCCTAAGTGAGTCGTGGTTTAGATGACTGAACAGAACGCAGTGACGGATGATTATGACAGCCCGTGGAAAGAGGCGGTCGAGCTTTATTTTCCGGAATTTATGGCGTTTTATTTTCCCGAGGCTCATGCCTGTTTCGACTGGAGCCAGGGCTACACTTTTTTGGAGCAGGAACTGCGCTCGGTCATTCACGATGCAGCGCTGGGCAAGCGTTTCGTCGATAAACTGGCGCAGATGAAGCTGAACAACGGCGACGAAAGCTGGATTTATGTACATGTGGAGATACAGGCTTCCCGCGACAGCAGCTTCGCCAAGCGTATGTTCACCTACAATTACCGGATTTTCGACCGCTACAGTTTGCCGGTCGGCAGTTTTGCGGTATTGGCCGACGACCATCCGCACTGGCAGCCGGATCATTTCGGTTACGAGGTCGGCGGCAGTCGGCTCTATCTGGAATTTCCGGTGGTCAAGTTGCTGCATTACAGTGAGCAAATGGACGCCTTATTGGCCAGCGACAATGCCTTTGCCCTGGTCACCGCCGCCCATCTTAAAACCCGGGCAACGCGCGGTAAAAGCCATGAGCGTTTTGATGCAAAATATACACTGATGCGCACATTGCTGACCAAAGGCTGGCCGGGGGAGCGTATCCGGCCGTTATTAAAAGTATTGGACTGGATGCTGTATTTGCCGACCGAACTGGATAGGCAGTTATGGCAGGATATTCAACAAAGTGAAGGGGAAAATGTTATGGCTTATGTCAGTAGTATTGAACGTATTGGGATTGAGAAAGGGGTTTTGCAGGGCGTTGTGCAAGGTGAATCCAAGTTACTCAGAAGACTACTGAAACAGCGTTTTGGCACCTTGCCAGCGTGGGTTTTGGACAAAATTAGCCATGCGACTGAATATGATCTTGAACGCTGGAGCGATGAGGTTCTAAGCGCGCCAAGCCTGGAGGCCATTTTCGACGACAGTGCCATACATTGAGTGCTGTTATGGCAGGATATTCAACAACGCGAGAGGAAAAATGTTATGACCTATATCTGCAGTATTGAACGTATTGGGATTGAGAAAGGGGTTTTGCAGGGCGAATCCAGATTCTTTAGAAAATTACTGGAAAGCCGTTTTGGCACCTTACCTGCCTGGGTTTTGGACAAAATTAGTAGTGCCCCCGTACGCGATTTGGAGCGCTGGGGCGAGGCATTTCTGAGTGAGTCAAGCCTAGAGGCCATTTTCGACGACAGTGCCATACATTGAGTGCTGTTATGGCAAGACATTCAACAACGCGAGAGGAAAAATGTTATGACCTATATCTGCAGTCTTGAACGTATTGGGATTGAAAAAGGTATTCAACTGGGAATTCAAATAGGAATTCAACTGGTTACTCAGCAAAGGATGGAATTGGCCATCCTAGAGGGCGAGCGCAAAATGCTCAGAAAATTAGTGGAAAGCGGTTTTGGCACTTTGCCCACTTGGGTTTTGGACAAAATCAGTAGCGCCCCCGAACATGATATCGATCGTTGGGCCTATGCGCTTCTCTCTGAATCAAGCCTTGAAGCCATTTTTAACGAAAATCAGGTTTAGGTAACGCGCAAAAAGCATTCCATACTATTTTCACGATAGTTGGAGTCCAAAGCTGGCTTTGGACTGTTCAAAGCTAGCTTTGAACTCCGACAGGGGCAACGGGTGTTATTTTCTACGCTTGTCTTTTACCCGCTCAGTTTAATAAGAACGCGGGTTTTTCGCACAGGCATCGGCCGGTTTGCAGGCACGGCCAAAGCACCGGTTAAAAGCGGTCATCAAAACCTCACATTGTCATTAATTATTTCCTAAGCAATTGAATTAAAAATGAAAATAATTGCTGTCCAAAAACTGTCCAATGTAACAAAACTGTAATAAAAACCGTCAGTAAGGCGAGTTAAAAAGTATTTTTCCACAGAGTTATCCACAGCTTTTGTGGGTAACTCGAATAGTCTAAATCCTAGAGTGACTTAGCTCTAAAACATCAAAAATAATTCACCACTTATGGCTAAGTTGCAAAATGACGATGAGCTTGTTTTCCGGGTTGCGCTTGCCGTGCCGTTGTATCGCTTATTTGATTATTTGCCGCCGGAGCCGTTCAACTCGGCCATTATAAAACCCGGTGTGCGCCTGGAAGTGCCTTTTCGCAACAGCAAAAAAATCGCCTTTCTGGTCGAGTGCGTCCGTCATAGCGACATAGACACCGCCAAGTTAAAACGGGTCGAACGCATACTCGACGACAAACCGCTGCTATCGGCAAAAGACCTGGCGCTGTTGCACTGGGCCAGCCGTTATTATCATCATCCTTTGGGCGAAGTGTTCAGTGCGGCTTTCCCGGTGGCCTTGCGTCAGGGCAAAGCCGCCGTGATCCAGACTGAAAAACGCTATGCCTTGACTGAAGCGGGCAGGGCGCTGGACAGCGCATTATTAAAGCGTTCGCCGAAACAACAAAGCGTGTTGCAAAAATTCCAGGCACAGTCCGGCAGCTGGTCAGAAACCGAATTGTCGGCATGGGACGGCACTTGGCGCGCGCCGGTCAAGCAGTTGATTGACAAATCGCTAGTGCAACAGGTCGCGGCCGAGTTCGGCAAAAACCGCACGGAGCCTGTTATTAAAAACAATGCCTTGCAATGCAATCCGGCACAGCAGGCGGCCATTGATACCGTCTCTGCCAGCTTCGGCCAGTTCGGCGTTTTTTTGCTGGAAGGCGTCACCGGCAGCGGCAAAACCGAAGTGTATATGCAGATTATCCGCACGGTGTTGGAGCGCGGCCAGCAAGTGCTGGTGTTGTTGCCGGAAATCACCCTGACGCCGCAGTTGGAGCAGCGTTTTAGGCAACGCTTTAATGTCAGTATTGCCATTTCGCATTCCAAATTGACCGACCGGCAACGTGCGGCCGCCTGGTTGACTATGCAGTGCGGCGACGGCGCTATTTTGCTGGGTACCCGCTCGGCGCTGTTTACGCCGTTAAAAAATCCCGGCCTGATTATCCTCGATGAAGAACATGACGCCTCGTTCAAGCAGCAGGACGGTTTTCGTTTTTCCGCCCGCGATGTCGCCGTGGTGCGCGGCAAACTGTTGAATATCCCGGTGGTACTGGGTTCGGCAACGCCCGCACTGGAAACCCTGCATAACGTCGATAAACAGCGCTACCGCTGGCTGCATTTGCCGGACAGGGCGGGCAATGCGAGTGCGCCGAGGTTGCAGTTGCTGGACATCAGGAACAAAAAAATGCAGGAGGGCTTGTCCGAAGCGCTGCTGGCCGAAATGCGCCTTACTTTGGCAAAAAACGAGCAGGTGCTGCTGTTTTTAAACCGGCGCGGCTTTGCGCCGACGCTGATTTGCCACGGCTGCGGCTGGGTGGCGCGTTGCGGGCGTTGCGATGCCAATCTGGTGATTCATTATGATGAAGGCAAGTTGCGTTGCCATCATTGCGCACAGGAACAGCGTCTGATTAAACGCTGTCCTGCTTGCAAAACCGGTGAATTAACGCCGCTGGGTTTGGGCACCGAACGGGTGGAAAAGGTGCTGGCGGCCTTGTTCCCCGATAAAACCATCGTGCGCCTGGATCGCGATTCCACCCAGCGTAAAGGCGCGCTGGAAGATTATTTGCAGCAAATTAACGAAGGCAAGGTGGACATTATTCTGGGCACGCAAATGCTGGCGAAAGGCCACCATTTTGCCAATGTGACGCTGGTGGCGCTGCTAGATGTCGACAGCGGCCTGTTCAGCATTGATTTTCATGCGCCGGAAAAATTGGCGCAAATGATTGTGCAGGTTTCAGGCCGTGCCGGGCGCGAAGAAAAACCGGGGCGGGTGATCATGCAAACCCGGCAGCCGGAGCATCCTCTATTAACCACGCTGATTGCCGAGGGCTATAACCGTTTTGCCCAAAGCGCACTGGCGGAACGCAAACAGGCGTCATTGCCGCCGTTCAGTTATCAGGCGTTGCTTAGGGTGCAGGCTATTGATGTGGCCGCGCCGCCGTTGTTTTTGCAGGCCGTGCTTGAACTGGCCGAGGCGCATTGCCAAAGCCATACCCAGCTGTTGGGTCCGGTTGCCGCACCGATGGCGCGCCGGGCAGGCTTGTACCGCTATCAACTGTTGTTTCAGAGCAGCCGACGGCCGGAATTGCACGCCTTGCTCGATGTGCTGATGCCGCAAATCGAAACGCTCAAGCAGGCGAAAAAAGTGCGCTGGTCGCTGGATGTCGACCCGGTGGATTTGTATTGAGCGCGGCGCTTATTGTTATTTCATTATCCCTAAGTATTTCCACCAATATTTTTTTCCATAATTTCTCCTTAGAATGATGTCCAAAGGGTTGTTTTATAGGCAACCCGCTGGGCAACACTGGAAGGAATGCGCATGTGTGGAATTAACGGTATTGCGGCTTTGTCGATGCAGGCCAACATTAGTGAGCGGGATGTGCGCAGCATGTTGCCCCCATTGCAGCATCGGGGGCCGGATGGTCATGGCGTTTATCTCGATCCCGGTCGGCGCATCGGTTTGGGCCATACCCGTCTGAGCATCATCGACCTTGCCGGTGGCGCGCAACCCATGCACAACGAGGACAGCAGCGTCTGGGTCACCTTCAACGGCGAGATTTTCAATTATCTTGAATTGCGCGCGGACTTGATCAAACACGGCCACTGTTTTTATACCGACAGCGACACCGAGGTCATCGTCCACGCCTACGAGCATTATGGCGACGATTTTGTGCAACAGCTGAACGGCCAGTTTGCCATCGCGCTTTGGGATGAAGGCCGCCGACGTTTGCTGCTGGTGCGGGATCGGGCCGGTATTTTGCCGCTGTTCTATACCCGCCAGGGCGAACGGCTGTTGTTCGCGTCGGAAATCAAGGCCTTATTGCCGCAATTAACGACAGCGCCGCATATTTCGCCTGCTGCGCTGGATCAGATTTTCACCTTCTGGGCGCCGCGCAGTCCGAATACCCTGTTTGAAAATATTTTCGAGGTGTCGCCCGGACACATGCTGACCGTGGAAAACGGCTGTGTGCGTGAGTCACGTTATTGGGATTGGCAGTTTCCCGAGCAGGGCGATTACCTGGCCGGTTCGGACGGCGAGTTGGGCGAACAGCTCTACGCCCTACTGGCCGATGCCACGGTTATCCGTTTGCGTGCTGATGTGCCGGTTGGCGCTTATTTGTCCGGCGGGCTGGATTCTTCGGCCTTGGTATCGTTGATTCGCCACCATTCAGCCGCACCGTTAAAAACATTTTCCATCGGCTTTGAACAAGCCGCTCTTGACGAATCGGCTTTTCAGCAGCAAATGATTGACCATCTTGGCGTCGACAACAGCCGGATATGCTGCACGAATAGCGACATTGCCGAACACTTCCCGGCCACTATTTTTCACGCAGAAACCGCCATTTTGCGCACCGCACCGACGCCGATGCGGCAGTTGTCCGGCCTGGTGCGCGCCTCCGGTTACAAAGTCGTGCTGACTGGCGAAGGCGCCGATGAAACGCTGGGCGGCTACGATTTGTTCAAGGAAGCCAAAATCCGCCAGTTCTGGGCGCGCCAGCCGCAATCCGAATGGCGGCCTCTGCTGCTGAAAGCCTTGTATCCGTATCTGGAAACGTCCAGCACGCAGGCACAAAGCTATTTGCGCAATTATTACCGCATCGGTCTGGACAAGCCTGAGCAGCCGGGCTTCAGCCATCTGACCCGCTGGTTCACCACCGCGCAGTGCAAAGTCTTTTTCTCACAGGAACTTAACGCCGCATTGCGCGAAGAGGCGGCCGCAGGATTGACCGGGCGGTTGCCTGCCGCTTTTGGCCGCTGGCATCCGTCCAACCGTGCGCATTATCTGGAGGCGAAAACGCTGATGGGCGGTTATTTATTGTGTTCGCAGGGCGACCGGATGCTGATGGCCAATTCGGTGGAAGGGCGTTTTCCGTTTTTGGATCACCGCGTGATTGAGTTCGCCAACCGGCTGAATCCGCGCCTGAAAATGCGTGCGCTGAACGAGAAATATCTGTTTAAGCAGGCAATGAAAAAGCACCTGCCGCAGCAGATTATCGAACGCCATAAACAGCCGTATCGCGCCCCCGACATCCCGGCCTTTTTTTCCGCACAGCCGCCCGCTTATGTCGATGACCTGCTCAGCGCCGACAAGCTCAAACGCTATGGTTATTTCGATGCGCCAAAAGTCGGCTTATTGCTGAACAAGGCGCGGCGCGGCAGTTCGTTGGCCTATAAAGACAACATGGCGCTAGTCGGCGTATTGTCGACGCAGTTGTGCCATTATTTTTTTATCGAACAATTTTCCCGAACTATCCGCGAGGCGGACAGCCCCGCTTTTTATTAACCTGACTCTGGCTATCATTGATTATGAAAAATACTATCCGAGACTACATTTTGGGCAACCTGCTGTTTACCGAAGACCCATCGGTGTTGCAGGATGACGATTCATTTTTGACGCAAGGCATTATCGATTCGACCGGCGTCCTGGAAATCATACTGTTCATCGAAGAAACCTTTGGCATCAAAGTGAACGACGATGAAATGCTGCCGACCAACCTTGATTCGGTGAATAACCTGGTCGATTTTGTCCGGAGCAAACAGGCTGTTGCCGCCTAAATCAGGATGACCGCCATGTCCAGATTGCTGCAAGAGACCTTGCTCGCTACCGTATCGCGCCATCCGGAGCACACCGCTTTGATCGCCGATGAGGTGCGCATGAGCTACGGCGAAGCCACGAATTATGCCTGTCGCCTTGCCCATGCCTTGCGGGAAAACGGTGTCAGACGCGGCGACCGGGTCGCCATTTTTATGGAAAATACGTGGCAATGCGCCCTGTCGATTTATGGCGTGTTACTCGCTGGCGGCGTGTTTGTCGCCATTAATCCGCAAACCAAGCGCGACAAGTTGGCGTTTATCTTACGCGATGCCGATGCTGTTGCGTTGCTCAGCGAGCCGCATTTGGCGCGTGAGTTTACTGCGGCCGCCGACCAGTTGCCGACGTTGCGGATATGGTGTGCGGCTACAGGGCCATTGCCGCCAAGGACGGCAAGCCTGGACGATATGCTGGTTGACATGCCGCACACACCGCCGCCGCAATCGTCAATTTCGCTGGACTTGGCGGCGTTGATTTATACCTCGGGCAGTACCGGCGAACCCAAGGGCGTGATGCATAGCCATCAATCAATGTTGTTTGCCTTGCGCAGCCTGGTTGAATATTTGCGCCTGGAACAAAGCGACCGCTTGCTGTGCGTCTTGCCGCTCACTTTCGATTACGGTTTGTATCAATTGCTGATGGCGGTCTATATCGGCGCGACCCTGGTGCTTGAACGTTCGTTTGCCTATCCGGCACAGGTGTTCAATGTGATGGCGGCAGAGCGCGTCACCGTATTTCCCGGCGTGCCGACCATTTTCGCCATGCTGTTGGCCGCCCATGAGCGCCAGGCGCTGTGTTTTGACAATGTGCGCCGGGTCACCAACACCGCCGCCGCGCTGCCGCCCAGTTTCAATAGCCGCTTGCGTGAGATTTTCCCCCGGGCCGACATCTACCGTATGTACGGACTGACCGAATGCAAGCGTGTCAGTTATTTGCCGCCCGAGCAAATCGGGCAGAAACCCGAATCGGTGGGCATTGCCATCCCCGGCACCGAAGTGTTGGTGCTCGACCATGCCGGACTGGCGGTCAAACCCGGCGAGATAGGCACACTTTATGTGCGCGGTGCGCATGTGATGCTCGGCTATTGGAAGCAACCGGAAAAAACCGCGCACATGCTTAAACCCGGCGCTTTACCCGGAGAACGTCTGCTGTGTACGCATGACTTATTCACGGTTGATGCGGACGGCTACCTTTATTTCGTTGGCCGTACTGACGACATCATCAAAAGCCGTGGTGAAAAAATCAGTCCGCTGGAAGTCGAAACCGTGCTCTATGGTATTGACGGTATCCGCGAAGCGGCTGTGCTGGGTGCGCCCGACCCGCTGCTGGGGCAATCCGTCCAAGCCTTCGTCAGCGTATTGGATGGCAGCACATTAAGCGAAGGGCACATCAAGAAATTATGCGCCTATAAATTAGAAGCTTTTATGGTGCCGAAATATGTCACCTTCCTGCCTGAACTGCCGAAAAGCGCCAATGGCAAGACTGATAAAAATGCACTTGCGGCTATGCTCGCTACACTTATCCCGAGGATTGAACCATGAATATTGCCAGTCAACTCCAACTCGACCCGATCCAGGAAGTGGCGCGCATCGTTGGCCGCATTCGCCAGATATTGGGCCAGAACCTGCACCGTCGGGGCCTCATTATCGCCATTTCCGGCGGTGTCGACAGCGCTGTCTGTGCGGCTCTGGCGGTGCAGGCAGTCGGCAGCGAACGGGTGTTCGGCCTGTTGTTGCCGGAACGCGATTCCGCATCCGAAAGCTCCATTCGCGGCGCTATGGTGGCAGAGCAGTTTGGCATTGCCTACGAACTGTTCGACATTGCCCCGGTATTGGATGCCTTGGGGTGTTACCGCTGGCGCGACCAGTCTATCCGCGCCGTATTCCCTGACTATGCCGACGATTGGAAAAGCAAAATTGCCATTGCCGGCGGGCAGGCGGGGCAGTTCAACTATTTCAACCTGGTTGTGCAGTCACCGGAAGGGCAACAATTCGAGGCGCGGCTGGATTCGAAAAATTACCTGCAAATCGTTGCCGCCACTAATTTTAAACAGCGGGTGCGGAAGAATCTGGAATATTTTCACGCCGACCGGTTGAACTATGCGGTTATCGGCACGCCCAACCGGCTGGAATACGACCAGGGTTTTTTTGTCAAAAACGGTGACGGTGCGGCCGATGTGAAACCCATCGCGCATTTGTATAAAACCCAGGTCTACGCTTTGGCGCGTTATTTGGAGCTTCCTGAAGCAATCTGCAATGCGCCGCCCACCACCGACACTTACAGCATGACGCAAGGGCAGGATGAATTTTATTTCGCCCTGCCTTACGACAAAATGGACATTGCCTTGCTGGCTTATAACAACGGCGAAGCGCCTGCCACCTTGGCTGATGCGTTAGCTATCGGACGGGAGCAGGCCGAATTTATCTACCATGACATTGAAGCCAAACGTAAAACCACCGCACCGTTGCACTGGCCGGCATTGACCGTTGAGCCGGTTATCGGCCCGCACACCAAGGCGCCGGCATTAAACGGAGAACTGCGATGAAAAATAAACCCGGATGGCTATGGCTAACCGCTATGCGGCAGGCGGCAAGATGAGCCGCGTATTAGAGAATAGACTGTTCAGGCCAATCCGGTCTGCAAGCGGTGACATTGATGCCGCCCATCAGCGGCGTTGGCCTGGCCGCCCCGTGAGCTGGGTGTCGCGTTTATGGCTGCTGCTGAGCTCCCCCGGTTTGCGCTTTATGCTGATGCACCGTATTGCCCAGTGGCTATACCTAAAACGCAAAAGCCACAAGGAATACGGATGGCTCTGGCGTGTGGTGTTGGTTCCGCTTTGGTTGCTGCGATGCGTGATTAATATGGATACCAAGAGTGACATTTACTATGACTGTGAAATTGAGCAGGGTGTTTCTTTTTCCGATCAAGGATATATCATTTTCGGGGCGAAAAGGACAGGTGCGGGGACTGTGATCGGTACACGTGTTACTGTCGGCATGAGTCCTGCTGATAAAGGGCGTCCGGAGATTGGGCGCAATGTGTGGATTGGTTCCGATTGCATGGTTTATGGTGCTATCAGTATCGGTGACGGCGCCACACTGTTGCCAGGCACTGTATTGACTAAAAATATCCCGCCCGGCGTTGTCATGGAAGGTAATCCTGCCCGGTTGGTGTTGCATGGCTTTGATAATTCCGGCTTGCGCGGCTGTCCGGACAGCGAGGTTATGCGGCGGCTGAAAATGATACGGGGGGCAGCGGATGTTTGAAAATATGCGTGCCGATATCCGGCTTGTGCAGCGCTCCACTGGCGCGCTTCGCCTAAGTGACGTGCTGTATTCATTCTGGCGGAGTTACGGACTTCGGGTACTGGCGATATACCGTTTTGGCCGTTGGTTGGGCACGCTGAAAAAACGCCCCTACGTCTGGGTCATAGCGGTTCTGTTGTACCCTGTTTATTGGTTGCTGACATGTTGCGTACGCAAAGCCTACGATATCCATCTTGATCAAAGCGCGGATATTGCCCCCGGTTTCTATATCGACCATTTCGGCGGGATTGAGGTGAGAAATTGCCGTATCGGGCCGTGTTGCCATCTTGGGCAGCAGGTCAAACTGAAACCGGCCGAAGTTGACGGCAAGGGGCTTGTGATTGGCGAAAATGTATTTATTGGTGCCCATGCGCGGATTTGTGCCGATGTTAGTGTAGGCAATGGCGTTGCCATTGGCGCAGGTGCTGTGGTGACTCAAGACATTCCGCCGCGCTGTTTGGTGCTGGGCAATCCGAGCCGAATCGCCCAGCGGGATTACGACAATCACCTATTGTTATGAAGCCGTTTTCTTCCGCCATTAAATTGGACTAAGGCCATTTCCGGGAAATAACATCACTTGATGATCATGGTCTGTAAAAAATAGAGTCCACGAAAAGCACGAAAGCCACGAACTTTTCGTGTTTTTTTGTGCCTTTGGCGGACAATTTTTGGTATGTCCTTTTTTAGGGGATCACCTTACTCGCTAGCTGTAGGAATCCCCGTCCTTTAGGGTGGGGAGGATGTCAAAAATCCCATCACTGTTCCACCTGCCGGCAGTTTATGCCGCCCAACAAAAACCGCCGCCGCTACTGCAGCTGGTTTGTCCGCACCTGAAGACCTTGTGCTCTTCCGCTTGTTTCAGCTTGCCTTTCTAAATTATCCCGGAAATAACATCCCTGGCTATCAACTTAACACGGGACAGACCTTCCAGGTTTTTACTGGAGCCGCTCCCGACGGCTCCAGCACTTCCGCCATCCATGGCAGTCGTAAAACCTGGAAGGTCTACTTCGGCATGCTTGTCCCGCTTTAAATGGGAAG
>JAUXXQ010000035.1 GCA_030684815.1 Methylobacter sp. | reverse complement strand
TCCAGTTGAACGTTTGGTTGAGTTCTGTCGAGAGCTGCCCTATTTGCTGCATATCCAGTTTCCACCTTGGCAAAAAAACGTGGATATATGGATTATGCTTTCTATTTCAATGAGTTATATTTTTTGTCATGTACAGAGGTTTTACGGGATTATTATCCGGATGCTGTTTATGGATACCCAACAACATCACTTACCCCATCTTCATATTGAATATCAAGGCGTGCAAGCTGTGATTTCCATTCCAGATGGCAATCTTCTGGAAGGTGACATTCCCGCCAAAAAATTGCGCATGGTACAGGCGTGGATCGCTATTCATGAAGATGAGTTAATGGCCGATTGGTCGTTGGCAGCAAGTGGTCAGCCGGTATTCCCAATTGATCCTTTGCGCTAAGAAAGCTGGTGATGATTAATGTTAATTCTGTTGAGATTGCGCCTGATTTTGTCTTGCTTCTGACTTTCAGTGACGGCGAGCGACGCTATTTTGATATGAAGCCTTATTTGCACTACCCGGTATTTCGTCGCTTGGAAAATCCTGGATTCTTCTCGTTAGCTCATGTCGATTACGGTACGGTTACCTGGCCTGATGACATCGACATTGCACCCGAAACGCTTTATGAATTTTTTGTTCCGTTTTCTATTTATGGCCGTATAGCCGAATAGGTCGGGTTACGCTGTGTCTCGTTCCCAAGCTCCAGCTTGGGAATGCATACCTTCAAGCTCTGCTTGATGTGGCCTAGCCAGCAAGCAGAGCTTGTGTAAACAATATCTTGCTTGTGCCATGTGCGTTCCTCGAAAGGTTAGCGCCTAAACGGGATTGCTTAGGCTTATGGCTTTAATTTATCGAAAGTTTTGCGGGAAATATGTACAGGTGCTAATTTTCGCCTGGTGCGCGGCGGACAGTGATTTTTTGTTTTTTTGCATCGTTCCCAAGTTCCATCCCAAGCCGGACGGGGTTTACAACCCCGTCCGAAACGTTTAAACCCGTTGACAACTTGCAAAACGTGAGTAACGGGGTTGCAAACCCCGTTACGCTTAAAGATGATCAATACAATTGTTAGCCATCAATTGACAGCAAAATGATAAGCTTGATCAATCCCGTTATGGGACTATAATTGACCTATGAAAATTGTTGCCATAAAAATTCTTCGTGAGTTCTGGGCACTTCACCCTAATGCAGAGCAGCACTTGAAAGCTTGGCTAGATGAAGTCAAAAAAACTACATGGACACAACCTGTCGATATTAAGGCAACGTACCGTAGTGCCAGTATTCTAAAGAATCGTCGGGTTGTGTTTAACATCAAAGGCAATGATTACCGATTGGTAGTGGCAGTTGCTTATCGGTTTGGCGCTGTTTATATCAAGTTCATTGGCACACATGCGCAGTACGATGCCATTGATGCCGAAACTATAGAATTGGAGTAATAATTATGGAAATCCGTCCTATCCATACAGAAAATGACTATAAATCTGTCATGCTTGAAGTTTCCGGCTATTTTGAAAATGAACCTGAACCAGGCACGCTGGAAGGTGATCGATTTGAAATATTGTTAGCCTTGGTAGAGGCTTATGAAGCTAAACATTTTCCCGTTGATTTACCTGATCCCGTTGAAGCTATCAAATTTCGAATGGAGCAATCAGGGCTTACTCCAAAAGATTTAGTGCCTATGATTGGTAGATTAAATAGAGTTTATGAAATCCTGAATCGTAAGCGCTCACTGACCTTGCCTATGATCTGGAAGCTACATAATCAATTAGGTATTCCAGCAGAAAGCCTTATTCGACCCACAATTAGTTGAGGAAAATCAAGAATAACTGGGGTGTCTCGTTCCTAAGCTCCAGCTTGGGAATGCATACCTTCAAGCTCTGCTTGATGTGGCCTAGCCAGCAAGCAGAGCTTGTGTAAACAATATCTTGCTTGTGCCATGTGCGTTCCTCGAAAGGTTAGTGCAAAGACAGGGTCACAAAGACAGGGTCACAAAGACAGGGTCACAAAGACAGGGTCACAAAGACAGGGTCAGGTCTTGCATTGTGCATTTTTTTCATTTTAATCTACATTGACCATTGTATTTAAAATATCTTCTACTTCTTTAATAGACATCTTTCCTAAATAGTTATATGGGCTGGAATAAGACCTACCCGCCAAGCGTAGTGCATTGTAGCGTTTGCAGTAACTCGGGATGTTTGCAGCACCAGTTCTCGCTATCGATTGAGATGGCTTTATTTCAGCTTACATGCGTACAGGATTGCATTTAGGAAAGATGTCTAATATGCCACTTGGTTTCCTTAGCTGGTTCATTTGGCAAATGTGCTTTTAGCAGGAAACCAACCGTCGGGCTGACGGGGCTAGTCTGTGAAATGAGCGATGCAACAATGTCGTCAGCAGCAGAAACCAGTGCGCAGTAGCGATACAATCCCACTCCTGATTCACATTAGGAATCCCTGTCCTTTCGGTCTGGTAGGATGTCAAGTAGAATATTCTATTATTGGATACGGGCTTTTAACGGTAGCGAACGATGACAGAGCAGACAACACTAACGCCTTATGACTTGATTGGCCAAGAAGCGGCAATACGTCATGTGGTTGAACGGTTTTATTTTTTTATGGACACGTTGCCTGAAGCCGCCGAAATTCGGGCGATGCACGCGGCGGATTTATCGGGCGCGCGTAGCAAGCTGTTTAAATTTTTGTCCGGTTGGCTTGGCGGCCCCGATTTGTTTGTTCAGGAATATGGTCATCCCCGTTTGCGCCAGCGGCATTTTCCCTTTGCCATAGGTGCGGCGGCAAGGGATCAGTGGATGTTGTGCATGAATAAAGCCCTTGATGAAATCACCATGGACGAGACGTTCAGGGCAAATTTAAGCCAAGCCCTGCAGCAGTTGGCCACGCACATGATTAATCAGGACGAAACGGCGTAGCCATTGCCATTTAACGTACCGGGAGCCGCCATTTCCAGTCCAACTTTTTCCTACCCTATCCGGCGCAGTCAGCGGGCTAAGCAGATTCGCATTATTGTGACACCCGGCCATGTTGAAGTGGTCGCGCCGACAAAAATTGCCGAGCATCATATCCACAAGTTCGTTCTGGTCAAACAGCAGTGGATTGAGCAGGCGCTGGCCAAAATGGCCGCCAAAACCCAGCAGCAGCAAAGCTTGGCGCCCGCTGTTTATGCGCATGGCGCGGACATTCCTTACCAAGGCGCGTCGTATAAATTGGCGGTAAAACCCAGCACATTAAAAACGGTAAAAATCGAATTTTGCCGGGAATTTATTGCCCATGTCCCCGCAGCACTATTGCCTAAAGATCACAGCGCCGAAATAAAGGAGGCATTAACGCGCTGGATGAAAAAACAGTCGCAGCAGCAGGTAGAGCAACTGGTAAAACAGCATGGCGAAACAAAACAGTTATTCCCCCAAACCATCCGCATTAAAACCCAAAAAAGCCGTTGGGGCAGTTGCGGCATTCATAACGACATCAACATCAATTGGCTGTTAATCATTGCGCCCCCGGAGGTTTTGGAGTACGTGGTGGTTCACGAGCTTTGCCATATTCAGGTCAGGAACCATTCCGCGCATTTCTGGGCGCTGGTTGCCGAACATTTGCCCGATTATAAAAACCGGAGGCAGTGGCTGAAAAAACACGGCAGTCGTTTGATGATGGGTTTGTGAGGCAAAAGCCTATTCACTTATCCCGTTTATGTTTTTTATTGAAAAATAGGGCTTAATCTCCTATGCTCCCCACTGAGATTTTGGCTGCTGGTTAAGGCCTTTGCTCACTATGCTCTAAACTACTCGCATTGGAGACTGTATGAAAATTGGTATACCTAAAGAAATTCACCCGGGTGAAAAACGTGTGGCCACAACGCCTGAGGCCGCCGAACAAATTATAAAACTGGGTTTTTCCGTCCTGGTGGAAAAAGGCGCAGGGCTAGGCGCGAATATTTCCGATGAAGCTTACAAGGAAGTCGGTGTTGAAATCGTTAATAACGCCAAGATGTTATGGAAAAAAGCCGACATCGTGATGAAAGTCCGCGCACCTGAACAACATCCTGAACTGGCGCTGGATGAAATTGAGCTGTTATCCGACGGCGGCCGTTTAATCAGTTTTATTTGGCCTGCGCAAAACGAAGAGCTGATGCAAAAACTGGCGGCGAAAAATGCCACGGTACTGGCGATGGACAGTGTGCCGCGTATGTCCCGGGCGCAAAAGCTGGATGCGCTGAGTTCGATGGCGAATATTGCCGGTTACCGGGCGGTGGTTGAAGCGGCGCAGCATTTTGGCCGTTTTTTTACCGGACAGATTACTGCGGCTGGCAAGATTCCACCGGCCAAAGTGTTGGTGATCGGTGCCGGTGTGGCCGGTCTTGCCGCGATTGGCGCGGCAAAAAGCATGGGCGCTATCGTCCGCGCTTTCGATACCCGGCCTGAAGTGAAAGAACAAATCGAAAGCATGGATGCCGAGTTTTTGATGCTGGACTTTAAAGAAGAAGGCAGCGGTACCGGCGGTTACGCCAAAACCATGTCCAAGGAATTCATTGAAGCTGAAATGGCCTTGTTTGCCCGGCAGGCGATGGAAGTGGACATTATCATTACCACCGCGCTGATTCCCGGAAAACCTGCACCCAAGCTGATTACCAAAGGCATGGTCGAATCAATGAAGCCGGGCAGCATTATTGTCGATTTGGCAGCCGAACAGGGCGGTAACTGCGCGCTGACTGAAAAAGATCAGGTGGTGGTCAAGCACGATGTGACCATTATCGGCTACACCAATTTACCCAGTCGCTTAGCGAACCAATCGAGCCAGCTTTATGCGACCAATCTTCGGCATTTGTTGACTGAACTGTGCCCTGAGAAAAACGGCGAAATCAACGTCAATATGGATGACGAGGTGATACGCGGCGCTACGGTGGTTAAGGAGGGCAAAATCACTTGGCCGCCACCACCACCAAAATTGTCTGCGTCACCTGCGCCATTGACCGAAGCGCCCGCTTTTGTAGCGGCACAGGAAGCCAAAAAATCGCTTATTCCTGAGCCGCTTAAGCAGTTGCTGCCGCTGGTTGTCGGCGGTCTGTTGCTGTTCGGCATCGGCTCGGTGACACCCGCGTCATTCATGTCGCACTTTACCGTGTTTGTACTGGCCTGTTTCATCGGTTATCAGGTGATTTGGAATGTGTCCGCCTCGCTGCATACGCCGCTAATGAGCGTGACCAATGCCATCAGCGGCATTATTGTCATTGGCGCGCTGGTGCAGATTTCCGCACCGGGCTTCGTGATCAGTGTGCTGGCCGGCTTGGCGATACTCATTGCATCTATCAATATTGTCGGCGGCTTTTTGGTCACGCGCCGCATGTTAGAAATGTTCAGAAAATAACCGGAGAAAGAGATGTCCCAAAGTTTAGTTACGATGTCGTACATCGTCGCCACCATTCTGTTCATTTTCAGTTTGGGTGGGTTAAGTAACCAAGAAACGGCGCGCCGAGGCAATTATTACGGCATGTTGGGCATGGCGATTGCGATTGTCGCCACGGCATTAAGCGAGTCGGTCACTTCATACGTTATTTTAGTGATTGCTTTGTTAATCGGCGGCGCGATTGGCGCCAAAGCCGCGTTAAAAGTCGAAATGACGCAAATGCCCGAACTGGTCGCGATCATGCACAGTTTGGTCGGTTTGGCGGCGGTGTTGGTGGGTTATGCCAATTTCATGGACAGTTCCACCGATTTAAGCGCTGTGGAAAAAAATATCCATGAAGTGGAAATTTACATCGGCATTCTGATCGGCGCGGTGACTTTTTCCGGCTCGGTGATTGCCTTTGGCAAACTCAGCGAGCGTATCAGCGGTAAGCCGATGTTGCTGCCTGCACGGCACTGGTTGAATTTGGCCTTGCTGGTTGCTGCGATTTTATTGGGCCGATGGTTTTTACAACAAACCGAAACCGGCGGCGGTACTTTTCCGTTATTGTTGATGACCTTAATTGCGCTGGCTTTTGGTGTGCACATGGTGATGGCAATTGGTGGCGCTGACATGCCGGTGGTGGTGTCGATGCTGAACAGCTATTCCGGCTGGGCGGCGGCGGCAACCGGTTTCATGTTAAGCAACGATTTGTTGATTGTGACCGGCGCATTGGTCGGCAGCAGCGGCGCGATTTTGAGTTACATCATGTGCCGTGCAATGAACCGTAACTTTATCAGTGTGATTGCCGGCGGTTTCGGTACTTCAGGCGGTGAAGCCGCCGTGGTTGAAGGCGAAGTGACGCCGATCAGCGCCGAAGACACTGCACAATTATTGCTCGATGCCAAAAATATCATGATCATTCCAGGCTATGGCATGGCAGTGGCGCAGGCTCAGCATACGGTGAACGAAATCACCAAGCTGTTGCGCGATAAAGGCAAAAAAGTCGGTTTCGGCATCCATCCGGTAGCGGGGCGTATGCCCGGCCACATGAACGTGTTGCTGGCGGAAGCCAAAGTGCCTTATGACATTGTTTATGAGATGGATGAAATTAATGAAGACTGGGGTCATGTTGACGTGTCCATCGTTATCGGTGCCAATGATATTGTCAATCCGTCTGCGTTGGATGACCCTAACAGCCCGATTGCCGGAATGCCGGTATTGGAATGCTGGAAAGGTGAAACCACGGTTGTGCTGAAACGCAGTATGGCGTCGGGTTATGCCGGTGTCGGTAACCCGTTGTTCGTACTGGAAAATACTCGCATGTTATTTGGCGATGCCAATGCGACCATGCAGGCGGTGTTGAAGGCGTTGAAAGGTTAGTTTTGCTTGTGGGAGCAGCCACCCGGCCGCTCCCACAATTTATCACCATAATCTATCTTTAATATGTGAACCCCGAATTATCAGAAAATCAGTTTGACCTGCAATCGTTCTTAAAAAATCTGACCACGCGTCCGGGCATTTACAAAATGCTCAATGCCCAGGGTGAGGTCATTTATATCGGCAAGGCCAAAAACCTGAAAAACCGCGTTTCCAGCTATTTTAAAAAGCACACCGCTTCGACTAAGCAACAGACCATGGTCGCCAAGATTGCGGCCATTGAAGTCACGGTCACGCTGACCGAAGGCGAGGCGCTGTTGCTGGAATGCCAGCAAATCAAACGCCATAAACCCCGCTACAACATCTGTTTAAGGGATGACAAATCTTATCCCTATATTTTCCTGTCCAGCGAACACGATTTCCCCCAAATTACGCTACATCGCGGCACAAAAAAGCGTAAAGGCAGGTATTTTGGCCCTTATCCCGGCATTGGCGCGATTAAGGAAAGTCTGAAATTATTGCAACGGGTTTTTCTGCTTAGGCAATGTGAAGATTCCGTTTTTAATAACCGCTCCCGTCCTTGTTTGCAGCATCAGATAGGCCGCTGCAAGGCGCCGTGCGTCGGCTTGATCGATAAGGCAGCTTATGCTCAGGACGTCAACAGCACAGTGCTGTTTTTGGAAGGCAAGGGCGGTCTGCTGATTGACCGGTTGATTGTCGAAATGGAGCAGGCGGCGGCAAAGTTGGAATACGAACAAGCGGCCGGATTCAGGGATCAAATCTTGACATTGCGTTCGGTATTGGAAAAACAGTTTGTCGACGGCGAGCGCGGTGATGTCGATATTATCGCCTGCGCAACCAAGGCGGGTGTGGCTTGCGTGCAGGTGTTTTTTATCCGCAACGGCCAACATTTGGGCAATAAGGTGTTTTTTCCAAAAATGACCGATGAGCATGAGCCGGCAGCGATTGTTCAGGCCTTTATCCCGCAATATTATCTGGATAAACAGCTGCCGCATCAGGTGATTGTCAGTCATCTGCCGGAAGAAGCCGAATTTCTGATGGAGGTGTTGGGCGCACAAGCATCGGCAACTGCTCCATGCGTTGCTCTACCTCCTGCATCCATGCAGTCGAAACACGCCGTGGCGATTGTGCATAATGTCAGGGGCGAGCGGGCAAAATGGTTGCAAATGGCCTGCACCAATGCGGAAAATTCGCTGTTGGGCAAGTTGGCCGACAAGCAGGGCTTGTATGCGCGTTTTCTCAATTTGCAAGAGGAATTGGGCTGCAAGGAGCTACCAAAACGCCTGGAATGTTTTGATATTAGCCATACCCAAGGCGAGCAAACGGTGGCATCGTGTGTTGTTTTCGACCGCGAAGGGCCGGTAAAATCAGCTTATCGCCGCTTTAATATTGAAGGTATCACCGGCGGCGATGATTATGCGGCGATTTATCAGGCGGTGTCCCGGCGTTTTAAACGGCTCAAACAGGGAGAGCATATTGCACCGGACATCTTGCTGATAGACGGCGGCAAAGGCCAAGTGCATGAAGCGCAAAAGGCATTGGCGGAATTAGAGATAAACAATGTTATGATAGTCGGCGTTTCTAAGGGGCCGGACAGAAAACCCGGCATGGAAAAGCTGATACGGGTGGATCAGGATCAGCCAATAGATATAAAACCGGGCGCAAGCGCGTTGTTGTTAATTCAGCATATCCGCGATGAAGCGCACCGGTTTGCAATAACAGGACACCGGCAGCGTCGGGGCAAGGCCAAAAAACAATCGGCGATGGAAGCCATTCCGGGATTGGGGCCTAAACGGCGACAAATTTTATTGAAACAATTTGGGGGGTTGCAAGGCATTTCACAGGCTGGCGTGGATGCACTTTGCAGCGTGGACGGCATCAGCCGCCAACTGGCGCAACGAATTTACGAGCGGTTTCATCATCAAGATGATCATTGAATATAACTTACCGACAAACCTGACACTGTTAAGAATCGCGTTAATTCCGCTAATAACCGTGGTTTTTTATCTGCCTTGGCACTATACCAATATTGCCTGCACGCTGATTTTTATGGTTGCCGGTTTTACCGATTGGCTGGACGGCTATCTTGCCCGGAAAATGCGTTTGGAGACGGCTTTCGGAGCTTTTTTAGACCCTGTCGCGGATAAACTGATGGTGGCGATGGTGTTGGTGCTGATTGTGCAGCAGCAGGGCAGCCCTTATCTGGCTGTCCCCGCTGCTATTATTATCGGCCGGGAAATAACCATTGCGTCCTTGCGTGAATGGATGGCGGAAATTGGCCAGCGGGCGCAGGTCAAAGTGTCGCAGTTAGGCAAATGGAAAACCACCGCGCAAATGACGGCTATAGGCATGTTGTTATACCGGGACGATCTGTTCGGCTTACCTATCAATTATTGCGGCTACGGTTTGCTTTATATTGCCGCCATATTGACGCTGTGGTCGATGGTCAATTACTTAAGGGCGGCACTGGCCGTGTTGTCAGCAAAATAAATTTTTATACAAGCGGGCCTAACGCTTCGCTTGGATTTTCACTCACACACCAATACAGCACATTGAATCAGCTGTGAAAGAAGAACATGGATCAGGAAATAGAAAATACTCAGGAACAATCTGAAGTGCAGGACAAGGTATTGTTGGCGGCTTTGAGGCTGTTTGCCGAAAAAGGTTATTTCAATACCTCGCTCATCGATATTAAAGAGGCGGCGGGCATAGCAAGCACCGACGCAATTTATCAGCACTTTAAAACCAAGCAGGCGATTGCGGCGCAGTTGTACGGCAACATTCTCGACAGCCTAAGCATCTCCATTGATGACATTAAACGCACCAACGAAAAACCTTCCGAACAACTGCGCGGCATCGTCGATTTGTTGTTTAGATTGACCGATGAAGCGCCGGATGTGATGCGTTTTTTGTTGGTGTTGAACGTCAAGGAGTTTTTGCCGGAAGCAAGGTTACTGCACCAATCTGCCGCGTTTATGAAAATGATCCGTATTATTGAGGCCGGTATCAGGGACGGCGAAATTCGCAACATCATCCCGCAATTAGGCTACGCCTATTTTTTTGGCATTATCGACAATACACTGCGGCTTAAATTAAGCGGATTTTTGGACAGAAAAGCCGATTTTTATCAATCGCAAACTTGGCTGGCGGCATGGAATACCCTCGTCAAAAAATAACGTGCGGCGTTCATCGCTAGAAAAATGCCGATACGCAGACCTTCCAGGTTTTAAAAATCTGGAAGGTCTAACTTGCAACGTTATGAATAGACGACATATTTCAAGCGCCTATTTTTGCTTTTTCGTGGCTGTTGTGGGTAATTATTTTGTAACGCTGAGGATAAGCCATTGAACAAACTCACCCAATCTTGGCTGCTTGATTTGCGGCATATTGCTGAACGGGCTTTGGGCAAAACAGCCGGTCACGCGTTGTGGAAAAAATACCGTTCGGCATTTTCAGCCGAATACCAAGCGCTGGTCGTGCCGCGTTATGCCCTAAAAGACATGCTGCATCTTGAGCAGATGGCAACTTCCGATCAGCAGCGTATCAGCCTGCTTACCCCCCACAAAAATATTGATCATTACCGGCTGCATTTTTACAGCCGACAAGCGCGCTATCTGGACGAATATATCCCGGTACTGGAAAACATGAATTTACGGGTCATGGATCAGGTGCAGTTTGCCGTGGTGGTCGATGGCGTCACGCTGTTTATTAAAAGTTTCACCATCAAAGCGGCAAAAGCCCAATGCGCCCCGTTTTTCAAGTTAAGACAGCGGATGCTGGAAACCATACAAGTGATAATGGACGACCGCGTGGAAAATGACGCGCTTAACAAGCTGTGCGTCCTGACCGGCATGGCCTGGCAGGACATCGACGTGCTTCGGGCTTACCGCAATTATTACCTGCAACTGGGGCATCAGACGACCCGTGTTAGCGTCCATCGCGCCTTGATTAATAATATGCAGGTCGCACAGGGCCTGTTCAATTATTTTGAGGCGCGTTTTCGGCCAAATCCGGCCTGGGACGATCCGGTCGTCCGCGAGGAGCAGGTGTTGTTCGCGTTACGGTTGCAGTTGTTGGAGGCTATCCCCGCCGTGTCGGACATTAATGACGACCGGATTTTGCGCACCTTGTTCAATTTGATTGACGCGACCATGCGCAGCAATTTTCATTTGCGCCGTGACCTGACCGATTATTTTATTGCCTTTAAAATTAATAGCTTGGGTATTATTGACATGCCCGTACCCAAGCCGCAAAACGAAATTTATGTTCATGCTGTCGATATGGAAGGCATCCATTTACGCAGCGGCAAAATTTCCCGTGGCGGCATCCGTTGGTCAGACCGTCCTGATGATTTCAGGACTGAAATTTTGGGGCTGATGCAAACCCAGGTCAGTAAAAATGCGCTGATTGTCCCGACCGGCGCCAAAGGCGGTTTTGTGGTCAAAAAGAATGGCATCAAGTCGGCTGCCGGTATTAAGGAGGCTGGCAAAAAAGCCTATTTGACCCTGATTCGCGGGCTGCTCGATTTGACCGACAACTACAGTGCCGAGCAAATTGTGCCGCCACACCACATCGTCTGCTATGACGACCCCGACCCTTATTTGGTTGTCGCCGCCGACAAAGGCACGGCGCAATTTTCCGATATAGCCAACTCAGTTTCGGCAGAATACCGCTTTTGGTTGGGCGATGCTTTTGCCAGCGGCGGCTCCCAAGGCTACGACCATAAAGCCTTGGGCATTACCGCACGCGGCGCTTGGGAATGCGTGAAACGTCATTTTCGCGAAATCGGTAAAGACATACAACGCGAGGCTTTTACCGTGGTCGGTATCGGTAGCATGGATGGCGACGTGTTCGGCAACGGCATGTTGCAGTCGCCGCACATCCGTCTATTGGCGGCGTTTAGCGGCTCGCATATTTTCATCGACCCGAATCCTGTCGATAGCGAGGCGGCATTAGCTGAACGCAGGCGCTTGTTTTGCTTGCCGGGCTCGAGTTGGAATGATTACGACCGTGCGCTTATTTCACCCGGTGGCGGCGTTTATTTAAGGGCGGCCAAGGATATTCCGGTGTCCGCCGAACTGAAAAAATGGCTGGGTATCCGTTATAAGTCGCTGGATGGCGAATCGTTGATCCGTTATTTATTGGCTGCGCCGGTCGACTTATTATGGCTGGGTGGCATCGGCACCTATGTAAAAGCCAGCACTGAAAAACATGAAGACGTCGGCGACCGCGCCAATGACAATGTGCGGGTGAATGCGGCTAATTTGGGCGCCTGCATCGTCGGCGAAGGCGCCAATCTGGGCTTCACCCAAAAAGCGCGTATTGAATACGCGTTGAGGGGAGGGCGCATTAACACCGATGCGGTCGACAATTCCGCCGGCGTCGACACCTCCGACCATGAAGTGAATTTAAAAATCTTTCTGGTCGGCCTGCAAAAGAAAAACCGGATCGCCGATTACCAGCCCTTATTTATCAGTATGACCGACGATGTTTGCCGCCTGGTGCTGGCGGATAATATTGCCCAAAGCTTGTGTTTGTCATTGGAGCAAGTGCGTTGTGCGGAAAATTCGGCGGTTTATGTGCAGCTGGCCGAGCGCCTGGATAGCGCGGGATTTTTCGACCGGGCTGTTGAATGTTTTCCGCAAAGCAAGGAGGTCATGTCCCGCCTCGGTTTGGTCATAACCCGTCCCGAGCTTGCGGTATTAATGGCCGCCAGCAAAATGTACCTGACCCAGTTGATACAGGATCAATCTGCCTTGCTGCAAGAGGCTTGTTGCAGTTGTTATTTGCAGGCGTATTTTCCCGAACAACTGGGTCAACAGTATGCCGATTATTTGTCCGGCCATCCGTTGGCGAATGAAATTAAAGCCACCCTGATCAGCAATAAAATTATCAACCAGGCCGGTTGCGGCTTTTTGAGCCTGGACGAAAACAGCGAAAACACCCTGGATCATGCCGCCTGTTATCTGACGTTTGAGCGGGTTGTAGACGGCGACGCTTTGCGGCAGGCAATTGCTGCGCTGGACAATAGTATCCCAGCCGGCCGGCAGTATGGGCTATTGTTGCGACTGGAAAGCACTTTAGCCGGTTTTTGTCGCTGGGCTTTGATGCAGGGCAGAAAAATTCGCCCGGATGCACAAACCATTGCCTGTTATCGCCGTCATTTAAACGATTACCGGCAGTATTTTAACAACGATTTCGCTGAATTTGGCGGGCAATTGGAGCAATACCGGCAAGACGGCATTCCCGAACCCTTAGCGCTGGACATGGTATTCTTGTCCAGCCTTGATAATTTTCCGCTTATCGTCTCCTTAGCCGCCGAAACGGCTCAGGATTTTGTTGCTACATTGAAACTATTCAACGAAATTAGCCATTATCTGGGTTTGGACAAGGTCAACGAACAGCTGGCGAACCTCCCCCTGCATGATGTTTGGGAGCGGAAAGTATTGGATGGCTTGCAAGAGGACATGAAGCAGCTGATAGGACAGGCGGTCAAAGCCATTCAGGCGGGTCAGGCCGCCACCTGCACTGATTATTTTAACTGCCCGGATCAGGCGCTTAAAATCAACCGCTACCGGCGCATTTATCAGGACGTGAACAACAGATTACCGGTCAATTTGCTGCCTTATCTTGTTTTGCTCAAAGAATTAGGGCGGCTGGTTGTTGGCTGACGGTATGTTTTTTGCGGGCTAGGCTAAAGCTCCAGTTATTTGCACAAGCTACGCGCTTATTATGGCACGGCGAAAGTGAACAAAAATCCTGCGCAATTCGGCGATACCCGAGAATGGGTATCGCCTTAAAGCAAAGATGCTTAATTGTTAAGCCAAATCAATTCGATACGACGGTTTTCCGCCCTACCTGCTTCGGTGCTGTTGTCCGCGACAGGGCGGGTTTCGCCGTAACCTCGGGCAATCAGTCGGTTGGCAACGCCTTTAGCTTGCAGATACTCGACAACCGATGCTGAACGTCGTTGTGATAATCTCATATTGTAATCATCAGCACCTTCGCTACTGGCGTGGCCTTGGACTTCAATGTCATTCTTTTGCGGATGGGCGATCAGGCTGTCGGCAACCTCATCCAGAATCGATTTGGCATTCACTGTCAACTCGGCTGAGTCATATTTAAAGTTCACCCCTTTTAGCACCAAGCTGACTAAACAACCATTGGCATCAACATGGCTGCCTTGGATTGATCCAGGACAAAGATCCAAACAGTCGTTAACGCCGTCAGCATCCGAATCGAGCGTCGAGCAATCGGCTGGTTGGGCGGCCTGGACAATAGGCGCCTCATATTTTTCTGCTGCCCTCGGCTTGTCGCCAAACGGAATCACAAAGCCGACGTTAACCGTCATGTCATGAAATTCGTCTGTACCGGGTTGTACATGGGCGTTGAAGTTGTTGTTGTAACGGTAACGCACATCACTACGCAGCAAGAAATTATCATGAAGCTCATAAGTAAAACCGGCACCGGCTTCACCAATAATGCCCGCGCCGCAATTAGCAGACGCACAGCTATTCATGCCACCTAAGCCAACAACGGTATAAGGCGAGAATTTATCGCGGGCGAAATAATACTGCACGTCAGCAGTACCGCCAGTCAAACTCCAAGGGCCGTTATTGCCGCTGAATTCTTCATGAAACCCTTTCAACTCGACGTTGAAATGATCATTGATAATCTTGCCGATACCCATGCCGCCACCCCAGCCATCGCTAGAATCCCTATCGCCACCGGTTCTGACAAATGTAGCGAAAGGCGCGACATACCAGCGGTCGTCCTGGGCATGATCATCGGCTTGGGCCAACGGCAAAAAGCCCGCGCTGGCTAATGAAACAATTGTGAGTGTTTTTTTCAACATACTATTTTCCTTTTATGTTTTTCATGAGGTGTTACTTTGAGAGGGAGAGGGCGATAAAAGCCGCAGTGGTTATTATAGGCTACTTTTAAACTATCGGTGTTGCTAAAAATATAAAATGTAGCTTAACCGCAACATTATTGCTTGGTCTGTGCGCTAACCCACATAAATGCGGGCCAAAACCGTGTTTTTTTCCGGTAGTCAGGCCGAACGCCTGCAACACCTCACATGAAAGTAACATCAAACCAACAAGAAAGTATTTTATTCACCACGAAGGCGTGTGGCGGCCGGAATGGCTGCAGGCAGCAGACGCTTATGTATGAGGGTGAGCGATACGGGTTAATTTGTTGCGGCAGGCAACAATCAGCTGTCGATAATTTCCAGGCAGACGGTTAGGGTATGGCGAACGATGAATAAGGTCATCGCTATTGGGTAAAGCGCGTAATGGCGGGTGATAAGCAAACTGAGCAGGACAAGAGCCACAACGGTAAAGATGTTGAAACGTATGTTTTTTTCCAGGTAACGTAAGTGCATAACCGATTCCTGATCAAAATATTCGCTTTTGTTGATCAGGGTCAGTGTGACAATAGACGTTAGCATGGCGTAATACAGTGGGAAGAAAAAGAACATCGGCGCATCGTCGTTAAACTGTGGCTGCCAATGCGCATACCAGATCAGCAGGCAACCGGTGGCAAAACCGTCGTGCCAGGTAACAGTGGATATTTTTTTAAAATACCCGGCCAGTAAGCTGGCGGCCATGATGGCCAGGCCAATGGCTAAGGCCGCAGGTGTGGCGAGTAGTTGCAGAAAAAGGCTTGGATATTGCACCAAGGCCGCCAGCGATAAGCTGCAAAGAATAAATCCGATCATGATCAAATACCCCCGTGAGTTTTTTCAAACTATAACATTGTCGGCGCAGCGGCAGAAGGTTGGCAGTGCTTTCACTTTTTGCGTCCGATTGATGATTAAACTTTCACATACATTGTTCTTCTGCATTTTGGATAATTCACGCAACCCCAAAATTCAAGGCCTTCATTGCGCCCTTGTGTTGCTTTTCTTTTTACCATTTTAACGTTGCAGTTAACGCAAGTTGGCGTACTGTAATCGCCCTCAGTGGCTATCTCGTCTATTTTTCTTTTGTTTTCTTCATTCAGCCCGTTAATCAGACGAATGAACTCATCGCCGTTTATAAGCTGCAGTGATTTGTTTCTTGCGAACTCTATTGCGTCTTGGCTGTATATCGAGGTTGTAAAAAAAATGCCGTGTTTTATCTGTTCGCTCGCCATGACCCCATAAAACTCCCTGATTAAACTGACACCTACGGGTTTGTTCCATGCTTTGCATTGCCCTATGGCAAGCATCCTGCCGTTTTTGTCCGCTATTTTTATATCAATCCCCCCATCGGCTCCTATGCCGGTTACATTTGCGTTGCAATTTTTTATCCTTAAGTATTCCATGCAAACTTCTTCGAACCGTTTCCATTCAAGGGATTTCAAAAAGGTTTTGTCCCATTTTATTGTCCCTTTGTTTTTTGAATGGCTTATATCTGGGCGGCTGTTAGCCCTTTTTTCTTTTATTGGGCGGTTAGGTGGTTTGTTGTTTGTTTCCTTGATGCCTTTAATGCCATCAATTATCTTCTGTATTATCCCCATTTCTAGTCCTCATTGAATTGATGGCTTACTGGCCGTTGCACGCTCAGCGTTAGAATGAAAGTGTTATTTTTTTGTGCCTTTTCTGCTTCCTGTGTTAAATAATGCATTTTGTTTCGATAAGCAAATAAGAAAAATAACCCCATTAGCAAATGGGTGGGATGTGGAAATCTTTTTATAGGTAGCACCGATGTTTGAAATTGACCGGACTTTTTGTCAACGCAGTGCTGAAACGGGCTTAATGGAGTGGTTTTTTTATGCCCGTGAGGGTGTTTATGGGCCTTTTTTAACTAAAGAGGCGGCTGAAAAAGCGCTGAAAAAATTTATTAAATTTAATGCCGGCATTTCCGATAGCGGCGGACGGAATTCGGCCGGCAAGGTGGCATTAAGCCTGGCGCCGTTGGAGAACGCTACTGCGGCGATAAAACTTGATGGCGCCAAGACCAAGCGGGGCAAGGACGGTTTGCTCGATGATTAATCGGCGTTAACCGGCGTCATACTCATCATTCAGTTCATCATGCTTGAGATGATGTTTTTCATCAACCGCCTTGATGACCAGGTTGCAAAAAAATCCGACTAGCAATAATCCCGCCATGATGTGCATGGTCATGTTGTAGGCGTCGGCTTTGGGCACACCTTGTGCAATCTGGCTTTCCCGCAAATAATTAACCAGCATCGGGCCTGCAACGCCCGCCGTGGCCCAAGCGGTCAGCAGGCGGCCATGAATGGCGCCGACATATTGGGTGCCGAAAATGTCCGCCAAATAAGCTGGAATAGTTGAAAAACCGCCGCCGTACATGCTCATAATCACCGCGTAACAGCCCATGAACAGCAATATGTTATTCATCCGTCCGGTATAAGGCACGATGGAATACAGCACGCAGCCCAGTATGAAAAAGGTAAAATAAACGTTTTTTCTGCCCAGATAATCGGATAGCGTCGACCAGAAAAAACGCCCGCCCATGTTGAAGAAGCTCAGCATACCGACAAACGCAGCCGCTTTTTCGGGTGTGATCTGATCCTTAAACATCTCCTGACTCATCGCCGAAGCCTGCCCCAGCACGCCGATTCCGGCGGTCACATTCAGGCACAGCACCAGCCATAGCAGATAAAACTGCGGCGTTTTAAGCACTTGCTCAACATGGACATGGTTGTTGGTGATCAATTTGTTGTTGCGCGTGTCCGGCTGGAAATTGTCTGGCAGCCAGCCGTCTTCCGGCAGCCGGATCGTGAACGCGCCGATCATCATAAAAACAAAATAAATGCCGCCTAGGGTCATGAAGGTTTCGGCCACACCGACTGAGGTCGGCGACGAGAAATGCTTCATTAACAATACGCTTAACGGCGCGCCAATCATCGCGCCGCCGCCAAAACCCATGATAGCAAGGCCGGTTGCCATGCCGCGCCGGTCGGGAAACCATTTGATCAAGGTCGAAACCGGCGACACATAACCCAGACCCAAACCGATGCCGCCCAACACGCCGTAACCCAGATACAACAGCCATATTTCGTGTAGCTCAACACCCGCCGCCGCGATAAAAAAACCGCCGCTAAAACACAGCGCCGAACAGAACATGGTCACACGCGGGCCGACTTTTTCCAGCCATTTTCCGGCAAATGCCGCCGACAGCCCTAGAAACAAGATTGCTAGGCTGAATATCCAGCCTAAGGTGGTTAGCTTCCAATCTTCGGGCAACGATTCGTCCACACCCAATACTTTGGTCAACGGCAGATTAAATACACTGAAAGCATAAACCTGACCGATGCACAAATGCACAGCCAGCGCAGCCGGAGCCACCAACCAGCGGTTAAAACCCGGTTTCGCAATAATTCGGCCTTTCGATAAAAAGGATGAGTCTATCCACGTGGACATAAAACTTTTTTCCTGTTGTTTATTATTATAATCAAGCGGGTATTATCGCTGATAATCCCGATAAGTTGAGCGCTCAAACCTCAAACCGATTAATGCCCCGGAATACGTACGCCGGGTTTATGCCGAAGTTATCGCGAAAGCTGTGGCTGAAATGGGCAGCATCGGCAAACCCTGCATCCAGCGCGGCAACAGTCATATTGTCAACGGCGCTTAAACTTTCCAGCGCTAAAAACAAGCGTTTCCAGGTCCTGAAGCGTCGATAAGGGACATCGGTATGCTGCTTAAACAGATGCAAAAATCGGGACGGCGAAAGATCGGCCCTAGCGGCCAGATATTCCTGCGAGAAATTGTAATCCGGCTCATCGCAGATCAGGTCGATAGCGGTCTGAACGCGCGGATCGATGACTAAGTTCAGCTCTCCGTCACAGCGTAACAAGTTGTCCAGACAGCTTTCGATCACGGTTTTATCGGGATCCATTTCATACATCCAGCGCAGTTCATCGATCAGTTCGTCATCCTGAAATAATGACAGAGATTGTTCCGGGCAAGCAAACCGACGTTTGAAATACAGATAGTCGGAACTGTCCCGTTCAATGAATAATTTGCCGTGTATGCCGCCTTCAAAATCAAGCTCATGCGGAGTAGCGGCCGGAACAACCGCACAGCGGCAACTTTGCCACGCGTCGTTGGCGATTTTTATCCTGAAAGGCCGGTAGATGCCCACATGCAATACCACCGTTGCATAAGCGTGCGCGTCCAGATGAACCGACGGGCCGAAATAAAGCGACCGACCTCGCCAGATAAACAAGCGCATATAGGCAGGATAAAGTTTCAGCATAGCCAGTTCATACAAGATTTAATGGTAGTGATCTGATTATAATCCTTCCAGCTGATTTTTATGGGCTTTACAAACAAGGAACACGCTATGAATATTATTGAATTTAAATTGCGCTTTACCCAATTGCTGGGCAATGTTGCTAAGGATGTTATTTACGAGCATCGTTTTTTTGATCTTCCATCCGAGCAAAAGCCCTGGTTCGATACCGGCCTTGATGTTGAAGCCGGCGATAACTTTACGTCGTTCGCCGCCGGGCTAACCCGGTTTAAAGACCTGCCGATAACGCTGGAACCCAATTTCCAGCTTTGGTTTCGTATCGGCCAGAATGGCGAGATATTCCGCGGCACCCGTGACAGCCATAGTTTTACCGTAGCGCAACCGGGTCGGCTTTATCTGGCCAGCTATTTTCCGGGGGAATGGGCCGGCAAAACCGGCGAATTGGCAACCCCGGATGAAGTGTACGATAGGGTCACCGGCAATCTGGCCGTGCTGCTTATCCGCTGGCAGGCCGATACGCTGGAAGGCTTAAAAACCCTTGCCGAATGCGGGGATGCAAACAACCTGATCGCCATGGAAATCGACCGCTTGGTTTCGCCGGTCATTACGCCGGAAGGCTGGGATTATCTCTGGTTTACCGGACCTGCGGAAGTTTATCAGTCCCGTGCAGTGCCGTTGAAAGAGTCGGCCATCTGCTGTCATACCCACAATGACGGCGGCCTGTTAATAAAGCCGGTTTCCCTGCCCTTTAAACCGGATACCCGCTTGCGCTGGTCGTGGAAAATGGATGTCTTACCTTCCTCTGTGCGTGAAGATACCCTGCCTACCCACGACTACCTGAGCATCGCGGTCGAATTTGACAACGGCCAGGACATTACCTATTACTGGAGCGCTGAACTGCCGCCCGAAACGGTCTATCGTTGCCCGATACCGACCTGGACTTACCGCGAAACCCATGTCGTGATCCGCTCCGGCTCGCAAGGCTTGGGCGAATGGTTCAACGAAGATCGGGACGTTTACCGGGACTACATCAACGCGATAGGCGGAGCAATGCCGGGCAACATCGTCAATGTCTGGCTGATTGCCGTCAGTCTTTTTCAGCATGAACAAGGCGTGTGCCAATATGCAGACATCAGTTTTCTGGCTGATGATCGCGTGGTGCCGGTTCAGTGAAACTTATCGGCTTAATGCTGGTTATGTATATGGCTTTTAGTGATCCCGTGAATGCAGCACCCCGCATTGCTGTCTTAAACTTTGAGTTGCTTGACGAGACCTTATTACCGAATGTGCCGAAGGAATTGACCCGCACAGCATCGATGAAACCCTTGCTTGAGCAGGCTATCAGCCAACTTGGCGATTATGAAATCGTTCAAATCAACGCTGTAAGGTGGTTCATTTGTAGGGCGGATTCGCCACAGGCAATCCGCCGCAACTTCGCCAGGTTGTCATCGGCGTTGTGTGTGTGGCGGTTTGCTACGCGAAACCGCCCTAGTGTGTCATGAAGAAAGGCGAAAGCCTTTCATGCTGTATTAAAGATGAGAGTAGGTCTCTCAGTTTCGGCGACCAGAAGTCGGGACTAAACCACCCAATGCGGCTTTTGTTAAGAGCACTGGTCGTGAGCGA
>JAUXXQ010000030.1 GCA_030684815.1 Methylobacter sp. | reverse complement strand
CCAAACTGGTCGATGCGCAAACAATGCTTGAATGGGCAAAATCCATGACCTGGAAAGGCCTGCATCCGGTGGTGACATTGAGCAAGGCTGTCTATGAAAAAGGCGTCACCCTGACCAAGCAGGCCATGGCAGACATCGAGGCACACTTGCTACGCAATCCTTTATTGCCTAACTGGGACATCCTCATTCGACCCGCCTAAAGATAGGCCATGACTGGTATTTTTTATTTCGGAATTAGCCTTACTTGTATTCTGTGGGAATTCCGATCTGGGTCTACATTAGAATTCACCAAGAAAAATCATTATCAGGAGAAAATTAATGCCTAAAAAAATTTGTTCAACGTGCCACGGTGGCAGTGACAATATCGAAATTCAATGCACCAACTGTAGTGGCACCGGTTACGACCCAAATGAAGATAACGAATTTGCGCAGTGTCATTCTTGTTACGGAGAAGGCACAGTACAAGTAGATATTTGTCCTGATTGCAATGATGAAGGCAAAATAGACGACGAAGACGAAGGTCTATAGCGCCAAAAATATAACTTGGTCAAAAATTCAGACAGCAGGATCAGGTCTTGCAATCGAATACAACGCTGACAGTCGAATGATGCCCCAAAAGCAAAGCAAGGGTTTTTTAATCCAGCAATGCTCGAACCCTTGCTAATACATCATAGACAAACCTTTTAACACGCTTAACCTACAATCAAACCGTCTTCCATGTGCAGCACTTTGCCCATTCTTGCCGCCAATTCATGGTCATGGGTCACCACCAAAAAACTGACATTCAATTCCTGATTCAATTCCAGCATTAGCTGATAAACCTGATCGGCGGTTTTGCTGTCCAGATTGCCGGTCGGTTCATCCGCCAGCACCACGCCCGGTTTGTTGATTAAGGCTCTGGCCACAGCCGCACGTTGGCGTTCGCCGCCGGACAGTTCGCCTGGTTTATGTTCAATTCTGTGCCCCAAGCCTACCCGTTGCAATAATTCCGTGGCGCGGCTACTGGCGATTTTTACCGGGAACCCGCCAATCAGCAACGGCATCGCCACATTTTCCAGCACGGTAAATTCGCCCAATAAATGATGCGATTGGTAAATAAAACCCAGCGATTTATTTCTTAATTTGGCCAATTGCCGGGCACCGACTTCATTCAGGCTGACGCCATCCAGAACCACTTTGCCGCCCGTGGGTTTTTCAAGCCCGCCCAACAGATGCAGCAAGGTGCTTTTACCCGAACCCGACGCGCCCATAATGGCGACGCGCTCGCCGACGCCGATGCTTAAATCCACGCCTTTTAAAACCTCAACATCCAACCCGCCCTGGTCATAGCGCATGGTCAATTGCCGGCATTGCAGGATGCTGTTATTCATATCGTAAAACTTCCGCTGGATTGACTTTGGCCGCCTGCCATGCAGGGTAAAGGGTTGCCAATAAGGACAGGAAAAAGGCCATGCCCGCTATTGCGTAAACATCCGACCAATCCAATTTGGATGGCAATTCGCTGATGTAATAGACATCCGCCGCCATAAATTGGACTTGAAATAATTGCTCAATCGCCGGTACGATGGTCTCAACATTCAGCGCCAGCAATACCCCGCCGACGGTGCCGAGCGCGGTGCCGACAATGCCGATGACTGCGCCCAACACCATGAAAATGCCCATCACCGAAGAGGACGTCAAGCCCTGGGTTTTTAAAATGGCAATGTCTCCGCGCTTGTCGGTCACCACCATCACCAATGTGGACACGATATTGAACGCCGCCACAGCGACAATCAGCAACAAGATAATGAACATCACCCGTTTTTCGGTTTGTATCGCACGGAAAAAATTGCTGTGCGCCAGCGTCCAATCGCTGACCTGATAATCGCCATAGAGCGCGGTTGACAGGTCGCGGGTTATTTTCGGCGCATTAAACAAATCGTCCAGTTTGATTCGAAGCCCGGAAACCGCGCTTTCCAGACGGAACAATTTGGCCGCATCGTCAAGATGAATCAGCGCCATATTGCGGTCGTATTCGTACATGCCGACCTTGAAAATGCCGACCACGGTAAACCGGCGCATACGCGGCACTACACCGGCCGGTGTGGAATTGACCTGCGGACTGATCACGGTGATTTTGTCGCCGTTGAGCACGCCCAAATAATTGGCCAGCTCCACGCCCAACACAATGCCGTATTCGCCCGCCACCAGATTGGACAACTTGCCCTCTTTCATTTTATCGGCGACTTCCGACACACGGGATTCGTATTCCGGCAAAATCCCGGTCAACATAGTGCCGCTGACACGCCGGTCGGCGTTAATCATCACCTGCCCGTTAATAAAAGGCGCGGTGCCTTCAACATGCTGATAACCTTTTAATTTCTGCTCCAGCACGTGCCAGTCGTCCAACTGGCCGTAACGCCCGGTGACCGTGGCATGGGAGGTCATGCCGAGAATCCGTTCACGCAATTCGGCCTCAAACCCGTTCATCACCGACAACACGGTAATCAGCGCAGTCACGCCCAGGGCAATGCCCAGCACCGAGGTTAAGGTAATAAAGGAAATGAACTGAGTTCGACGCTTGGCTCGCGTATAACGCAAGCCGATATAAAAAACAAGGGGTTTAAACATGAAATCTACAATTAAAAATGAACAATCAGGATGCCCTGCACTGAGCGCAAAAACCGTATAAATAAAGGCTATGGTCGGTTAATTCATAACCCAGCTTTTGGGCAATTTCTTTTTGGCGAGCCTCGATGATGTCATCAGTAAACTCGTCGACCTTACCGCATTTCATGCACAGTATGTGGTCGTGATGGCCGCTATCATCCAATTCAAACACCGAATTGCCGCCTTCAAAATGATGTCGGCTCACCAACCCCGCCGCCTCGAATTGGGTCAACACGCGATACACCGTCGCCAGGCCGATTTCTTCGTCTTCACTCAACAGAATTTTATAAACCTGTTCAGCCGTTAAATGACGGTCATTGACCTGATTCTCTAAAATTTGCAGAATCTTGACCCGAGGCAAGGTCACCTTTAGGCCTGCATTCCTTAATTCATCAGTTTCTAACATTAATCTCCCCGCATGGCGTTAACAAAACTGCGCGCATTGTAGCCTTTTTTAGCCCGCTGTGGGAGCGACGGCTATTCCGGCTACTCACTTAACCGGGAACGCTGAGCTCCAGCTCGGCAATATCGATCATTGAGGGTACTCGCCAAGCTGGGGCTTGGCGTTCGTGCGCCCACAAGGGCAACTTATCAACAGGGTGAAAGTCCCTGTCGGCGTATGCCATAACGTCGTAGCTGAAAGTAACTGCGTCATTGCGAAATGGGGTGGAGAGCAACTGGAAGCGAAAGGGCAGTCCGTAGGATAACGAATCCGATTCGGCAGGGCAAGGCGGCGAATCTGCGAGCGCGTGATGAAGCCTGAAAATCATCAGTTACGT
>JAUXXQ010000203.1 GCA_030684815.1 Methylobacter sp. | reverse complement strand
TTTTCATCGGGAGTATGGTTTTTAAAGGTGAAATTAATTAAAAACTGCTTATTATTCATTAAAAAACAGCCCGAAAAATTAAATTTCAATACTCAGCAACTGATTGATTTGTAGAGGGTACTAGAACGCTCTGAATTGCTGGTCGATTCGGTCTTTCAAACAAGCATCAACACACCCGGCGAACTTTGCCTAATTGAATGCGAAGAAAATCCGATTATCATCCGCCGGTTTTGGATATTGTTTTTTAGAACTCTAGTCTATGCCGCCGGAACCAACCAGCTCGAACAAGCACAGCACACCAAAAAAGCCTATAGCGAGTACCAGAAAAGCCTACATGAAACAATCAAACAGGCGCTTGCGTTGGCAGACAGTTTGGCCGATCTTGAATGCTTACAAGAGCAGCATGGCTTTGCAACTGAAACCACCTGGCGGGATCCTATAGCGCCACTCACTGAAACGCTTGAGCGGTACAGCCAAGACTTTATTAACCCCGTTTATGAGTCATTGCAGGAATTGCGGTCACTGCAGGCGCGTTACCTCAATGCGCGCTATTGGCCGACCATAGCACAGGTTATTGAAACGTTGGCAGTCCAACTAACCAAATCCGAGGAAGGATTACTCATTCCTGAAGCGGACATAGCGGCCACACTGCGACTGTTAATTGATGAGTGCCATTGGTGCAGTGAACCTCAATGGGGCGGACAGTTGCCGCCAAATTTTATCAAACGCTTGGCTGATGACCATATTGGAACGCTCATTTATCATGCGAGGGACTTGGAGCCACCGGAAAATATCCGCAGCACCATCAACAAAGCTCTTAAAAAAATCCGCTAACTGAACACCTTTATTTTGTGGAACGGTGAACGGATTTTTTTAATTCTGATTCCACAAACTATTTTTTTAGGCAATGTATTCTTTTTCGCACACCAAAACACTTTTGTTTTGAGTCAATGTGAGGATAAAAATGAATACGCAAGAAGAAATTTTGTTAGATGATTTAATCACCCCTGAAACACTTATCAAAGAAAACCCCGATAAGTTCACCAAAGCCCAATTAACCTGGTTAGGCCTTTTCCGTAAACCAAGATACCAAAAAATGAGTAAAATAAGCACCTATTCCAACCCTACAAAAAACCGAGATGACAACAGCAGCGTATTTTGGCCAAGCCGAGCGACAATCTATTAACGAGAGCCACTTATCTGA
>JAUXXQ010000063.1 GCA_030684815.1 Methylobacter sp. | reverse complement strand
AAAAACTTCGCATAACGTTTATCAGCCTTATGTAGAAAAGCCGCCGTGGATAATGTTAGTCCACGGCGGCTTTTTTGCATAGGGCGCATTATGCGGGGTTTTTAATCGCTGTATATTGTTTTACATTCCTTTCCTTGTCCGTTGCATTTAACGGTTTTTGTCCATGTTTTTGCTTCTTCCGGTTCTTTTAGTTCACTTTTTAACTTGTTTGTCATTATTCCCATGACTTCGGGCATTTTTTTAAATGCTCCTGTTATTCCTGTGACCATTGCTTCTGCGGCTATTTTTCCATGATCTGGTTTTTTTTCTGCTAATCCGTTTTTGCTTAACATTCCTATTGTTATCAAGATTATTATTCTTTTCATTTATCTGGTTTCTTTCTCTTTTTCTACATCCTCGATAGTTATCGTATCTATAAATTTACTTAATAAAGCATCAGCAACGTCCGTTGGTTTTATTACTCTGTTTGCTTTTATTGAAAATTCCCAAGCTTTTTTTTCTATTTTGTCCCATCTTGAACTTCTTACCCTAAGTGAATGATGCGTAGCCATTTTTTTACCTTTTTGGTGATTTGTTTTTAAATAATTATGTCATCTATTTTTATTCTATAAATATTTTGTTGACTAATTAGATGTGATTAATGTATAAAACCGCCTCAAGTTATTAGTGATTTGTATACAAATCATCACACATTGAGGCAAGCCAATGAAATCAGCACAAACACCTACCGTTTTTAGCCGCGACGAGCTTTTAGTCTTGATTACGGCTTTATCTTCAACCGATCACCTAGCCTCAGGCACTTTTGATGAAAAGTTGAGCATTCAAAATGAATTGCTTGAGCGTTTTTCCCAACTTCTTCAATCTGACGACGCTTGCCGCCGTCTTGCTACGTTGTCCGATGTTGTAGAGCAAGGCGGCAACTAATTATGGACATTAAATCTATTGGCAATAATTGGTTCAGCTTATACCCAGGCGGCGGTTCTTTTGAGTACAACACCAACGAGAACCCAACCTCAGAAAATTATGATGATCGTTGTCCATTGGCTCAGGTTTATAGGCATATCGACGGCGAAAAGGTTGTCGTAAAAATAAATGGTCAATCTGAAAAGTCATTTTTTTATAAAGATTCAAATTTTCTTGAAGCCCTTGATTTAGCAATGACCTTTGTTAACGAATATTTCTATTCGTTAAATGTTCAGGTTGATATTTTTGGGGTAAGTCAATGAATCGCCCCCAATACCCCAAAGATTTAGGCATCATCGACATAACGCTTGATGATTTATACGCCTACGCCGCCCAAATGGAAGAATTTCACCGATTAAGGAAATTTGTTCCATTGGCTTACGTTTCCCCTTTTCCCGTTTGTCCTCCTGCTGGTTATCCGGCACCTATGGAATCCCTAAACAGGGGAGTCCCCTTGTCCCAACTGCCGCAACCGCGCGGCGCTGATGGTCTTTTTCCTGATGAACGAAGCAGCGCAACGGCGACAGGATGAATATGAAAGAATTTCGCTTTCTTTTGCCGACCGCCACTTTATCCGTGGAATGGTGTATTGCACTTGTCACGCTCGTGGCTGTGCTTATTGCTCTGGTCACGGTTGGCGGCACACTGCTGAATCCATCGCTTTCGGTCGGGGTCTAAATTCAATGGCTACCGACTTGAACCCTTACGATCAACGGCAATTCTCCGAGTGGCGGGAATGGGGCAAAGGTTACAAGTCCCGTCAACTTTCCGAGGGCGCAAGAATACGCGCCTTGTTTCGTCTTGAAGAAAAGGTGGCGCAATGTCTTTAAAAAATCGGCCATTATCAAAGAAAAGAGCGCGTAAACAGGCGCAATTCCACATTCAGCAAATCGAAAGCTGTTTTGATTCAAAGATTCTCGTTAAAACTTACCTCGATTCGGTCGGCATTGATCCCCCCAAATGCAGTAACGACGAATCGTTTTTTTTACGCTTGGTGTGTGTTGATTGGTGGGCAAGGAAGTTAATCACCAAAGACATTCGTGACAGGGAAGCCGCCGCCATTTTTTCCGGAAAGGTCGCCAAAGGCCGCGAGCTTTATTGTTCCAACGACACCGTGGATTACATCCGCGAACGCTGGGACGACACCCTAGCCGGTATGGCTCAAAAAATGTGCATATCCGATTGCGGGGATGAATTAGATATGCTCGATGTTATGAAGTCCAGCCTTGCCAATCCTGAAAACCGTCGGGCTGAATTGATGGTGAGGATGTCCGGCTTTGAGCAATACGCCGACGATTTAGGCGACATTGGCATGTTTTACACCATTACTTGCCCGTCTAAATATCATCGTTTCGCCGGTTCCGATCTGATACCCAATAAGAACTACAACGGCGCAACGCCCAAACAAGCCCAACAATACCTTACTAAAATTTGGTCGCAAATCCGCGCCGAACTCGACCGGCATCACATCAAGCCCTACGGTTTCCGTGTGGCCGAACCGCATCACGACGGCACACCGCATTGGCATATTCTTTTATTTATGAATCCGGCTGATGAAGCCGTGGTCACTGCAACATTAAATAAATATGCCTTAAAAGAGGACGGTCAGGAAAAAGGCGCTGCGGTTCATCGTTTCACCGCAAAGCGCATTGTGAAAGAAATCATCACCCAAGACGGTATTAAAAAGGTCAGTGCCACCGGCTATATCGCCAAATATATCGCTAAAAATATCGGCTTCGACATTGGTATGGATTCCGAGGACGACAGTCAGAACACCGAAAGCAGTGCCAATCGTGTTCGCGCGTGGTCATCAACGTGGGGCATCCGCCAATTTCAGCAAATCGGCGGCGCTTCCGTGATCGTTTGGCGTGAACTTCGCCGCCTTAAAGACAAAGATATTGAGCACGACGTCATCAGATCTGCCCGTGATTGTTGCATCAACAACGATTGGGCAGGTTTTCTGGTGGTTATGGGCGGCAACGATGTCAAGCGCATTGAGCGCGAATTGCAGTTATTGAAACAAGCCGCGTTTGATCCAGAAACCGGCGAAGTGCGTTTAAATCGTTATCAAGAGATTGTCTTAAAAGTCGTGGGCATTGCCGCCGCCGCCACCGAAATTATCACCCATACCAAAGTTTGGACGATTGTCCAAAAACCCACGTCCGTCCATTCGGCAAGCGCGGTTGAGGGGGGCGGCCTGCCGCCCCCCTCAACCGCGTTAGCGGCCTTGGAGTTCTATAAATAACTGTACTAAACAATTCTACAACACTAAAAAAAGGAAAAAAAATGGCTCAATTTTCAAAAGTAAAAATCTTAAAAGTCGAAACCGATAAAGCCCAAGTCTACAAAGACAATAAGGCGGTTGAGGGTGAATTTACCGCGCGTGTTCGCGCCTTGGTCGTACCGATCAAGCCCGATCCTCTTTATGTGAACATCACTAAAGCCGGTGATGAAGTCATCAACACATTCAAAGCCCTTGAGGGAAAAACCGTTCTTTTTCCTGCGCGGTTGGGCGTAACAGACAGCGGGGTCAGTTTTCTGTCATTAGAAGCCGGTATCACCATAGATGATATTGATCTAATTCCTGAAAAAGTTCCCAAGCCCGTTTTAATGGGTCAATCCACTAAATCGGCATCGTCATAAATGAATTATCAGCCGTCTGAAATTAAGCGTATTGCCCGTAAAGCTCGCCGTTTTCATGCGCGTAACAAACACCTCGTGACGAAATTTAAAATTGATACGAGGCAACATCCCGGCGAAAGCCTTTATCCATCGGGCGAAAGCCCATTAACTAAGAGTATTAATAATGAAAATCTTTAAAAATCGTTATGGTCAAGTTGCAACTTTGTCCGCCGCTTCAATCGGTGCGGCCAATGCCGCTGTACCCGCCGCCGTTACCAGTGCATTAGCTGACGCTGCCACGGACGGCGCATCAATGGCGGGTTCCGTTCTTGCGGCTGTCGTTGTTATTTACGCGATTAAATTGCTACGTCGAGCACTGTAATTTAGAGCAACAAATAAGGGAGTTATTGGTTAATCAAGTAGCCCATCCGCTTGACTTGATTAATTGATAACTCCTTTTTTTATTATTAGGTGAATCATGGCTATTTGCGCGACCGTCGATCCTGTTACCAACGCCTTTACTGCGTCCGCCGTTTCTGTTGGATCGTGTACCGATTACATCATTTACACCGCCGCTGATTATGCCCTCGTTAATCCGCAAATCACCGTATCCGAAGCCGTCGAACTTGCTTGGTTAGTCGTGGGTGTTTGGGTTATCGCTTGGGGCTTCGCCCGGCTTAAAAAAACAATGTATTGATGCTTATGGATATTTATATTTTTTCTGTTGTCGCCGCGATTTTGGGTTCAGCGTGGATATTGCTCCATGATTAAAGTTACATTAATTAAAAAGCTGATTTTTTTGGCATTGTTGTTTTTTTCGGGGATTTCGTTTGCTGATAGTGCACAATATTCATGCGGTTGGTATAGCATCGGTTATCTTGACCATGATGCTCAATATTCGTCTTGCCGTTCTTTTATGGATTCTGTCGTATCTGCAAATCCCCAAGGTGCGTATATTAAGGAAACTCCTTTCGTTGTTTCTTCTGCAGCAGTTTATCCACATTTAACGTTATATACTCGTTCAACCTCTTGTCCTGCACCCAACACCCCGATTCCCGGTGCTACCGCTGGAACATCAACCTGTACTGTAACTTGTTTTGATTCTAGTGCAACAATAGGCGAGGGCGCTTCCGCTCAATCTTGTTCTAATGTACAAACCGCACCCTCTGAGGCTTCTTGTTCTTCTCCGGCTCAATATGCGGCTAGTGATGTTTGTAACATTAACATGTGTCCCGACGGTTCCCAGGCGTTTGGCGTTCCCGGCGATATTAGCGGTTGCCCACCAATGCCCCCTGAACCCGAACCCTGTCCAACAGGCGGGGCAGGCGTTTTAATTTGTGGATCAGAAGAACAACAATGTACCGATTCAGACGGCGTGGTTCGAACTGTTGCCGCTTGTCCTCCGCCCGAACCTGAGCCGGAACCTACACCGCCGCCACCGCCACCGCCACCACCGCCACCGCCACCGCCACCGCCACCGCCTGACGATCCAACACCGCCGCCACCGCCGCCGCCACCTCCACCGCCGCCGGATGGTTCGCCGCCGCCAGAGCCCAGCCCTTCGCCTGATGGTGGAGGGGGTGGTGGGGGAGGCGGAGGTGGGGGTGATCCGGGCAGTCCGCCACCACCGCCGCCACCGCCGCCGCCACCGCCGCCGCCGCCGCC
>JAUXXQ010000197.1 GCA_030684815.1 Methylobacter sp. | reverse complement strand
CCAACAACAGGACGTACTGACAACTGCGGACCAGGCACTTACCCAGGCCGGATTGAAACAGGACGCGCTGTCCGCACAGATTGCCAGCCTGACGGCCGAGCAGACGGAACTGCAGGCAGAACTCTGCAACGCGCAGCAACGTGAACAGGCTTTGAATAAAGCCTTGGAGCAACAACAGCAACGGGAAACCGAACTGGTCGCGCAACACCAGCACCGTCTTGAGCAGGAACAGGACTGGATGCAACGCCGGATATTGGAAGAGCGGGAGTTGGCCATCGCCAAGTGGCAGGATAAACAGCAACAGCTGGAGGAAAGGAACACTTTATTGAAGGCCGCCTATGAACAGTCCATAGAGGCACAACGCACCGTGCAACGCCAAAACCAGCAGCTGCTGGCTGAAGCCACCCAACTAAGGGCAATGCTGGAAAAAGTGACGTCACCGGTATTGCAGGCACACCGCTTTAAACGCCATCGTACCCAACGTTAAAACGCCATGTTCGGGTTTTTGATTTTAAAAGTAACGATTTAGCCGTTAAAAAAATCATAAAAACTCAAGCACATTTTTTGTTGCAGGAAAACCTGTCCAATTATTAGTCAATTTAAGGTTGAGGTAAATAGAAACAGTAAGTGTGCGACAAGCTAAGCTTTCCATTTCTTGCAAGGTGAAAGTCCTTGTCTTGAACTCAAGGGAATGAGTTCAAAGGCCTAACCAGCCACCAATATCGAGTGTTGCACCTTTGGCGGAGTATTCTATGTGGCTATGGCTACAACAATGCGAACAAAATAGGTGAAGCGTACACAGAGAACTGTATAGGTCACAGGGGACTTGCACGTCCCTGAAGCTATTTCAGCATCGTTAGTTTATAAAACAAACGGCGACATTTTACTTATGATGGAAGCCAATACTAAGGAATCATTTTGGTGAGATTCTGGAGGGTTTGTCGCATACACTACATATAGGGGTCACCCCACGAAATCGGGAAGAGCCTTAATGAATGTTGTTGATCAGATTAATAACCGCTTCCCACGCAGCGACCGGATTTGATAGAAGTTGACAACCAAAGTCCGAACATATTTCTCAACGGTATACAACGGATTGGCTGGATTTGGTGTCTGTAAAGTAAACGTAAAACGTAGTTTCTGATTTACGACATGTTGGTACTTTAAAAAAATGGGCGAATCGTCGGATAAAAGGCTTTAAAGTTTCATGAGATTGAGTCGGTCGTCGGTAAGAGTTCGCGCTTAGATTGATATTAATGACGTAAATACGGCATTAACTACAGTCATTACTGCACCAGACATGTCCAAACCCGTTCGCTTTCGTTTGTGATACGCCTCCATTATTTTGACTGGCCAATATTATTTTATTAGTGCTATAGTGCTATAGTGCTATAGTGCCTTAATATTCTGGAGTTTATAATGACAACAGTAGCTAACCAATCTAGCGTCAAGGTCATTGGCGCAAACGGACAAATCTCACTGGGCAAGCAGTACGCGGGCCGACAAGTTCTGGTGGAAGAGCAAGAGCCTGGGGTTTGGCTGGTACGCACAGCGACCATCATTCCAGACAACGAACACTGGCTGCACCAAGCAAAAACAGCCGATGATTTGCAAAATGCTTTGTCTTGGGCGCAAGCCAATCCACCCACCGATACCGATGTTGACGCCATGCTGGAGAAACTGAATGGCCAAGATTGACGCGGAGGGATTGGTCAGACTTGACCTTAACAACCCCGTTTTTCAAGAAAATCTTCTGACCTTGCAAAAGGCAGAACGGCACGCCGCCATAGACACGCTGAACAAGCTTCGGCAGATGACCTGGAATCAGGTCTATCGCGACAACGGCCTGAAGTGGGAGAAAATCATTAGTTTTAAGCCACCACCTGGAATTGATGCTGTCTATTCGTTGCGCATTACCCAAGCACGACGAGCCACAGCGTATCGTGATGGTGAATTTATCCGTCTTCTAACCATTGCCTCTGATCACGATAGTACCTACGGCAAGAAGTAATGGATTGAACCCATCAAGGTTAATGATTCGCGTACTTATCCAGTTTGGCGTTAATTACCCTTAGATTTACAGTATTTAATTTACGCGCAATATGCTCACGTCAGGTGGTACTCAGTGAAGTGATTTTTCAATTAAGCTCTTCAATAACCCTGGCGACATGTCCCCCACAAACACCACACGACCCTTTAAGCACCAGGCTAGACCCTTCTAACAAGCCACTGATATTAACCATAGTGACCGCAACGCAGCATTGTACGCAATAGACATTATTAAGGATTAGCTGCTGTTTATCCTGCGGTATTTTGTTCCAAAGTAACGCCGCTTGCGGGGGAAAATCATTATTGATCAAAACCGGCTTGTCTTCGCTCATGCTGCAAGTGTGCCGCAGCACTTTTTATATTTCTTGCCGCTTCCACATTTGCACGGATCATTACGGCCAGTCTTTTCAGATTGTGCGGTTTCGGCGGGTTTAAGGCGTTTTCCAAATCAGAAATATCTTCCGGCTTGTCTAACTCAAATCCTATAATGTAATGCCATCCATGTGTTGCGCATGTCTCGGCAACATACTTTGCTTTTTCATCAGAATGCACACGCACTATGATGGGATTTTTTTCAGTGCCTCGTTTGGACATGTTTTAACTTCGCTCATTGAGTTTAATTAGAGGTATGTAGACTTACCGTATAACGAAAATCTGTAAGCCGGAATCACCCCTAAATGGTGCAGATAAAAGGTGGGTATGCACAAAACGGGTGCCCATTCATCTACGTTAAAAATAGCTAACGCTATTAAACAATTCATATAACACGCTGTATTTAAAATAAAAATACTTTAAACAGCAGTTTGGTACAGTAGTTGCTTTTATTGTAATGACTCATCCTACCTAATGTGTGTCATTTCAGGTTAGCTCATCTCTCCTGTGTCTCTCAGCTCCTGGTGTTGATCACCGGGAGTTTTTTTGTCAGTTATCACAACGCCTGCCGCTACTCCTGAATTCTGCACAATAACGGTTATAAAGGTCTAATCGCAAAAAATACGTAATGCATCGGGGTCTATGCCGGGCGGCGGATCGAGTCTCAAAATACTTTTAGCCGCACTATCTATATTCTGAAGTGCTTGTTGGTACTCCTTAGCCGGCAAATTCATCGCTTCAAGTTCGCTTTGATGAACATCCATCAGCATTTGATTGAGCATAGCCAGCATATTCATTGACTGCTGAAACTCGGTTCCGTGAACTAAGCTACAGTAAGTTTGGTAGTCAACAGTAGCCGTCAAGCTATCCGGGTTAAATTTAATGGTCATGTAAGCTGTTTCCTATCAGGGAGTCTTATGCTTGCCATGAGCGCCCGCCACAGCAACCCTTGTTTCTTTTTTACTGACAACCCGCTATTGCATTGGCTCGTAACAATTCAATAATGTCGTCAACTTTTCCGACTTGTAAGGTTTCAGGGAAATCCCTACCGACCATAAAAACATTATCTTGCTGAGTGCCGACAAAATTTGTTTGGTAAGTGCGGTACACAAAGCCCTCAAATTCTGAATTATCCATGTTGAGCGTTGGTGTAAAATAATTGTTACAGTGACGTCCTGTAAGCTCAAACAGGCAGGAAGATTTGAAAATATCGGGGTAGTTTAGGTTGTAAGTTGTATGCAAGGCAATATGACTAAACGATAGCTGTTCATCATGTTGATGCTGGTATCGTGCCCCGGAGCCGCCGATGAAAGCCGAAAACATCAGGTTTTGGATATTTCCGCTTTTCAGTTGCTCGCTTCTGAATTCAAGGTCACTATAGTGCGCTACCGCTTCGCCGTTAACCCATGCCTCTAATAAGCCGTTTTGTTGGCCGATGCTATTCATGACAACATGCAAGGTTACCGTGTAGCTTTGTCCTAGCTTTAAAATAACCGGTTTCAGGTTAAATTTGAAATCGTCGCCGAACTCGTCTTTATCTGGATCGCTATTTTTGTCGCCTTGGTTCATGTGGTAGACATAAAGCCCTGCTTCACCGCCTTCTCGCCAGTTTAAACGAACCGACCAGCCACGGTTTGGGTCTTTGGTATCATCAATACCCCCTGAATTGGTTGTCGTATCGCCACCGCTCAAACCTAAGAGTTTGCCGGTATTTAAGGTGCAATTTCGTTTATCGGTATGGCAAAGGGTCGAAAAACTACCGTCATTTAAATAGCTGCTAAAGTCAAAATCAACGCCTATTTTGACCGTGTAGGTTAAATAGAGATCATCAAAGCTCTCTTGTAGTTTTTGTTGGCTGGATAAACCACCAGCAGAACCGGTTTGTTTACCGTTGATGTTAACGACCATGATTTTTCCGTGGCACTTTTCATCATCAACTATTGATGTTCTCTCGTTGCCGATCCGGTTGTGCAGTGTGACAAGGTCGGAAAGGTTGCAGGTTTAAGTACTCGCCCTTGTTTAGAGTAATGCCGGTTGTATCGGTCAATAGGTCGGCTTGCGCAGTACAGCAAAAAAGCATTGCCTGGAGTAGGTGTCTGTTTTTCATAAAGCCCCATAACGTTAATATAAACTGGCAAAAAATACTTTCAATGCAGTGTGCAATACCGAGGTAAATTTACAGGTTTTTTTCCAACAACTCCAAACGCAAACCTTTAACTTTAGCCGACCATAGCTCAGGGTTTAACGGAAATGTCTTACTGATTCCGGTACGCCGATACCCTTGCCGCTGATAAAAAGCGATGAGTTCATGCCTGCACGAAACAACGTCCATCACCCATTTACTGACATTCCAGCTTTGTTGTGCCGTTAATTCAGCGGCGGCTAATAGTTGCTTGCCGATACCCCTGCCTTGCCATAACGGACTGACCGCCAGCATACTCAAGTAAGCCTGCTCTGCCTGTCTTTTTAAATGCACCGTGCCAATCAGCTCTCCTTCGTCCTTGAACAGCAGAAACATAGAACCTTCACCGGTAATCAAACGTAAAACGTCTTCAGCGGTTGTTCTACAGCCATCCAGTAAATGAGCTTCGGTTGTCCAGCCTTGCTTACTGACTTCGCCGCGATAAGCCACGTTAACCAACGCAGCAATCTGCTCGGCATCGTGTGACTCAGCTTTAACGATTAAACGCATAGAACCCTACCACAACGCCAAACACAACCAGCAAACCGTATTGAGGTTAGAACGGTTTGTTCCACGACACCCATGGAGCCCTTATTAACAGCGGCGTACAGGCAAAATATCGATTTCAAGACGGGTGATCATATTTTTAATAAACGGTTGAATATTAAGATAATGTCATTCATTGTAAATTTCATGTGCTGGGCTAAAAATCCAAAATAGGGTGCATTTAAACAAACGACAGAATTGTTTCATGGGATTTCGTTAAAAGCCACAGTTGGTATGGCTTTAGGCTATTTTAATACACGATCACCAATAGACGCCCACCAACAAAAACACTCCAATCAAGACAAACTTCACCGTCCACTCGTCCATCGAACACCGGTCATAGTGCGTCATAATCTCTTCAATCTTATTGGCGCCAACTTGGTCGCGCATGTGAATTTTTCTTTGCATGACGATTCTCCTCACTTGATTAACGATAACTGCGCATTTGCCCAACTAACACACCCTGGATCTCAACCTGCTCAGGCCGGTAGACCATTGCGCTCATGCTGGCATTAGCTGGAATCAACAGCACCTTGTCCGGCGATTGCTCGATATATTTCAGCGTTGCTTCCGACTTCTCAATCAAAGCTACCACGATCTCGCCATTTTGCGCGTAGCTGCGCTGCTCGATAACCACCCAGTCGCCGTCGAATATGCCCGCCTCAACCATCGAATCGCCCTTAATCTGCAACACATAGCAGGGCTTATCGCTCTTTAGCACTTCTGGCACCGCCATATAGTTGATATTTTCCAGCGCTTCAATTGGCTTGCCGGCGGCAATGCTGCCAACAAACGGCAAGGCGTGTTCACAGGCCACATAGTCGCGTTGCGCCCTTGATGTTAAACGGATACCGGTGGTTTTCTGTCCAGCGAATGATTCAACCAAACCGGCTTCAATCAAAGCTGAAATGTGTTTGTGCATCGAACCCCGCGAAGCCATGCCCAGCGCCGCACAGAGTTCATCGAGTGTGGGCGGGAAGCTGAATTTCTCGTAGTTGTCGCGCAAGAATTCAAAGATTTCACGCTGCCGTCTGGTTAGTTCGTTCATGGTTTCCCCTGCTGTGTATTTTTTGTCAGTTTAGCAAAACCGCCTTAAAAAGAGAACAAAAAGAGAACGCGTTTCACAGAAAAAGGCCAGTAGTTCTATCAGCAAGCGTAAGATGTAGTTTTAATACGGGTTACAGGGCATATTTATATGCCTAGCCTATTAAGTTTTTTCGACCACAAACATCGAGGTTATTCCATGTATTACATAGTTGAAACAAATAAATCATTTGACCAAGCATCAGAAGACCTTGAATTAGCGGTTAAACATCATGGCTTTGGCGTGTTGCATGTTCACGATTTGGGCGCTACGTTGCGCAGTAAAAGCATTGCTTTTGATAACGAGTGCAAAATTTTTGAAGTCTGCAATCCGGGGCAGGCTGCAAAAGTTTTATCCGTCGATATGCGCCTGAATATGGCGTTGCCCTGTCGTATATCAGTATTTACAGAAAGAGGTAAAACCATGATAGGTCTCATCAAGCCAATGCAAATGCTTTCGGCGCTATCTCAGGATGTCGAATTAGTCGCAGTTGCCAAAGAGGTTGAGGAGAAAATCATCGAGATGGTTGACGATGCGAAATAAGGGGCGCTAATCAACAAAAGGCTCCAAAGTTTCACAGAAATTCCCCACTCAAAACATCCGATCCAACACCCCCGGAGTTGCCGCTTTCCCGCCTTCCCCCGAAAAGCTCAACTCCACCCCCGCATCCCCCGGCTTTAACCAAAACTGCACAACCACCTCGCCCCGGATCGCGGTTAAGTTCAGATAATCTCGCAAATCCTCGGCCTTGGTATAGTGCAGCTTAACGGTATCGCCGCCCTAAATCACTGGATGATAATTTTCCATCGAGCCATTTGCGCTGTTCTGTAAGCCTTGATATACCTAGTCTGTAGCGCCCCATAAAAATCGTTTACCCCAATTTTCGACGGTATAATTAGGGTTTGAGGGTGTGTATTTTGATGAAATTCGTTTTTTTACAAATTTTCATCCCATAATTAAAGCTAATATTTACAATAACTTAAAATAAAAAATAATTTTCGAAAAATAAATTATCTTATAAATCAAGGTTATATTTTACAGCGCAAATGGCTCGCTCAGTAAAAATATTTCTTCTTGCTTGATTGTGATAAAGAGTAGTTTTTTGCTTTTGATTTTTAAAAAATTTTTTAAAATCCTAAGTTAGATAAGTTAAAAGATAGTTAATATATAGTTACAGGACAAAAAAAATCCCTGTAAGCCTTGGTATTCGTGGCTTGCAAAAAGTTAAGCGTTAGGAAAACCACGATAGAGCGTTAAGAAAACCACGATAGAGCGTTAGGAAAACCACGATAGAGCGTTAGGAAAACCACGATAACGTTAGGAAAACCACGATAACGTTAGGAAAACCACGATAACGTTAGGAAAACCACGATAGCGTTAGGAAAACCACGATAGCGTTAGGAAAACCACGATAGAGCGTTAGGAAGCCGCGATGGCGTTAGGAAAACCACGATGGTGATAAAAAAGTCACTTTAACCATAATAAAACTAAAAAACGTTATCGATACCACGATACTCGCGTTTATAATGGAACCTTGATCTGTTATTGATACCACGATAGTTAGGCAAAAAATTGATCCCAATTAAAAAGAAACAGACTGATTTTTTTACGTGTGATGTTTTTGATGCTTTTAAGGATGATACGGCAAGCATGGAGCACCCTGTTTTTTCATTATCAACTAAACCTGATCATCGGATGTTGATATATGAATATAACGGTAACACGATGAAAATTAAACCGAGTTATACAGGTTTAGCAACTATTTACGACAAGGATATTTTGATGTATTTAACGTCAAGTCTCATGAATGCGAAGAATAGCGGTGAAGAAATAGCACAAAGGATTAGATTTACTGCATACGATTATATGGTATCAACTAATAGAAAGTCAGACGGTAAAACATACATTCAATTAAAAGACGGATTGGATCGTCTAAGTGGAACAAGGATAGAAACAAATATAAAAACAGGTGATAAAGAGATTATTGAGGAATTTGGTTTAATTGATAGTTGGAAAATAATTAAAGAAAGTAAAGATGGGAAAATGATTGCCATCGAAGTGAAGTTATCTGATTGGTTTTATAACTCGATTTTAAGTAATGCTGTTTTAAGTATTGATAAAGACTATTTTCGATTAAGAAAGCCGACCGAACGTAGGCTATATGAATTGGCAAGAAAGCATTGCGGTAATCAAGTTGCGTGGAAAATAAAACTTGAAAATTTAAAAACAAAATTGGGGGTAATTTCAGAACTACGAACATTACGGTTTAATATAAACAAAATTGTCGAACTTAATAATCTACCCGAATACAACATTTCAATCGAAGACGACATTGTAATGTTTAGCAGAAAAGAGCCGCCGAAAGAGAGCAAAGCGCCGAAAAAATTACAGGTACACATTTCAAAGAAAGAGATTGAAAAAGTTGCGCGGCCTGGAGAGAGTTATGAGCAAGTAGCGGATCGACTGCGGAAATTAAGGGAAAATCTTTAGTATGGCTTCTGTTATGATACTTGTAACTTAAATCAAGATTGAGCAATGGGTATACCTAGCGATAGCACAAAAGCATCATTACACGGCGGCAAGCGCGTTAATTCCGGTCGAAAATCATCAGGCAAGTAAACGGTTGTTGTTCGAGTTGATGAAACGCTATTACCCGCTATCGAGCAATTGAAGGTTGGAGTAGAAACTTGTAACAATAATCAAGATGAACTTAACTTATCGAGTGCCATAACAAGATCGCAATACTTGAAAGCATGTTACAAGAATCAAAAGAATCCAGTAAAGCCAGGATAAAAGCGCTCGAAACCACTAACAAAGCGCTATCGACTAAGCTAACCAATGCCACTGAGCAATTGAAAACTCATCAGCGATTACTGGACCGGGCAGAAACGCAGTTGCGAAAATATGAGCCAAAATGGAATTAGTGCGTTATTAATCGTAATAACTTACCCCTGTAACGCATAAGTATCTACACAACTTTTTTGTACTATTATACAATGAGTTACAAGTTTGTTTTTGTCCCTCTTTTGTTGGAGATGGTTTGATTGAGGAGAATAAAATCAAGTGGTTATATCCCCCTCATCCTAACCTTATCCTTCAAGGGAGAAGAAGCCAATATTTGTGTAGATACTTATGCCTGTAACGTGAAGTTTTCGGGTTTAAACCAGGCTAGAGACCAGATAAATTGTGTTTGCAAATTAAAAAAAAAAACCGAAAGCACACCCGCTTGAAATATACATGTAGTGGTCATCCAGCAAAATCGGAAAGATCCAAATAATTGATTAAAAACCAGAGAGGAAGAAATGATTATTTTAATTGGCAATCAAAAGGGCGGGGTAGGGAAATCAACCATAGCTTGTAATATATCGGGTATGTTGGTTAATCGAGGACATGATATTATTTTGGTTGACTCTGATGAACAGAAAACAACGTCAATGTGGGTTGAGGATAGAAGAGCTGAACAACCGACAATGGTTAAAATTAACTCCGTTCAGAAGTTTGGTGACGTTGATGATGCGTTAGAGGATTTAAATAAGCGCTATGAATATGTGATAGTTGATGCTGCTGGTCGTGATTCTAGAGAATTAAGGTCTGCGCTATTGGTGTGCGATATAATTGCAATGCCGTTTCGCTCTAGTGCACCAGATTTAAAAGTGTTGCCGCTGATGGAACAGATGGTGAGAAATTCAAGGCGTGTTAATAATAAGTTGAGAGCCTTCGCCTTTATTAATTCTGCTCCGACCAATACACAAGGTAAAGATGCTTTTTTTGCTCGACAGGCGATAAGCGAATGTAATGAGATAAAGTTATTTGAAATTACAATACATGATCGAAGAGTATTTAGAGATGGTATGTCAGAAGGTTTGGCGGTAATCGAGATGAATGATGATTCAAGTAGTGCAAAGCTTGCTAAAGAAGAAATGGAAAATTTACTTGTGGAGATATTAAATGATGAAGCCGTTTAAGATAGCCATAATTGATACAGAAGAGACGGAAGTTAAGCTCAATACTGAGAATGAAATTAAGGCCTATCGAAAAAAGTTTGTAGATGGTTCAGGTGATGGTGCCAAGAACTATTTAGCCGATATGAACAGATTGAACGATTTATCTAATGAAGATTTGCTGGATAGATTTGTTAATATTGACAACCAAGCTGAAATGATGAAATGGCGTATTTGCTGGGTGCTTCGTCAACGTTTTGAGTCTGACAAATTATTTGGTCAATGTATTGAAGAGTTTATGGGATCTACCCAGACATTATGTCAGGGTAGACAGAAAGAAATCAACAGAGCCTGGAGGGCTGGAAAATTCTGTGAAAATTATGGAATAGACAGTTTGATTGAGTTTAAGCTATCTAAAACAGTTGTTTATGAATTGAGTCAGGCCGTTAATGAAGATATTGCTGGTAAGGTGCTTGATAGTATCAAGACTAAAGATGTGCCGATAACAGTTCAAGAAACAAAATTGTTATTGGCGCAGAATAGGGCAGTTGCAACTATTTACCCATCAAACGTAGAACTTGAAGCTGATGTTATAGAATCTGAGGTTATTGATCAAATTAGCTCGGAAGTACTTTTTACTGACGAAGATCAAGGGATTGCAAAGATTATTGAGTTCGTTCAGTTATACCAAGAAGTTGTATCTAAGAAGCGGTTGATAGCTGAACTGGAAAAACTCATCTGGGATTAATGTTTTTTATAGAAGCAAGCCCTTCTTTAACCAACTTATCGTTAAGGCAACGTGTTTCAAAGTTGTTTTTGATGAATATAAAAAAATTCTAACTGACAAAAAGCAGATGCTCCGAGACTGGCAGCAACGTCTGTCCGAACGCTTCGATGCGGATGAATCGCTTAAAAATGATCCCATCGCCCAATTGGTCATGGATCTGCTCGGGTTTCATAACCGGGAACGCAAACCCAAAATCTGGGCTTATTTTGA
>JAUXXQ010000176.1 GCA_030684815.1 Methylobacter sp. | reverse complement strand
GTAAATTGTTCACGCAGTAAAAAGCGATTAGCACTATCATGCGAGATACCTACAATTTCTGCCAAATGACAGCAACTTGGCGACTTTGGTTCGCTAAGCAGAAAGCTTATGTACATTGACATAACACAGCGGGCTGTTGGTGGGCGTGTAATTTCTCTCATGGCGGGTGTCCTATTTGTTTTTACTAGGCTATGTCACTTTGATCTCGCTTTTGTTAATTTGTCAATGCGTAAGTCCTATGATCGATTTAATCGAAGATATCAACAGCTGCATTGCCGAAAATGACAGTGAGCGTCTAAAAAAGACGGCGGCAAAATTAGCCGACATTATTTACTACCTGGAATCGTAATGGAACGCTGTCCTAGCTGCATGGCACGATTAACGGGGGCAGTGCTATGCCCGCGTTGTCAGGCGGATTTAGGCAGCGTCATTAGCAGCGAGCATTACGCACAGCATTGGTTGGCTCATGCGGTGCGTTTTTGGTTTGAGTGCGAGCCGGAATTGGCCATGTCAGCCTTGATTAAATCTTTGCGCCTTAAACGCACGTCATCGGCACTGATTTTTTGTGATTTCATTGTTCGGCGACAGCTACAGGACGTGTTGGCATTGTTGGCGCAGAGGCAATTGAACGAGGCAAAACATCTGCTTAATCTAGTGCGCGAGTTGCAGCCGGATAATAAATTATTAGCACAGTTACAAGGCTTTGCTGAGAACTTGTTAGAGGGCATTGTTGAATAAATCAATTTTGGGTGAGTTTAAACAAGTGCGACGTGAAGTTATAACCGTTATTGTCTCAACTCGAAAAAGGCAGAGAGACTCGTTGTTCCCTCAACGATAGCCTACCGATGCAGGCGAAGCTGGTAACGGCTTGGTTTGAAGCCATCGGGACAATGAAGCCCCTCGTAAGAGGAGGAAAAGCCGCGAGGTGATTGGTTGGAACGGCTCTTAGAGACAATTTCTCAAACCCAATCGTAACCATTTTTTAGGCTGGGTTTTAAAAAATATCAGGGAACCCTGAGGGATAGTTATGCCTTGCGTTTGAACTGTTCACTACTTTTGCCCCAAAATGAAGGGTGCCCATGTAGTCCTTCAAAGCGGCTGTAAATAGCTATGGAATGGCCTTTTAATAACCTGAATAATGGCAATATGATCACTGAAGTCGATCCTACAATCATTTAACTTACGCCCTTGCTAAATATTGATAGTCCGAGTTAATTCCTATGTCGATTTTAGTAACGATTCAAACTGCTCAATCGGTACCGCTTTACTGAACAGATAACCCTGATAGGCCGGACAGCCATGCAGCTCTAAGAAGGCTCGTTTTATTTCGGTTTCCACTCCTTCAGCAATAACCTCCATACCCAGATTTTTGGCCATACCAATAATGGTTTGCACAATCACCGAGTCGGAGGGTTTCACGCTGATGTTACGGATGAACGACTGGTCAATCTTGAGTTGGTCGAGTGGCAATTGGGTCAAATAGGCTAGCGATGAATAGCCGGTACCAAAATCATCCATAGAGAAATGTACGCCGATTTCCCTGAGTGTATTCATCTTAAAAATAGTATCGCCGATGTTATCGATGACCACCGTTTCGGTAAGCTCCAGTTTGAGCCTTTCGGGGTTAATGGCGCTATGGCGCAGTATCTGAATCACTTGATCGACAAAATCGGCCTGACGGAACTGTTTTGCGCTGACATTGACAGCGAGCTGTAAATGCCGGGTCTGCACATCATCTTCCCAGCGTTTGAGCTGTGCGCAAACCGTTTCCAGAACCCATTTCCCAATAGGCAAGATCAAGCCGGTTTCCTCAGCCAGAGGAACGAAATCCGCAGGGAATACCAGGCCGCGCTGGGGATGGTGAAAACGCAGCAATACTTCAGCACCGATGACCCTATCATTGTGGTAAACCTGCGGCTGGTAATGGAGGCTGAATTGATTTTCCGCTAAGGCTTGGCGTAAGTCTGCTTCCATGGCTACGCGGGCATCAATACTAATCTGCATGTGCGGATCGAAGAAGCGCAGGGCATTACGGCCGGATGCCTTGGCTTGGTACATGGCAATATCGGCTTGTTTCAGCAGGTCGTCTACGGACTGCTCATGATCATTGAACAAGGTGGCGCCGATACTGGGTGTGCTGTGGTGTGCATGCGTTACCAGCCGATAAGGCTGGTTGAGAAGGGTTAGGATTTTATGGCCAATGAGTTCAGTTTGCGCGGCGGCCTCAATGGCGTGTTCGCTCAAGCCTTCCAGCATCACCACAAACTCATCACCGCCCAAACGGGCAACCGTATCGCCTTCGCGCAGGCAGGATTCAAGACGTTGCGCAACCTGTTGCAACAGCAAATCCCCCATGTCATGGCCGAGGGTATCGTTGAGGGTCTTGAAATTATCCATGTCAATAAACAGTAATGCACCTTGTCGCCCTCTGCGCTGACTTGCAGCCAAGGCCAGTTTCAACCGATCCTGGAGCAGTCGCCGATTGGGCAGGCCGGTAAGGGGATCGTAAAAAGCCAGTTGCTCAATTTCATCGGCGGCGGCTTTCTTTTGGGTAATATCGATACATGAGCCAATATAGCCAAGGAATGCACCCTCACCGTCATAACGCGGGACACCATGATCGAGTATCCAGCGGTATTCGCCATCGTGTCGGCGCAGACGATATTCCATGCTGAACGCCTGCTGGCCATTAAACGCGTGCTCATAAGTCGCCATACATAACGGGTAATCGTCTGGATGCACAGCCTCGGTCTTGCCTGTGTCCAACACCCGCTCTAAAGTACTGCCAATAAAGTCTAACCAAACCGAGTTGAAGTAAGTGTAACGTGCATCCGTTCCAGACATCCAGACCAGTACGGAGGTATTGTTAGCCAAGGCACGGAAACGGCTTTCACTCTCGCATAACGCCTTTACTACCCGATTTTTCTCGTTAATGTAAGTTGCCAAGGAAGTACCCACCACGGAAAGAACCAGCATATAAATACAAAAATTGGCGCAGACGTTGTTAGCTTGCGTATGAGCACTATGATCGCCAAAATATCCGATTCCATGATTCGCGCTCTGCAGCGCTTGAGATGCGGTCATCATCAACGCAAGCGATACGCCACGAAGGCCCAAGCGAATGGCTACTACGGATAGCAGCAGGAACATCATAAGACCATTAGAGTACTGACCAACGATGTCATGGAACCAGTCAAGGAAAATGACTTGTCCGGTCAAAAACGTCAAACCGAGAATCAGTATGACTTCGGCTAAACGCTTTGGCTTTAACCAGTTATCGTTCAGTTGTTGCCACGTCAGAACCGGTGGCGTTAGCAGAACGATACCGAGCAGTTCAACCATCCACCAATGCACTGCCGTGGCTCCCCACAGCTTGTTGTCTATCACGCCCGCCATTATTAACGTGCCCGTATCGATAGCGGCGCTTACGAGGGCCATCAGCGGCGCCACAACAAATGCCAGCAAAAGAAAATCGCGCAAGCGCCCCAGTGCAACATCAAAATTCAGCCAGCGGGTCAGTAGCCAGCAGCCGCACACAATCTCGAAGGTATTGCCCAGCGCAATGGCGGTTGATAGGTAGAATGTGTTGCCCAAACTAATGCCGGTAACAAACGCCCCCAAAAAAATACCCGGCGCGAATCGATTGCCAGCCAGAAGAAGCGTTGCCAGTGCAAACCCACCGGAAGGCCGCCACATAATAACCACGTCATGGTGATTCGCAAACAACATCCCTGACTTGGCCAGTAGCAGATAAATGCCGGCAATCGACAGATTGAGCAACAAGAAGCGGAGGTTAGCGTGTACGGAGGAGGGGACGCCGGCACCATTGATAACGAGGGTATTCAACGGACACTTTCTCCAGATGAAATTTCCAGAGACTCTGTAATACTTATGGGGGAAATACTTATGGGGGACGCGTAACGATACCTGTTTTGCATTGAATTTAGTTGGACTATTTTAAAAAAAAGCCTGATAAAAGCTATTGAATTGACGGGAAAACTTTGTATAAATGATCATCCGCCATAAAGCGGACAGCTTCTTTTAAACGGCTTTCATCCTCCAGTACAGCAATCGCCTCTTCACAACTGATTATGTTTTTCTGATTAGTAAGAATATAGTTGGCCAGGCGCTCAATAGCCTTCCAGTGAGTCGGTGAGCTGATGAACTGAAAAGCTTTGTCAAACAACTCAGCCATCTTTTCTTTATGCTGACTCCGGGGCGCGATTAAGATATTCAGATAGTCATAAACTTGGTTAAGGTCGGAAGTGCCACCGTAATTATGCAGGGCATTGATGTCAACCAATTGCGCATTAAACAGTTCATCATCACGAAGCGCCACATGCTTTGCTTCCGCCAGTGGCCCGACCAGCAAATTGATCATATCCGCTTCAAATGCAGTCTGATATGCAGCATACTCAAGGTCTGAAAAACACTGGGTGCCTTCATGCGCAGTAATGGGGGGGGGCTGAATCAGGCGGCCTCCTTCTACCTCTGCAGCAAAGTGATCATGTGCCAATGAACAGGTATTTAAAGGGATGCCTATTGGGCGGTTTTGAGCCTTGATGATGATTTGAAAATACACCGGGGGCAGTTGTTTTTGTTGATTGTAAAGATAAATGGCGGCAGCGTGACCGGCCTCATGGAAAGCGATTTGTCTGATCAAATCTTGATCATTAATCGAGTAGGATGTATCGGTTTGATAATTCCGTTTCATGATTTCACCGCAGGCTAAAAAAGATGCGGCCAAGCTGCTGACCGCATTAAACTGGAAGAATATAGCTGAACTCTAATCTCTATAGGTAGGCGTAAAACAAGAGTTGCAGGCATTCTAGTGATTAGGGACAGCCCTGAAAATGTGGCATATTGTCGCGCGACAATATGCCGCCACAACTGGCACGGTTAATGCTGATACCGTTAGTTTGTGCAATGATAAATCCAGTAAAATGGCGTAATACAAGAGCCCAAATAAACCATAACCAGAATGACCCAGGCATTTCACGCAGAAAAATAGGTCATATCACACATGATTCGGTTTCGGCTCTAAACACTAACAAAACTTATCATTCGCATATGGGCATCTAAACGCATTATTTTTTAGTTGCTCCACTCAATGAGTGAATAATTGCCCTGTAATGTATCTGCCTGCGACAACATGTCGCGCGACAATATGCCATATTTTATAAACGGAAATCGCCGGTTAGAATTATCACACTCTTACTTATTACGGCCTCCTAAAGGGTTCAAGGGTTCTTTTATGCGGTCAATTCCATTGACCGCATTTTTTTTGTGCTGATTTGCTGGTCTCGTGGCATTTTCCCTTACGGCAACATGCCTCCTATTTACAATATTCGTAGGCCAGGGAATAGGTGTTTGATCGCTTTTCCATTTCAATTACCTTCCCATGTACATAGCCAGATCAAGATTGAGCTGAAGATTTTTTTGCGCGCGGGTTGCGGCGACATAAAGGATATTCAGGTCTTCCTCGATCGGCCGCAAAAGCTCGCGTTTTTCTGCTTCGCTGCATTTCGACAGATCAGGTATTTCGCAAAGTTCTATAAAGTCTTCATCCAACTGCACATTGGGCCATTCAAGACCTTTGGCTTTGTGCGCGGTTGACATCACGATTTCAGCCGTGTCCATGGTAGTGGCTGCACCGGCTTGCCGTCTGATCGTGTCGATAATGCCCGGGATGGCAT
>JAUXXQ010000060.1 GCA_030684815.1 Methylobacter sp. | reverse complement strand
TTGAGTGATAAAGCACTGGTAAGTAGGTAAGCCTATTTCTTTTAACATTTACATTGGAGTCCAATAGCTTTAGCTATTGGCGGTAAAACAGCTAAAGCTGTTTTACTCCCAACTTGTTTGTTAAGAAACTTTTGAATGACTACTTATATTTTAAAAAAATCTGTGTAAATCCGTCCTATCTGTGTCATCCGTGTTCTATTTAATTATTTTTACTGGTAACTGAGCCGTTACCTAATAACTAACTAATAACTAACTAAGGATTATTTTATGAGCGAAATCATTGTCGGAATTGATTTAGGTACCACCAACTCGGAGGTTGCCATTGTTGAAAACGGGCAAGTTCAGGTCATTACCGACAACGGCAAAAAAATCCTGCCGTCTTTTGTTGGCATTGATGATCAGGGCGATATTTTAGTTGGCGAGACCGCCAGAAACCAATATTTGGTTTATCCAGAGCGCACGGTTAAGTCAATCAAGCGCCTGATGGGGCAGGATATAAAAGTCGATTTGGCCGGGCACGAATATGCGCCACAGGAAATTTCCGCGATTATTCTAAAGCGCCTAAAAGCCATTGCCGAACAATATGTTAAGCAATCGGTCACTAAAGCGGTAATCACCGTACCGGCGTATTTTTCTGACGCGCAGCGCCAGGCCACACGCGAGGCGGGGGAAATCGCCGGCTTGGAAGTCGTGCGCATGATCAATGAGCCGACTGCCGCCGCGTTGGCTTACGGCGGCAACCAAACCGAACAAAAGCGGATGCTGGTTTATGATTTGGGCGGCGGCACTTTTGATGTGTCGGTGGTCAATATTCAAGACGGCGTGGTCGAAGTGTTGTCCAGCCACGGCGACAACCATCTGGGCGGCGATGACTTTGACCAGCAGATTATTGAACATATTTTGGAACATCTGAGCGACACCACGGGCATCGACGCAAGCCAGCACAGCAAGGCGCTGGCGCGCATTACCCGTGCGGCAGAAAATGCAAAATTCGTCTTGTCCGACCAGCCGTTTGCCAGCATCGAAGAGGAATATCTGCTGGAGCATGAAGGCAAGGCGGTGCATTTGTCGTTAGAATTGTCGCGTATGGATTACGAGGACATGATTGAGGATTACATCAATGCCACCATTGATGCCGTGCATATTGCGCTGAAAGGCGCGAAATTAACCGCATCCGACATTGATGAAATCGTGCTGGTCGGCGGTTCCACGCGCACACCGTGCATACGCGAACGGCTGTTTGATGAGTTCGGTTTCGAGCCGCACAGCGAAGTCGACCCGGATTTGTGCGTGGCCATGGGGGCTGCCGCCCAGGCTGCGATGATCAGCGGTCAAAAAGTCGATGCGGTGCTGGTCGATGTCACGCCTTACACCTACGGCACCAGCGCGGTGGGCTATTTGGACGGTCAGTATTATCCGTTCACATTCGTGCCGATTATTCACAAAAACAGTGCGTTGCCGATTCGTAAAACCGAAGCTTTTTGTACCCATCATGATGGGCAGGAAGAGGTTGAGGTAACCGTTTTTCAAGGTGAAGATCCTGATGCCTTGAACAATATAAAAATCGGTGAGTTTTTGGTGACGGGTTTGCAGGATGTTGAGGCTGGCAATACGATAACCATCACTTTGGCGCTGGATCTTAACGGCATGTTACAGGTTTCGGCACGGGAAAAAGCCACAGGGCTGGAAAAATCCATCACCATTCAAAACGCCCTGTCCCGTTTCGAGCATGAAGCGCTCGATACCGCCAGACACCGCGTCAATCAATTATTTGGTCAAGCCGATAACAGCAGTGCCGAGCCTAGCGAAGCGGCTAAGGCCGAGCAAGCCGATGTTGTTGAAGCGCGTAAACTGATTGCCAAAGCGGAAGCCTTATTCGACAAAACCTCCAATGAGGACAAGGAAGATATGATCGATTTAATCGAAGATATTAATACTTGCATTACCGAAGGTGATAGTGACCGGCTAAAAGAGACCAACACGAAATTGGCCGATATTATTTACTATTTGGAATCATGATGGAGCGCTGTCCTTCCTGCATGGCGCGATTAGCGGGGGCTGTTGTTTGTCCGCGTTGCCAGGCGGATTTAGGCAGCGTCAGTAGCAGCGAGCATTACGCACAGCATTGGTTGGCTCATGCCGTGCGTTTTTGGTTTCAGCGCGAGCCGGCATTGGCTATGTCGGCTTTGACTAAATCCATGCGCCTTAAACGCACGGCATCGGCGTTGACTTTTAGTGATTTCATTATTCGGCGGCAAGTCCAAGCGGTGCTGGCATTGTTGGCGCAAAAGCAATTGGGCGAGGCAAGACAGCTACTTGCTTTAGCGTGCGAGTTACAGCCGGACAATGAATTATTGACACAGCTACAAGGCTTTACTGATTTTTTGGCAACTGCCGAGTAATGACGGGGCAGACCTTCCAGGTTTTAAAAACCTGGAAGGTCTATATGTCAGCCTGTTTATCGCCCAATATTAGGTCGGAATGACTGCCCGAGACACTTGTGTATAAAAGATGAGTGAGGTGCGGCGGTAGCTTGAAGGTCATTATTTTTCTTCGTGCTCTCCGTGTCTTTCGTGGTAAACAAATCTCTTTAAAACCTTAGCGTCATCCGCCACGCATCACATCAAACAGCAAATAAACGCCAATTCCCAGCATCACCAGGCCGCTGATTAACTTTAGCCAGCGCCCTTCTTTTTCTTGGAGTCGGCGCTGGCTCAGCGTGATCACGCCAATGGCTAAAATAACCAAGTCATCGAACATATAGGCCAGATTGTACAGCAGCAGATAGCCGTAATAGCTGGCAGTGTCCAGTTGCCGCAGTGTTAAAATCCGCGTGTACAGCGCGGGAAAACCGGAGGTGCACATAAACTCGACAATCTGCACCAAAACAGCCAACACTACCGTGCCAATCAGCGCAGCCGTCATATTTTTTGCCTGTAGGACTTGCCGGATTCTGGCATAAATGCCGCCTTTGGCGGACTGCGGAATCGACAAGGACAGGCCGTGGCCGAAAAAAGCAAAATCTTTGAGGTTGATCAGTCCTGCCAGCACGGCAATAATGGCAATGACGATGGCCGAGATGCGGGAAAGGCCGATCAGCAGGAACAGGTTGAGCCAGGCTGCCATAAAAATGAAATAAACCACCCCTTCCACCGCAACGAAGGTGCCGGCAATGGCGAACATCCGCAGCCGGTCTTGCATCGGGGCGAGCAACGAGATCATCAGCATTAACACCCACAGCGAACACGGATTGAAGCCGTCCAGCAAGCCCATGGCCACGGTGAACAGCGGCAAACCGATGTCGTCCAGCGACAATCGGTAGCCGAAAAAATTAAGGTATTGCGGCGTGTCACAAGATGGCGACGTCGCTATATCGCAACTGTCTGCTGTGTCCTGCATGTTGGTGGCTTTAGCCAGTGCGTTGCGTATCTGTTGGCCGGTGTTGGCAGCGTCCGAAAAGCCGAAAATCAATTGCCCGCCTATTTGAAATACCGGCACGCTTAGGGTTTTAATGCTTTGGCTTTGGCTTTCGCTAAGCTGTTGTAAGCGCTGCAGTGCTGCTGGATCTTGCCTGACGTCATGAAAAACAATATTCAAGGCCGGTTGTTCTTGCTTGAGCGCCTGTAAAAACACTTTGGCATCAGTGCAGTGCGGGCAACCTTGTTGCACGTACACCTCAATGTCGGCAAGTTGACCGGCGAATGCGTTTGTACTCAAACCGAAAGCCGATAACCATACAAAAAGCACAAGCCATCGGCGGATAAATAAGTTGGCTGTCGTTTTCAAGGCGTGTCTCCAGTTAAAGATTGATTTACAAGGCTTATATTAGACGAAAAACATACCGATATGCAGACCTTCCAGGTTTTAAAAACCTGGAAGGTCTAACGCGCAACGTTTTGAAACAGAAAGTTGTAGTTTTTTGGCCGCGTAATAGGTCGTTTAGCTGACTATGATGAAACTTAACCACTTAAAGTATAGGTAGTTCACCTTATTGAAATTGCCGCAAATGAATTTATCATACAGAATGCTGTTTGTCCGCCCATTCACCACCGATGCGACTATCGCTAAAATTCAGGAGCCTACCATGAGAAGAATTTATTTTTTAGTTCCCACCCTTGAAATCACCCATAAAATTGTTGAAGAACTTCGGGCTGAAGGCATAGAAGAACGCCATATCCATATTCTGGCGAAAAGGGACACGCCGCTGGAAGGGCTGCCCGAGGCGGGGGTGAGCATAAAAACCGATTTTCTGCCCGCTGTTGAACGCGGTGTTGCCTTGGGCGGCACGACCGGGTTGCTGGCCGGATTGGTGGGTTTGCGTTTTGCCGGGTTTGCCATTGCCGGCGGGCCGTTGTTGGGCATTATTATGGCGGGTGCGACCATCGGTTCATTGATGGGCGGTTTGGCGGGCATGAATTCAGGTAATTCAAGATTAAGACAGTTTGAGCAAGCCATTGAGCAGGGCGAGCTGTTGGTGCTGGTCGATATTCCACGGGATCGCATAGACGCGATCAGGCAGTTGATCACAAAACATCATCCCGAAGCCGAGTTTGAAGGCATTGAACCGATTATGCCGCCGTCCTATTGAGCAATTATAAACGCTAGGCCTGCATCTTGCCGCGTTTCGCCTGTGCATGAGACCTTCCAGGTTTTTAAAACCTTGAAGTTCTGCATAACATCCTAGAGACACGAGATGACGCGCATTGTTTGTGGCTGCTGTAGTGAAAAATGCCTTAACCCTCTATTTCCAATAACCGCCACAGCCGCTGCCAGTCGAACGATGCGCCCGGATCGGTTTTACGCCCCGGCGCAATATCGCTGTGCCCGACAATGCGCTGCCTCGATAGCTTAGGGTAGGTCGCCAGCAAGGCGTGGGTCACCGCCGCGAGTTGCTGGTATTGCCGGTCGGTATAGTCAATTAGTTCAGTGCCTTCCAGTTCTATACCGATAGAAAAATCATTACAGCGTTCCCGCCCGTTATAGGCCGATTTCCCGGCATGCCAGGCGCGCTTGTCGAAAGGCACATACTGAACACAACTGCCATCCCGGGTAATCAGTAAATGTGCCGATACGCGGAGTTGATAAATATCTTTAAAATAAGGGTGGTCATCAGGGTTAAGCCGATTGCAAAACAGCCGGTCTATCGCGTCATTGCCGAATTCGCCGGGCGGCAGGCTGATGCAGTGGATAACCAATAAAGAAATGTCGTCTTGATCGGGTCTTTCATCGCTATTTTGTGACAGGGTTTGGCGAACGTCATTTAACCGGTGTTGGTTTATTTTCATGGACTGGACAAAGGAAGTAAAAAGGGGAGCAAAGCACAGTATTCAGGATAAATGCGCCTATTATTGGTCAAAACATGATTGAGGTACTAGGCTATGACTAATTTATTTTTAAATAACCACAGAACGATTGCTATGGATGACCAGCAGCCACTAAATTCAGAGTTGGGTAACGCCCATTATGCCCGTTTGTTGGGCAAGATGAAGGCGGTTTTTTTACAGCATTTTGAACCGGCGGTAAGCGATTGCTGTATGCGTGTCGATATTGAATTCGGCCTGCAACTGGGCAAAAACCGCGAACGGATGAGCAAAGACAGCTACATGAAATTGCTCGATTATCTGCGTTCGGTCAGGAATGATATTGAGCGGGATTATTTGGCGCGGGTTAATGCGTTGTTTGATGCCAGCCAGCAGAAAACCGGCGCTGGGCAACTGGATTTTTCTAAAATCGCCTTAGTCAGTGATGATGCGGTCAAAGAAAACCATGTTATCGGCCAAATTATCCGCCAGTGCGAGCATTCATTTTATGAAGATTTGACCGCGCTGAACAAACAACTTACGCTGCAACCGGGCAAGCAAACCATTGCCGACAGCCAAAACCCGGTTTTTCCGGAAAAACTGGTGCGCGCCCTGGTCGGGACGGTTAATTCGCTAAAATTAGATGCCGACTGCCGGATTGCGTTGTACAAGACCTTTGAAGCCAATGTTTTTAGCCAGCTGGGTTTTATTTATCGCGAGCTGATGCAACGCTGTGCCAGCCCCAGTCCGGTGCCTTTGTACGTGGTCGGCGAAATTAAGGAAAATGTGCCGTTGACCAGCGCCGACGATGAACAGCCCAGTGCCGATTTTCGGTTGTTGCAGCAGAAATTGGGGCAATGGCGGCTGGCTTGGTTCCCCTCGGCTTACGACGTGCTTTTGGCAGCTAACACCGGCTATTACGAGCATTTTGAAATCATCAATGCGCTACAGGTGTTACAGCAATTTGATGATGATTTGGAACCGGCTGAAAGACAGCAGCCGTTAAAGTTGCGGGTACTTAAAAAACTGGAAGAGCTGAGTTTTGGCAGTAAGGCCAAAAATATCGCCCGGGATGATGAAGACGTGCTGGATATTGTGTCGCTGATATTTGCCGAAATTAACCGCGATGACCTGCTTGAAGACACTTTAAAAACCGCCATCCTGCAATTGGAAGCACCGTTGGCGGCAGCGTCTTTGGGGCGCTACAGTGTGTTCACTCATCCGGCAAATCCGGCCAGGCAACTGCTGGATGAAGTGTTTGCCGCCGGACTGTTTTTAAACCCCAATGAACATGACGACCGTCTGGTTCAGTTGCGCATTGTCAACACGGTTAAAAAAATGACCCGCGATAGCGGTTTTCAATTTTCTGGCTGGGTGGCGGAAGCGGGCGATTTTATCACCTATATGCACCGGCAAAAACAGCGCACGCAGCTTATTGAAGAGAATGCCCGGCAGTTGATGCAAAATCAGCAGGCGGTGGCGGCGAGCAGAAAAATCGTCAGCAGCGCCATTGACCACAGCACGAAAGGCAAAGCGCTGCCACCGGCGATAAGCACGTTTTTGCGCGAAGTGTGGGCGGAGGTATTGCTCGACGCTTATCTGCATAAATTTGAACAGCCGGAACAATGGCAAAAATCGCTGCAGGCGATGGATGAGCTGATTATCAGCGTCATGCCGCCAGCCGATGACCTGGCGAAAAAACAGGTGTTAAAATTGTTGCCGGGGCTGATTGCGGAATTAAGAAAAGGCCTAAAACAGATTGCCTACGACAAACAAGCGCAGTCGCGCTTTTTTAAGGATCTTGCCGTCTGGCACATCATCCTGATGGACAAAAAAGAAAAAAGTGCAGGCGAAAACAGCGCCGTGCCGGTTGAGGCTAGCCCCGGCACAACCGAAGCGATAGCCGATGACAGCACTGCGCAGGCGGAAAATATTGCCGAGGGCGACTGGGTCGCATTTACTGCGGAATCAGGCAAACACTGGGGCAAACTGATCTGGAAAGATGCCGAATTGCTGTTCGTCGGCAAAAACGGCGTCAAACTGCTGCAATTGCCTGTGGACGGACTGGCTGAAAAACTCCGGCAGGGAAGGGCGCTTATCATTAAAATGGACAACAAAACAATCACCGAACGGGTGCTTTCAGAATTGACGAGCTTATGATGGAACCATTAAATAACCTTGATATAGCCAGCTTTCTCGCCGAGGACATCGGCAGCGGCGACATAACCGCCGCCATTATCCCGGCAACAATGAGTGCCGAAGCGGAAGTGCTTACCCGCGAAGATACGGTGCTGTGTGGCCAGGCGTGGTTTGATGCAGTGTTTAAATCCCTGGATGCCGGAATCCGTATTGATTGGCTGGCGGCTGAAGGCGAGGCTGTCGGCAAAGACACGGTTTTATGCAGATTAAGCGGCGCGGCCAGAGGGCTGTTGACCGGCGAACGCACCGCGCTGAATTTACTGCAAACCTTGTCAGCCACGGCAACGGTCGCTAGGCGCTATGCCGATGCGGTTTCCGGTACCGGCTGCAAAGTGTTGGATACCCGAAAAACCATTCCTGGGTTACGGCAGGCGCAAAAATATGCGGTTGCCTGCGGCGGCTGCTACAACCACCGGATCGGTTTGTATGACGGCGTTTTGATCAAAGAAAACCACATCATCGCAGCCGGTTCCATTGCCCAGGCCATCCGCGCAGCGCGTGAGTTGACCGCAGTGCCCGTGGAAGTCGAGGTCGAATCCATGGCCGAATTTCTACAAGCCGTCGCCGCTCAGCCTGACCGCATCATGCTGGATAATTTCAGCCTTGAAGATATGGCCGAAGCAGTACGGCTAAATCCCGGCACCATTGAACTTGAAGCCTCCGGCAATATCGGCCTGGACACCATCAGGGAGATTGCCGAAACCGGCGTTGATTATATTTCCATCGGCGCATTAACCAAGCATGTGCGTGCGGTCGATTTATCAATGCGCATAAAGCTGGTGCATGAACAGCATTGACCTTACCGGGGCGCCGGTCAAACACATCAACCACGGCGTTTACGTCATCGGCGTCGGCCTTGGCGAGCGCCAAAACGCCTTTACCGCCGCTTGGGTGATGCAGGTGTCTTTTCAGCCTTTGTTGCTGGCCATCAGCATTAACCCCACGCATTATTCCTTCAGACTGTTGCAAGAAAGCGCCGTTTGCACAGTGAACGTGCTGGGACAAAATCAGTATGCACTAGCCGAACATTTTGGCCGTGCAGCCCCGGATAAAATGGCGGGGTTCCAATGGCAGCAAGTCGAAACCGGCGCGCCGATTTTATCCGAGAGTTTGGCTTATTTTGATTGCCGGGTCAGCCATTACGCCGATGCCGGTGACCATAAAATCGCCGTTTGCCAAGTGCTCAGAGCGGCAACGCTTAATCCCGGACGGCCATTGCTGTACAGCCAAACCGGCGACATGGATGGGAGTGCGGAGTTATATGGTCAACGTAGCTCAAAATGAAAAAATGCACAATGCAAGACCTGACCCTGTCTTTCCATGACCCTGTCTTTCCACAATGCAAGACCTGACCCTGTCTTTCCTGTCTTTCCCACAATGCAAGACCTGACCCTGTCTTTCCCTTGACCCTGTCTTTCCCTGACCCTGTCTTTCCTGTCTTTTTGACCCTGTCTTTTTTGCTGTCTTTTTGCGTGGCTGCTATGCGCCATTAATTAGGCTTTTTTATGAAGCAGCCAAGCGGGATTAAAGGCATGTTGCTAGAAATTGGCTTTAAACTGAGACAAAGCCACGTCGGGCAACATCTTTTGTTGCCCGACATTTATTTGGATTTGTGTTCGTTATCGGAGTGCTATTGCAAGGTCAAAATACTAGCATATCGGCCGGATTGGAATAACTCGGCTTCTGCTGCCGCGCCAGTGCCAACACCATAGCCGATAATCAGCGTCACGCCTGATACGCCGCTGAAATCGCCAGAACCAAAGGTGATGGGGCCATGGCGGGGCAATTCGCCCTCATAAAGATAAGGTAGCGCACCATCGGTATAAAATTCGAAGTCGCCGGATTGGTTGAGCAAAAATAAGGCGCCGTCAGGTAACTGCGCTGCGATATACAAACGCCCCATTTTACCTACGTCTGTAGCGGCCGGTGCAAAGCCTACGTCGATAGCGGTATCGCGAAGTTCCCCACTTTGAGTACCTGCGAAAATGGCGGGATAATGAGCGGGTATGCCGGCATTAACATTCAGTTTGACCGGCGTTGTGTTGCGGCTGTCGCTGGCGCCGTCAACGCCTGTGCCGGACAGTCCGCTGTCGGTTTTTCCCCATGTCCATACGCCGCCGTCGTCGGTAATCGCTGCCGAAGCGTTGTTACCCGCCGCGACCCAAGTGACACGGGACAGGCCTTGGGCAAGTAGTGGGCCAGTGTTCTCTGCGCTGGTGTGTGTGGTACTGCCATCACCGAGCTGCCCCCAGTTGTTTGTGCCGCAACCGGCCACTGTGCCGTTTTCGGTCACAAAAAGTACATGTCCATCGCCGCCGGATATCTGTTTGACGGCGGGAAGATTGTCGATTTCAACGGGGATAGTGTAGGCGGCGCTGTTCGGACGTTTTTGGCCGCAGTCAACGGTAGAAAAGGTATTATCACCCCAAGACCAAACTGAGCCGTTGTTATCTAGGGCGAAATGACCGTTGCTTATGTTGCTGTTGGCAGCAGCGATAGCGCTTAGGCCGGTCAGTCCCGTTATAGCCTTAGGCGCAACAACTGAGCCAATAGGCGTAACGCCCAAGCCGCCGTCAGGATTATAGCCCCAGGCTGCGACAGTGCCATCGGATAGCAGTGCCAGCGTGGTTTCATCAGACGCTGATACCGCTAGAACGCCAGCCAGTCCGGGCACCAATATGGGCGTTGGATGGCTCATGACGTCTGATGTGCCAATACCTAGCTGACCAGCACTGTTAGCACCCCATGACCACACGTTGCCATCTTCATCAATGGCGTAAGCGGAATAACCCCAGCCAGCACCAATGGCCACGATACGCGACAGTCCGGTCACTTGCACAGGTACTTTGGCACGGTCATTGTAAGGGCCGACTCGCCCGTTGCTATTGTCGCCAAAAGCCCAAACGGTGCCATCCGCTTTTAGCGCCATAGAAAATGAGCCGCGGGCAATAACGTCGATAAAACCCGATGCGCCTGCAATTTGTGTTGGCACATTCTTGTTGCCTGCACCGTTTAATCCGAGTTGCCCCCAGGAGTCTCTGCCCCATGACCAAAGTGACCCATCACTTTTAACCAGAAGCATGTGTTCGCTGCCAACCGAAATGCGCGGTTCGGCGGCTTGGGCTGATGCTGCCATTGAGCAGGCAAGGAAGAGGGCGGCAGCACGGCGGTTCATACAAAAATCGAAATTAATCATTAGCTTTTCCTTGTTGAATTTAGGGGCGGGATGGGTCGCGGGTCGCTTGTTTTAGACCTTAAGCCATGGTCAGTTGACGTTTTGCCTTATAGCACACAAATAAAATTCATGAAACTAAGTTTTTTGGGCGTCGTCACACTAACATCAACTCCTGCAAAACCTTAATCTCGTCCCTGATCTTCGCCGCCTGCTCGAATTCAAGATTTTTCGCATGTTGATACATCGCGTCTTCCAGCTGTTTCAGTTTCTTGCTGGCCTGTTTGGGCGTCATGGCCGCTTTATAGTCGGACGGAAATTCAGCGACTTTGTCCAGCAGTTTGGCGGCGCTGACTTTACCTGCACCGGGTATTGAAACTTCCATAATATCGGTGACCGACTTGAAAATGGTGGTCGGCTCGATATGATGCTCGATATTAAACAGGTGCTGTTTTTCCCGGCGACGGTCGGTTTCGTCTATCGCCTGCTGCATCGATTTGGTGATTTTATCGCCGTACAAAATCGCCTTGCCGTTGGCATTCCGCGCCGCCCGGCCAATGGTTTGCACCAAGGATACAACCGAACGCAGGAAGCCTTCTTTGTCGGCGTCCAGTATCGCAACCAGCGATACTTCCGGTATGTCCAGTCCTTCGCGCAACAGGTTGATGCCGACTAACACATCGAACTGACCCAAGCGCAAATCGCGGATGATCTCGACCCGTTCCACGGTATCGATGTCGGAATGCAGGTAGCGCACTTTCACCCCGTGTTCCATTAGATATTCGGTCAAGTCTTCCGACATGCGTTTGGTCAGCGTGGTTACCAGAACCCGCTCTTTGACTGCAACACGTTTGTTGATTTCCGACAGTAAATCATCAACTTGGGTGGTGGCCGGACGCACTTCCACGACCGGATCGAGCAAGCCGGTGGGTCTTACCACCTGCTCGGCAAATACGCCGGAATGCTCGCGCTCATACGGCCCCGGCGTGGCTGATACATAAATCCGTTGCGGCGCTTTCAATTCAAATTCATCGAACATCAATGGGCGGTTATCCAGCGCGGAAGGCAGCCGGAAACCGTATTCGACCAGGGTTTCCTTGCGCGACCGGTCGCCCTTGTACATCGCGCCGATCTGCGGCACGGCGACGTGGCTTTCGTCGATAATCACCAGCGCATTGTCGCGCAAGTAATCGAACATCGTCGGCGGCGATTCGCCTGCGCTTCGGCCGGACAAATAACGGGAATAGTTTTCGATACCGGAGCAATAGCCGACTTCCAGAATCATCTCAATATCGAACAGCGTCCGCTGTTCCAGTCGCTGCGCTTCGACCAGTTTATTCAACGAGCGTAATTGTTCCAGGCGTTCTTTAAGTTCAACTTTGATGGCTTCAACCGCTTCCAATAATTGCTCTCGCGGCGTGACATAATGGCTTTTCGGGTAAATCGTATAACGCTGCAGCCGCCGGATGATTTCGCCGGTCAGCGGGTCGAATAACGACAAGCGTTCCACCTCGTCATCGAACAGTTCTATTCGCAACGCCTCGCTGTCCGACTCGGCCGGGAACACATCGATCACCTCGCCGCGCACCCGGTAAGTCGCCCGGCGCAGGTCGATGTCGTTGCGCGTGTATTGCATTTCCGCCAGCCGCCGCAGGATGTCGCGCTGGTTGATCATGTCGCCCTTGACCAGATGCAGCACCATTTTGAAATACGATTCCGGCTCGCCCAAACCGTAAATCGCCGAAACCGTGGCAACGACGATGGTGTCTTCCCGTTCGATTAAGGCCTTGGTCGCCGACAAACGCATTTGTTCGATGTGCTCGTTGATTGCTGCATCTTTATCGATAAAGGTATCGGAGGCCGGAACATAGGCTTCCGGCTGGTAATAATCGTAATAGGAGACAAAATACTCGACGCTGTTTTCCGGGAAAAACTCTTTCATCTCGCCGTATAACTGCGCAGCCAGGGTTTTATTCGGCGCCATAATCATGGCCGGGCGCTGCACCTGATTGATCACATTGGCGATGGTGAAAGTTTTGCCGGAACCGGTCACACCCAGCAAAGTCTGATGCACTTCTCCATCACTCAAGCCCTCGACCAAGGCTTGTATCGCGGTAGGCTGGTCACCGGCAGGCTGGAAACGGCTGTGGAGTTTGAACGGTTTTTTCACAGTTTATTCAACGCATCTTGTGCGTAAATGGCTACGGTTTTGGCGCGCTATTTTCTTCTTTTTTCGGTTCTGCTTCTTTTTCGGGCTCAGCTGATCTTTCAGATTCGATGATAACCGCAGAAATACAGTCCATCATGCTCTCGGTATAGTTGCTGTGGGCTTCGGCAAGCTCTTTGGCTGAACCGAAATCAGTGCGCAATTCCTCAAGGGTCTTTTTAGGATCTTTCGACGAGGACAGCGTCAACATTCTTGTATAGTTGCGGTAAGCGGTTAGGCGCTTGGGATCGAGGTCGAAAATGCCGGGCATTTTTGCCGAGGAGGTATCCACCACACATTTGGCCATGCGTTCCGGCGATAATTTATAGTCTTTAACATCCTTTTCCAGCTGCATTTGTTCCAGTACCGTTTGTTCATACTGGTTTTTATCGGTGCAAGCGGTCAGCAATAAAGCCGATAGGGAAATGAGTAATAGTTTTTTCATTGAGTGTTACCGTTAAGTGTTGTGTTTAAGTGAATGGCAAAAGGTTTTCGCCTAAAGTTCTTTTATCGCCTGAGCTATCCAGGCTTCGGCTTCGGCATTGATGTCGGCGGCTTTGCGTTTTTTGCTGGAGATAACCGGGCCGATTTTTACTTTGATCACGCCGGGGTATTTTAAAAAGCTGTAACGCGGCCAGAAATCACCGGCATTGTGCGCGACCGGAATGATTGGAAAACTGGTTTTTTGCGCCAGCATGGCACCGCCCGCGCTGAATTTTTTGACTTCGCCGGCAGCGGTTCGGGTGCCTTCCGGAAAAATGACTATCCACAAGCCCTGATTTAAATAAACCGTGCCTTTATCGAGCAAAATGCGCAAGGCCGCACGCTGGTTGTTCCTGTCGATGGCGATGGATTTGACCACGCCCAGCGCCCAGCCCCAAATCGGGAACATCAGCAACGAGCGTTTTAACAACACGCTTTGCATCGGCAGAATATGCCGTAACGCCAGCGTTTCCCAGGCCGATTGATGATTGCTCAACACAATCGCAGGCTGCTGCGGGTCAATATTTTCCAGACCTTCCACCTCATAGCGCAGGCCGCAAAAAAATGCGGACATCCATACAACCAAAGAACACCAGGCCTTTGAAATGTTGTAGCGGATGATAAAAGGCAGCGGTGTGGTCAATAGGATTAACAGCCCGGCAACGGTCGCGGTCGAGAAAATGCCGACAAATAACAAGGCCGAGCCGATATAATTTTTAGGCCGTAGGTCTTGAGGTGATGAAGGTTGCTGCGTCATATAAATTCTCAAAAACAGGAATGTTGAGGTTAGGGTTTTTATCTAAGGTTAGTCGGCCTTTGCCGGTTTTGACCAGTATCGGACTGGCACCGACTGCCTCTGCAGCCTGCAGGTCGCGCAACGAATCGCCAATAACCGCGATGCCGTTCAGACTGACATGATGCTCAGCCGCAAAGGCTTCAAGCAAGCCCGGTTTGGGTTTGCGGCAAGCGCAATCATCGTCCGGGCCATGCGGGCAAAAATAAATGGCCTCGATTTTGCCGCCTTTATCGCTCACCAAGCGCTGCATTTTGGCATGGATTTTTGCCAGCATGGCGATGTTAAATAAACCCCGCGCAATGCCGGATTGATTGGTGACGACAACGACTTTGTAGCCCTGCGCATTGAACAGGGCTATTGCTTCAAGGCTGCCTGCAATCGGCAGCCATTCATCCGGCGATTTGATGAATTCATCCGAATCCTGATTGATGACGCCATCACGATCAAGCAAAACGTAGCGGTTTTCAGGCATGAATTCTAAGTTGTGGGAGTGGCCACTTGCCGCGAACAATCGCGTACTGTTCGCGGCCAAGTGGCCGCTCCCACAATGCCGATGCCGGTGAATCGCGCATTTACGATTGCAGCTTGGAAATGTCGGCGCAGGTCAAAAACTGCTCGGACAACAAATTCAGCAAAGCCAGCCGGTTGGCGCGCAAATCCAGGTCGTCGGTCATCACCATGACGTGATCGAAAAACGCATCGACATCATTGCGCAATGTTGCCAGCCGGTTCAGCGTGCCCTGATAATCGCGCTGCGCCAGTAACGGCTTGATGTCATCGGCAGATTGCAAGGCGGCTTGCAGCAACTGTTTTTCCTGCGTTTCCAACAAGGCACCTACGCTGGCCGCCGGTTGTGACTCGGATTTTTTCAGGATATTGCGGATGCGCTTGTTTGCCGCCGCCAGACTTTCCGCTTCGGGCAGTTGCCTGAACGCTTTAACCGCCTGCAAACGCTGCATGAAGTCCAGCGGTTCGGCGGGTCTGACGGTGATGACAGCATCGAATTCATCGGCTGTGTAGCCATGATCCAGGCAATAGCCTTTCAGGCGGTCGAAAATGAAATCAATCACCCGGTCGGCGGTGACCGATTGCTCAGCGGTTTGGCCGGAAACAGTTTTGATCTGAGCCGCTGCAAATTCGGTCAACTCGACAATGTTGATATTGAGCTTGTTTTCGATAATCGTTCTAAGAATGCCCAAGGCGGCGCGGCGCAAGGCATAAGGGTCTTTGTCGCCGGTCGGAATCAGGCCGACCGCAAAAATACCGGCCAGAGTGTCTATTTTTTCGGCAATAGCCAAAATTTGCCCCATGGCGCTGCCGGCAGTCGGGCTGCCGGATTGCTTAGGAAAATACTGTTCCTCAAGCGCCAGCGCGATGGCTTTCGGCTCGTTGTCGGCCAGTGCATAGTAGCGTCCCATAATGCCTTGCAGGTTACCGAACTCGCCGACCAAAGCGGTCATTAAATCGGTTTTGGCCAGCAATGCGGCGCGTTCCGCCAGTTCAACATCGACCCCTAAATGTCCGGCGATAAATTTAGCCAGATTTTGCACACGTTTGGTTTTGTCGTAAACCGTGCCCAAACTTTCCTGGAAAACCACGCTGGACAAGCTTTCGACGCGGTCGGCCAGATTCTTTTTACGATCCTGATTCCAGAAAAATTCCGCATCGGACAGACGCGGGGTCACCACGCGCTCATTGCCTTGCTGTATCGATTTAGGGTTAGTGCTTTCGATATTGCTGAAAGTAATGAAATTGGCCAGCAAACCGCCGTCGGTATTTTTAACCGGAAAATATTTCTGGTTGGTTTGCATCGTGGTAATCAACACTTCCGGCGGTAGTTCCAAAAAGCGCGGGTCGAAAGTGCCGGTAATCGGCACCGGCCATTCGTTCAGCGCGGCGATTTCTTCCAGTAAATCGTCTTCGATATGGGCAATGCCGTTCACCGCAGCGGCGGCTTGTTGCGCGGCTTCGCGGATGATGCTTTTCCGCTGCTCAAGATCAGCAATCACGCGGCCTTGTTGGTACAAGGCATCGGCGTAATCTTCCGGCTTGGCTAGAGTAATTTGTTGCGGCGCGTGGAAACGGTGACCTTGTGTTGCGGCACCTGTTTTCAGCCCCAGAATTTCGGTGTCGATGACGCTGTCGCCGTACAGCAAAACCGCCCAATGCACCGGCCTGACGAATTCCGTGGTGAAACTGCCCCAACGCATCCGTTTGGCAATCGGCAATCCGGCGATACTTTGACGGATGATGTCGGGAACCAGATGTTCAGTCGCCTGACCTTTGACCGCTTGCGTGTAGCTGAGCCATTCGCCCTTGTCGGTAAGTAAACGCTCCAGTTGCTCGAACGTGGTGCCGCAACTGACGGCAAAACCCAACGCCGCCTTGCTGGGCGAGCCGTCCGGCGCAAAGGCCGCCTGTATCGCCGGGCCGCGTTTTTCGACGGTTTTATCCGGTTGCGCGGTGGACAGGTTTTCGATGAAAACCGCCAGACGCCGGGGCGTGGCGTAAGCTTTGCTGCCGGTAAACGTCAGTTCGGCGGCGTTAAGGCCTTGAACGATGCCGTTCAATAAAGCATTGCTCAGTTTAAGCAAAGTCTTGGGCGGCAGTTCTTCTGAACCTAATTCGAAAAGTAAATTCTGTTTTTCTATCACGGTAATCTCTTTAATTTTTAAGGCGATCTAGTTCGTTGCAAGCGTGACGCAACGATGATGGGGCATTTTTAGGCAAGCCATTAATGCAGATTTCATTTTTTAATCTTTTAGCAAATAGATTTACGTCTATATCTTTATTGGGATATTTGTTTTTATAGCTAATGAGCTTGCCATCGCTACCTTTTAGCGTTTCACCATCAGTATTTTTCGTATCAATGTAATAAAACCATGATTCAATATTACGAATCGGAACAAATATTAAAATTTTCTCGTTTCCCAAGCGTGTATTTTGATTTAATTTATATTTTTCAATATAGAGTTTCTCGTCAAATTCACGCAGCCTTTCTTGAATGGTTTTTTCATCGGCATCTATCATTACCACTAAAATAATATTTTGCGTGGCATATTTTCGATAAGACTTGGCAGCATCAGGGTAATGTTTTAATACAGTTCCATTATTGTGGGCTTGGGTAAGCCGATTAATTTTTGTCGCCCCCAATAACTTGGCATAAGAAGAGATAAAGTCATATTGATTCTTATCTTCACATAACACAGTAATGCGATAACCGTTAAGATTAATCGCCATAAATCCAGCCTATTTCTATTAATTGGGCAAGCGATAATCCATCGTTATCTTGCTCGGTTATTTTTTCTATTCGAGTATGGTTATCTTGTCTTGAAAACCAGTATCCTGAGTCAGTAGCTAATAGGTTGATTAAGCTAGGGTGATGGGAAATCAATAAGGCTTGTAAATTCTTTTCATTGCATTGTTCTTCGAGAATATTGAGCCAAGGCTGAATTTCCGGCAGCGCTAAAAAGTTTTCAGGTTCATCAATACAAACAACAGAACTTTCAGGTATACAATAAATTAAGGTATAAAGGGCAGCTAAAGCTTTTTGTCCATCGGATAATTCATCGAAACGATAGAAATATTTGTTGATCTTAGCTTCCAATATTTTTTTTGTTCCAGCTTGAGAAAACTTAAAAGAACTAAAATCTTTTATAATCTCTTTTAATTGGGTTTCGACAGAAAATACCCCTTCTCTATTTTCATTATTCCAATGATTTAACCAAGCGGCATAATTAGATAAGTCCAGTTCTGGGCGAGGTTCATCCCTATCCCTATCCATATCAATTTTCATTGCGCTAGGGTTGATATGAATAATAAACAGACTTTCCATCCATTTTTTAAACCAAATCAGTTTTTTATTGTCATATCGTTCTTGTATCGAACTTATTCCAGAACTAAACCAATCTGTAGCATAGAAAATACCATCGTTATTAGGTTTATTATCGTTAAATAATCTGCCTTTACCAACAGACATACCTCCTTCGTCTTCAATAAGAAATTTATATAAAGGTTGATTGTCAAAAAATAAACTCTCTTTTGTTACACGCGCTAAGTTTTTTTCAGGTTGATGCTCTATTTCTAAAGCATATTTATAAGTACCGCCATTACCTTCAATTTCTATTTCAAATTTCTGGATTAATTCATCCCCCCAACGAGTTAAGGTTGATGCTTTAAAAATTTGATCTTTAGTCTCCAACCTTTTGTCATCAAGCCTAATATGGGAAATGATAAATTTTTGTAATTCATGCAATACAGAGAATACAGAAGTTTTACCCGACCCATTCGCCCCCAAAAAAAGACTAATATCCTGATCAAAGTTAATTTCAAAATTAACTAGGCATTTATAATTATGAACATATAGTCTTTTCAGCATGAGCAATTAATCCCCTTAATTATTCTGGCACATCGGAAATCCCAGCGATTCCCTGCGTTGGTAATAAACTTCAGCCACCGATTTGGCCAAATTCCTGACCCGCAACAAATAGCGTTGGCGCTCGGTGACCGAAATGGCATGACGCGCATCCAGCAGGTTAAAGGCGTGTGAGGCTTTCAACACCATTTCATAAGCCGGTAGCGGCAAGTTCAACTCAATCAGCTTGGTGCATTCTTTCTCGTAGGTGTTGAAACACTCGAACATGAAATCGACGTTGGCGTGTTCAAAGTTGTAAGCGGACATTTCCACTTCATTTTGATGGAACACGTCGCCGTAAGTGACGGTGCCGAACGGGCCGTTAGTCCAGACCAAATCGTAAACGCTTTTAACGCCCTGCAAATACATGGCAATGCGCTCCAGTCCGTAAGTGATTTCGCCGGTAATCGGCCTGCATTCAAGGCCGCCGACTTGCTGGAAATAGGTGAACTGCGTCACTTCCATGCCGTTCAGCCAGACTTCCCAGCCCAAACCCCAGGCGCCGAGCGTGGGCGATTCCCAGTTATCTTCGACAAAACGCACATCGTGTTCGAGCAAATCCAGACCCAAATGGCGCAACGAACCCAGATACAATTCCTGGATATTGTCCGGCGACGGTTTTAACACCACTTGATATTGGTAGTAATGTTGCAGGCGGTTGGGATTTTCGCCGAAACGGCCGTCGGTCGGGCGACGCGACGGCTGCACATAGGCGGCGTTCCAGGGCTCGGGGCCGATGGCGCGTAAAAAGGTGGCGGGATGAAAGGTTCCGGCGCCCACTTCCTGATCCAAAGGTTGCAATAAAATACAGCCTTGAGCTGACCAGTATTGCTGTAAGGCCAGGATGAGCCCCTGAAAAGTCGATAAGTCGTTGTTTATGCTGGACACGGTTTAATGCTCTTGGGCAATAAAAAGTCGGGGATTATAACTGAAAAACCGCTGTCAGGCCTATCGTTAGATTTTTGTCATTTTTGTGTACGCCATTTTTCTACAGGCCACGGTTATGCTCAAAAATCACTTAAACATTGATAGCCGTGCTATTCCATTCATAACCGCAAACAGATAGAATTCCAGCATTTAGTGACTGTAGTGGAGAGTTTGTTGAGTATTCTATCTATTCTTGAGTTTCCGGATGACCGTTTGCGCAAGAAGGCGGCGGCGGTGCAAAAGGTCGACGGTAACATCAAAAAGTTGGTCGATGATATGTTGCAGACCATGTACGAATCGCATGGTGTGGGCTTGGCTGCGACTCAGGTTAATGTGCATCAGCGGGTGGTGGTGATTGATGTCAGCGAGGACAAAAATCAGCCTTTATGTTTTATCAATCCTGAAATCATTGAAAAAGACGGCGTTAAGGAGTCTGAAGAAGGCTGCCTTTCGGTGCCGGGGTTTTTTGAAAAGGTGGAGCGGGCGGAGCATATTATCGTCAAGGCGCTCGACCGCGAGGGCAAAACGTTTGAATTAAGCGCCCGGGATTTGTTGGCGGTGTGCATTCAGCATGAGCTGGATCATTTGAACGGCAAATTATTTGTCGATTATATTTCCCCGTTAAAACGGCAACGTATCAAGAAAAAATTGGAAAAAACACACAGGATGGTAGCGAGCTAATGAAGATAATTTTTGCCGGAACGCCGGAATTTGCGGTGCCGTGTTTACAGGTGTTACTGGATTCGGAACACGATGTTTGTGCGGTTTATACCCAACCCGACCGTCCGGCGGGCAGGGGGCGCAAGTTGCAGCCCAGTCCGGTCAAGGAACTGGCTTTATCGGCCGGTATTCCGGTGTTCCAGCCGCTGACTTTAAAGACTGACGAAGATTTGCAGCAAATCAGCGCACTAAATGCCGATTTGATGGTGGTGGTCGCTTACGGCATGATTTTAACGCAAGCGGTGCTGGATGTGCCCCGGCTGGGCTGTATCAATGTCCATGCCTCATTATTGCCGCGTTGGCGCGGTGCGGCGCCGATTCAGCGGGCGCTGATGGCGGGCGATGAGCAAAGCGGGGTGACCATTATGCAGATTGTGCGCAAGCTTGATGCCGGCGACATGCTGCACAAGGAAAGCTGTGCGATAGAGCCGACCGATACGGCCAGCGCTTTGCATGACAAATTGTCGGCCTTAGGCGCCATCGGTCTGGTTAAGGTGCTGGCGCAATTGGAGGCGGGCACTGTTCAGCCTGAAGTGCAGGATGAGGCGCTGGTGACTTATGCCGAAAAGTTGGACAAAAGCGAGGCGGTGATCGATTGGACGCAAGCGGCGGCGGACATTGCCCGAAAAGTCAGGGGTTTGAATGCATGGCCGGTGGCGCAAACGCTGTATCAGGACAAGGTGTTGCGCATCTGGCAGGCGCAGGCGCTGGATGAGGAGGCCACCGGGCTGCAAGCGGGCGTGGTGCGTTGCGTTGATAAAAATATGGATGTCGCCACCGGACAAGGCTGGTTGCGCTTGCTGGAAGTGCAGTTGCCGGGCGGAAAACGGATGCCGGTTCAGGCTTTTTTGAGCGCGCATGATGCAGATGGGGTGAAACTCGGTTGAATACTCGATTAATTGCGGCCCGGGCATTAACCCGGGTTTTGCAAGACGGGCAGTCTTTAACTGCTGCCCTGGATAATGCTTTTTTGACGATAGAGTCGAGCAAAGACAGGGCTTTCATTCAAGCATTGTGCTACGGCGTGTGCCGACAATTTCACCGCTTGGATTTCATTTTAAGTCAATTACTGGACAAACCTCTCAAAGATGCCGAGGTCAAGGCGCTGGCGTTGGTGGGTTTGTACCAGCTTAATTTCATGCGCGTCAAACCCCATGCGGCGGTATCCGAAACGGTGTTGGCGGCGCGTAAAAAGCCGTGGGCGAAAGCCTTGCTCAATGCTTTGCTACGGACTTATTTGCGCGAGCAGGAAGGGTTGGAGCAAAAAGCCGACCATTATAAAGTGGCGGCACTGAGCCATCCCGATTGGCTGATTAAGCAGATAGAGCAGGACTGGCCGGAACGGGCGTTGGATATTTTGCTGGAAAACAACCAGCAACCGCCGATGGCATTGCGGGTTAATCTGGCGAAAATCAGCAGCGACGATTATCTGCAGCAGCTGATAGGGCAGGGCATCATGGCGAAAAACGTCAATTTTTGTCCGTCCGCGTTGGTGCTGGACAAGCCGGTGCCGGTCGAATTGCTGCCCCATTTCGCCGAAGGTTGGGTGTCGGTTCAGGATACCGCCGCGCAACTGGCGGCGGGTTTGCTGGATGTGCAGCCGGGACAGCAGGTGCTGGATGTTTGCGCCGCGCCGGGCGGCAAAACCGCGCATATTCTTGAAAGCCAGGCGCAGTTAAAAGAAGTGATTGCCGTCGATATAGACGCGTCCAGACTGCAGCGGGTCAGCGAAAATTTGCAGCGTTTGAAGCTGCAAGCTAGGTTGGTGGCAGGCGATGCGGCAAATCCGTCAAGTTGGTGGGACGGCCAATTATTTGAGCGGATTTTGCTCGATGCGCCGTGTTCGGCCTTGGGCGTAGTCCGCCGCCATCCCGATATTAAATTATTGCGCCGAGCCGACGATATTGGCCAGTTGCAAGCCTTGCAAAAAGCCATTTTACACTCTGTCTGGCCTCTGTTGGCGCCCGGCGGAATTCTGGTTTATGCCACTTGTTCCATTTTGAAACAGGAAAATGAGCAGCAAATTGAAGCGTTTTTGGCCGGGCACGATGATGCTGTTGAGTTACCTATTGAAGCGGAATGGGGCGCGGCCAGAAGCTGCGGGCGGCAGATTTTTACCGGCGAATCGGCGATGGACGGGTTTTATTATGCGCGGCTTGGTAAACGTTCGCAGTGAACGGGATAATGTCCCGCAAACCTGACGATTAGGCGTAACTTCCGATTAATGGCAGGCAAAAAGAGTGTCGGCACGAAGGGCACGAAGTTTTATTCTTCGTGTCCTTCGTGGTGAATAAAATACGTAACGTAACTACTACAGTTAAAGCTGTTTTACCGCCAATAGCTAAAGCTATTGGACTCCAATGTGAATGTGGTGGATTCAACTCCGAAGTGCAATCCTAGGGTTCATAAGGCTTCCCGCTCAGGTTCAGTAAAAAATAGCGGGTTAACAGCAACCCGGTGCGCAATCAGCCTTATGTGCCGCGCCTTTGCTTTCTGCTGCAGGCCTTAATGTACCCGGCGCATGGCACCAATTTTGCGGGGCTTGCTGTTGCACCGGGGCAATGCCGATAAAGTGGTCGGCGTAAGCGCCGCTGGTGAGCAATTTACAACTGCGCTCGCACACCGCCATACGTTGCCCGCGATAAAAAACATGGCCTTCATCGTCGTACACTTTAGAAAACGGGCCGCGATAAATCACCGCATGGCCTTTGTCCAAACAGGGTTCATTATGCGGTTTGACAGCGGTAATGGTGACCGAGCGGAACTCAATGCCTTCAACCACCTGCCACGCCTGACTTTCCCATTTGTCATAAGCCACCGCGACAAAACCTGCGGCAACAAACGCCTGTAAAAACTCATGTTCTTGCAATGCCCCTGAAATACAGCCGCTCCATAAATGGGTATCGGCTTTTAAATGCTCAGGCACGGCTTCGTCACTGACAATATCGGAAATGGCGACCCGTCCGCCGGGTTTGACGACGCGGAAAATTTCTTCAATCAATTGCGTTTTGTCACTGTCATGCACCAGATTAAGCACGCAATTGGACACCACTAAATCAACGGAATTGTCGGCAATTAACGGCGATTGTTTGCGCTGTTGTTCTTGCCAGGCGCGAAGATGAATCACGTCCTCCGCCGTGGTGATGGGGTTTTCGGCCAAATGTCGGTTCATCGCGGCCAAATCCAAAGCCAAGTCCTGGATTTGCCCTTTGACAAATTCGACATTGGCGGCGCCGATTTTTTTTGCCATGTCCGCTTGATATTTTCTGGCTAAGGCCAGCATATCGTCATTCATATCCACGCCGATGACTTTGCCGGACTCGCCGACTAACTGCGCCGCCATATAGCAGATTTTGCCCGAGCCTGAGCCCAAATCCAGCACCACATCGCCTTTTTGCACATAACGCGAAGGGTCGCCGCAGCCGTAATCCTTGTCGATAATTTCCTGCGGCAATAACGCCAACAATTCACGGTCATAATCCACAGGACAGCATAAATCGGCTTGTACCGCTTCCGCGCCTTCTGAATAACGTTGTAAAACGCCTGTTTCGATAGTCATCTCATCTCCAAAATAATTTTAAATTGCGCCCGTGCAACTGCTGCCTTGCCCGGCGGTGCAGCCGTAGCAATGTTGCAAGGTGTTAATGGTTTTGCCCTCCAACTCGCTCACTTCGCGAATGTGGATTTTTTTATCCGCACCTAACGGCAGTTTGAGCATTTGATTAAAATCGCAATCATAAACCTTACCTTGCCAGTCAACGCTCAGAGTATTTTTACACATTACCTTATTTAAGTTCGGCGCGTGAAAATTGTCTTTGAGCAGCTGCATATAGCCATCAAACTGGCCGGTACTCAATAACACACTGCCAAAGCGCTGTATCGGCAAATTGGTTATCGCAAACAAATGGTTAAACTCAATGCCAAAATGCGTGTGTAAATGTTTTTTGTAATCTTGCTCTAAGGCGTGCTGTTCCGGCGGCAAGCTCGCACCTTGCGGATTAAACACCAGATTAAGCGCTAAACCGCTATTTTCTAGCCCATAACCCAGCGCATTCAGTTTTTGCAACGCGCTGATGCTGGCATCAAAGGTGCCTTTGCCGCGCTGTTTATCGACGTTGTCTTTTAAATAACAGGGCAAGGAGGCGACAATTTCAACCCGGTTTTCTGCCAAAAAATCCGCCAGCCATGCAAAACCCGGCTCCAATAAAATTACCAGATTACAGCGGTCGATGACTTTTAAGCCCCGCTTTAACGCTTTTGTGACCAGATAGCGAAAATGCGGGTTCATTTCCGGTGCGCCGCCGGTTAAATCCAGTGTATGGATCGGATGCGCGTCGATGAATTTTAAAATGTCGTCCATCGTGGCTTTGTCCATCAGCTCGGTGCGTTTAGGCCCCGCGTTGACATGGCAATGCGTGCAACTCAAATTGCACAAATAGCCCAGATTGACTTGCAATATTTCAAGCTGGCTGCGGCGCAACGCGGGGAAATCCGAGTTTTTTAAATGAGGCAGGGAATCGAGCATAAGGTTATTTTTAAAGTGATGTTGGTGAGTCGCAGGACTAAACCGACAAGCGTAGTCGCCGCTTGCTCAAGTCCTAACTTCATCTAGTAAATCAGGGTGGCGGTCAAGGATTCTGAGTAACTTGACCAGCGCCAACGGCGGTTTGGTTTTGCCGCTTTCGTAGCGCGAAAAGGCATTGACACCGCCGCCGAAAATTTCAGCCGCTTCCCGTTGGTCAAGCAGTAGTTTTTTGCGCACACTGACAATAAAGTGAGGGGCGACAATCGAGGCGTTCACTTGTTTGTTAAACGCCAGCATAAAACTCATGGTGCGCCTTGATTCGTCGGCGCTCAAAATGGATTCATCGCAAGCCGGACAAAACTCGCCGGTGACAGCAGGAATAAGGGTGCTTTCGCCTTTATAGAGATAACGCATGTCGCGAGTATCATTTACTAAATCGGCTTCCGCACAAGAGGGACATTTCATAAGAGGCTCTCAATTAGTTTCTGCGCCACACGTGATAACGCTGCACCCACGCCAATAATTTTTGCGGCGCATGATTGCGTTTCCAAACGCCGGCAACGTATTTATTCGCCTCCGCCATGGTCGGATAAATGTGTATAGTTCCCAGCACTTTGTTCAGCCCTAAACCGTGTTTCATTGCCAACACAAATTCGGCAATCAAATCGCCGGCATGGTCGCCGACAATCGTGACCCCAAGAATTTTATCTTTATCCGGCACGGTCAATACTTTGACAAAGCCCTGCGCTTCGCTGTCGGCAATCGCCCTGTCCAGTTCGTCAATGCCGTAAATACTGACTTCGTAAGCAATGCCTTGTTCTTTGGCTTCCTGTTCATTCAAGCCGACTCTGGCGACTTCGGGATCGGTAAAGGTTGCCCACGGAATCACTGAATAATCGGTTTTAAATTTCTTGAAACAACCGAACAAAGCATTGACGGCGGCGTACCAGGCCTGATGCGCAGCGGTATGGGTAAATTGATACGGCCCTGCGACATCGCCGCAAGCGTAAATATTCGGGTGATTGGTTTGCTGAAAGGCATTGACTGCAAGGGTGTTGCGCGGCGATAAGGCAATGCCCATTTCTTCGACGCCATAGCCTGAAATGTTCGCAACCCGTCCAATCGCCAATAACACCTCATCAAAAGCAATACGGATTTCTTTGCCGTCGTGTTCGGCGATTAAGATTTTTTCGCCCTTTTCAATGATAAATTGCTTGGCTTTATGTTCGACTAAAACGCGAATACCTTCTTGCTGAAACTTAGCCATCACCAACGCCGACACTTCGCTGTCTTCACGCAGCATAATCCGTGGCAGCATTTCGACTTGGGTGACTTCAATCCCTAAGCGTGAAAATGCTTGCGCCAGTTCACAACCAATCGGCCCGCCGCCTAACACCACTAAGCGTTTAGGTTTTTGGCGCAAATTCCAGACATTGTCCGAAGTCAGGTAAGCGACATCAGCTAAGCCTGGAATGGGCGGCACAAAAGGGCGTGCGCCTGCGGCAATCACAATAGCGCGTGTGCTAAGCGTTTGCACGCCGGTTTCGGTGGTCACTTCTACCTGCCAAGGCGAGATGATTTTAGCCGTGCCGGTGATCACATTCACGCCTAATTCGCTATAGCGCTCAATAGAATCATGCGGTTCAACTTTTTTAATAACGGTTTGAACCCGCTCCATCACTTCGGCAAAATCAAATTCAACGGTAGCTTTTTTAATGCCGAATTCTGCCGAGCGGCTGATGTGCGATAAAAATTTGGCGGAACGGATTAAGGCTTTAGACGGCACACAGCCGGTATTCAAACAATCGCCGCCCATTTTATGTTGTTCAATCAGCGTGACTTTTGCCTTAACCGCCGCCGCGATATAAGCCGTGACCAAACCGCCGGAACCCGCGCCGATAACAATCAAATTGTTATCGAAGTGTTTCGGTTTAATCCATTTTTTAGTGACTGACTCAGACATCGGACTTCCCTTGTTGCATAACATCAACGGCTTTTTTAGCCATCAGCGGAAACAGTCCCAGCAACACAAATGACGCGACCAGCGGCGGCGATAAAATGCCGGATAAGGATTTTAGCTGGCCCAATTGTGTGCCCGCATTCACATACACCAGCGTTCCCGCCAACATGCCCACTTGGCTGACCCAGTAAAAAGTGAATGTTTTTATCGTGGTCAAGCCCATTAATAAGTTGATGACAAAAAAAGGAAACAGCGGCACCAGGCGTAAAGTGAACAGATAAAATGCCCCATCCCGCTCAATGCCGTCATTGATGTCCTGTAAACGCTCGCCGAATTTTGCTTGTATGCTGTCCTTAAACAAAAAACGCGCCGCTAAAAACGCCAGTGTCGCGCCGATGCTCGAAGCGAAAGACACAATCACCGTGCCCCAGAACAAGCCGAACACCGCCCCGCCCGCCAGCGTTAAAATCGTCGCCCCCGGCAATGACAAACCGGTCACCGCAATATAAATCAGCCCATAAAGCGCAATCGCCAGCAGTCCGTGGTTATCACGGAAAGCCGCAATGGTCGCGTACTGGGTTTTTAGCATCTCCAGCGTTAAATACTGCGGGCCGTTAACATAGAAAAAAGCAGCAATGGCGCTGGCGATCGCCAGCAGTAATACGATTTTTGGTGTATTCATGGTGTGACTCCGTAAGGTTATAGAAATCCACGAAAATTTCGTTGCGTCTGGATTTATTTAAAATTCGCCCGATACCTTGCTAAATCCTCCGGCGTGTCTATGTCCCATTGCTGCCTGATTTCAACCGCTTTAAGCTGTTGCTGTTTAATCCGCTCACGGGTGATGGCTAACACGTGCGCCGTTCCCCAAGGCATGTCGGTATCGTTTAACACCGCCGCTTGCGGATTGTTGACGCCAATTAAAATATAACCGCCGTCTTCAGTCGGGGCTAATACTACGTCCGCACCGTGTTTGAGTGCAATAATCGCCTGCTTAAAATCATTTGCCATTAAAGAAGGGCAATCGCAACCGATTAACAGCACGTGTTTAAAGGTTTGCAAGCCTGCCGTTAAAGCCATTGACATGCGCCTGCCTAAATTGCCCCCGCTTTGTTGGTACAGGCTTAAAGGGTACTTTTCCGCCAATTGCTGAAAAAAATCAAATTTAACCGTTGGGCTGCACCAAAGCTGTACCGGGCATAAGGCGGCATCATGCAAAAGCGCTAAAATCCGCCCAGTCAATTCAATGTGCACTTGCATGGCTTGTTCGGCGCTTATTGACTCAGTGATTAAACGGGTTTTAACCTGTCCTGCAACCGGGGCTTTGCAGAAGACTTGAATTACTGTGTCGGGGTATTGATGGCGCATAATGCTTCCACTTAATGTTTAAACGGCAGCCAATAACGCCCTTGTTGATAATGTTGTGCCAGAATCCCCGGCTTTTCGCCCAAAAAGTAACCCAACCGGCAGCTCCACATCAATACAATAATTTTAAACACCCCGAAGGCTTGCCAACGCCGTGCGGAACTGTGAACTTTCGCATTTAAACACAGCGGCGGGCTGATTTTTTTTAAGCGTCGGCATAAATCAATATCTTCCATCAACGCAATGTCGGCATAGCCGTTAATCGCCTCAAATGCGGTTTTTGCGGCAAAAATAGCCTGGTCACCTGTTGCTATCCCGGTTAATCGCGACCGCCAGTTCATCATGCGGGCGATAACAGCTAACATCCAATGTGTCCCGGTTAAGCGGATGTCAAACCGTCCCCATGCTGCTTGGCCAATATTTTCACTGATTAAGGCCAAGGCATTGTCAGGCAGGTAAGTGTCGCTATGCAAGAAAATCAATATGTCCCCTTGGGCGGCCTTTGCGCCGACATTCATTTGTTTGGCCCGCCCCTTGTCGCTGCTTAAAAGGTTATCAACCAACGCTGTTGCAATGTGCACGGTTTTATCCGAACTGCCGCCGTCAACCAGGATAATTTCAGCTTGGCCGCGATAGTGTTGTAATGCCAACAGACAATTTTTGATGCCCTGCTGTTCGTTTAGGGCGGGAATAATGATGGAAAATTTCATCGTATTTCCTTGTTGGTTTGAAAACCATTCCTTATTAGGGGGAACCGTTCTGCAAATGCAGGTGCTAAGGCTAATTCCGAAATAAAAAATACCAGCCATGGCCTATCTTTAGGCGGGTCGAATGAGGATGTCCCAGTTAGGCAATAAAGGATTGCGTAGCAAGCGTGCCTCGATGTCTGCCATGGCCTGCTTGGTCAGGGTGACG
>JAUXXQ010000171.1 GCA_030684815.1 Methylobacter sp. | reverse complement strand
CCAACAGTTGAAATAGAAGCCGCAAAACCGAATCTGGCCATTCACCCACACCGCCGCACCGGATTTGAACGGAACCCAACCTAACGCACGTCTGGCGCCACCGGATGAACGCCACCTCAGTTTGTTTTTCTTGAATTGTTTTCTGGCTTTGGCGTGGACGGCAATGACTTCCTGTACTGTACCCGCACCGATAATCATATCCCTGTCTTTACGGATGCCTTTGAGTTCTTTCATTAAATCAAATGCCGAGGTGCCGCAATTGATATAACCGACTTCCGGGATGGGAACCCAGGAAAATTCGGCGCTTTCTTCATTGGCTGCATTCCAAACCTGATTGCACTCGAAAGCCATACGGTTTAACACATCTGTATGTTTATCCCTGATCCTGACTTTTAGTGTTTTGGTTTGTGTTTTCATTGGATTACAGTGGTACAGCGCATTTTATGGCTTATGGCTAAACAGGTTAAACGTTTTCAGATTCGGATGACAGCTGATTTTTTCTGTACGACAAAAAGAAGCTAAATATTAGGGCAGTTTCAATCGCCAAATTAATTGTATGGGCGCTCACAGAATGGCTACAAACAAGACTTACATTCAACTCATAAGTGCAAATCTACTTTACAGCCCTAGAACTGTAGGGCGGATTCGAAACCGCCACACACGGCTTGTTACTTTCCCGATTATCCCCGTACCATTGACATTATACGGGTATCCCGTACAATATTTTCTGTGCGAACCGTCATAGAAACTCCAACTTTTCAAAAACAGGCCGAAAAAATCTGGTCGGAAGATGAGCGCTTGGCGTTTATTGCCTGGATTGCCGAGCATTCAATGGCAGGTGACGTCATTCCTGGCGCTGACGGTGCGCGTAAAGTCCGCTGGTCGGTCGTGGGCAAAGGCAAGCGCGGCGGTGTCCGTGTGATTTATTTCAATCTGACTGAGCAAGGCACGGTGGTACTGGTCACGCTGTACACGAAAGCAGATCAGGCTAACATCCAAGCCAGTGACATCAAAAAGGCGGTGTAACATGGATATTGAACAAATAGCACAAGCGATTGAAGCTGATGCAGGCATGGAGCTAAACGATCTGCGGCAAGGACTGGCCGAAATGCAGGCCGGTGTGGGGCGAGTGACGACAGCAGAGCAGCTTTTAGTCCGCGCAGTCCGCGCTAAAACCGGCTTGTCACAACAGGCGTTTGCCGAACGCATTCTTACCCCGGTAGCCACGTTGCGTGATTGGGAGCAAGGTCGCTTTGCGCCGCCAGGCGGAGTGCTGTGCCTATTAACGCTGGTCGGCAATCACCCTGAGTTAATCGGCGAGTTGGAACATGGATAAAGTCAGGTGGGCAGGCGGTTTTGCCCACCGTTTAGAGCTGTAGAGCTGTAGCGCAGCAAACCGCCACACACGCACCACGCCGATGACATCCTGCCGAAGTTGTGGTGGATTGCCTACGGCGAATCCACCTTACAGCGTTCCAGCCGCCATTTTTGCTGCCAAAAAGCAGAATATCGGCATCCCCTTTCATCACAGGACGCGGGAAATCAATCTCTAATGAATTGAGCTTTTTATAATTCTTAATCGTTAATCGACTAAGGCGAATACCTGATTTTTTTTTCAGTCATAGTCATTCGGTGTTTGTGAAAAAGAAAAAGGTGTCATCTCTTTTTTATAATTTATAAGCTGATGGCGTTAATAGGTAGGACTTACGCATTGACAAATTAACAAAAGCGAGATCAAAGTGACATAGCTAGTAAAAACAAATGGGACACCCGCCATGAGAGAAATTACACGCCCCCCAACAGCCCGCTGTGTTATGTCAATGTACATAAGCTTTCTGC
>JAUXXQ010000166.1 GCA_030684815.1 Methylobacter sp. | reverse complement strand
TTGCAAGGGACATGAAGAGCCGTATGAGGCGAGAGTCTCACGTACGGTTCTGTGAGCGCCTGAGGGGGAAGTTCCCTCGGGCGACTCGACCACGACTTCTTTTCTTTCCGACTGCTACCCATAATGGCGCTTATGTTAAATCATGCGGACTCATGTTGTTTTCCGTTGGTTTGAGCTACAATTATTTTCTTATTTTGTTAGAGGTTCTTGGTTATGCCGACTATTAGCATGTTTTACGGTATTCTTGTTTTGATGTATTTTCGAGATAATCGACGACATCATCTTCCGCACATTCATGTTCGTTATCAAGGAGAAGAGGCTGCGATATCAATTGATGATGGTTCGGTCTTCGATGGTCGGCTTCCTCCCAAACAACTAAAAATGGTGCAAGCATGGATTGAGATTCATAAGGAAGATTTGCTTGTTGACTGGGAGTTGGCCGTGAACGGTGAGGAACTTTTCCGAATTGCACCACTTCAGTGAGAGGCTGCCAATGCTGATTGATGTAATTTCTGTTCGTGCGCTCCCGGAGTTTCAACTTGATCTCGAATTCAAGAATGGCGAGCGACGTAAGTTTGATATGCGGCCATTGTTGTTAATGAAGCCGTGGAATCGGGTTGCGACGCCAGTCTTGTTTGAACGTGTGCGGGTTGATTACGGTACTGTTGTCTGGCCGGGAGAAATTGATGTTGCTCCTGAAACGCTCTATGAAGATTCGGTGCCATTATTCGATAATAGGGGACACGATACGAAGGAACAATAGGGAACATATCTCATTGTTTGTATTGATTATTCATTGGCGTGCCCCGCAATTTTCCGGGTTCTCTTGAGAATCGGCCGGAAAAACATCCCGGCAGATTATTTTTGCGTTTCTATTCTCGGACAGGCTCCTGCGTTATGCCCTGTCACAACGGCTTGTGTTGGTTGAGTTGGTAAGAGAGAATAATGTTTTGTTTGATAGTGCGGTAATATGACGGCCTCTGATAACTTATCGCCTTGTCTCAGGATGTGTTGCCTGGATGATGAAAATATCTGCTTGGGTTGTTTTCGCAGCCTGGATGAAATCCGCCAATGGCGTGAGCTAACAACACAACAACGGCAGGAAATACTGAACACGGTGAATGTGCGCAAACTGGCCCATAAAATATGACGAGAACGTTATGCAAAAAAAAATTGCAGTCACACAGCAGCATCTGTGTGATTGCCCTACCTAAACAGGATATACAAATATCAAATAGCGAATCGATACTATTAAGCCGGAGCCTGGGAACGAAATAACCCCAGGCAAATCAAGCCCAATATGCTGCAGAAAAAGTAAAACCCAATGATTGCGCGGAACACGATGTTAAAAAAATATTGCACCACACTGCTTTTAACCGCTGTTTTTGCGGCGACGCAGGTTTATGCCGACGCCACTAAAGCAGCCATTGCCAGTGCGCACCCGTTGGCGACCGCTGCCGGTTTTGAAATATTGGCCAGGGGCGGCAATGTTTTCGATGCGGCAGTGGCGGTCAGCGCCACTTTGGCCGTGGTCGAACCGTCCGGTTCGGGCTTGGGCGGCGGCGGTTACTGGCTGCTGCACCGCGAAGCGGACGGCTTTGAAACCATGATTGATGGCCGCGAAAAAGCGCCATTGGCCGCGCATCACGCTATGTATTTGGATAAAACGGGTACAGTAATTCCGCGCTTATCGCTTGACGGCGCTTTGGCCGCCGCCATTCCCGGCCTGCCTGCGGGATTGGTGCATCTGTCGGAAAAATACGGCCGCCTGCCGCTGGCGGACAGTCTGCAACCTGCAATCAGGGCTGCGAAAAACGGTTTTGCCATCGGCGAAAAATACCGCAAGCTGCTTAAATTCAGAGCCGAAGTGATCAAACAACACCCGCCAACGGCACAGATATTCCTCGCCGATGGCGAAATTCCGAAAGCCTATGCCATCCTCAGGCAAACGGATTTGGCCAATACCTTGGAACACTTAGCTGACTCGGGCAAGAATGGTTTTTATACCGGCAAGATAGCCGACAAGTTAGTGTCCGGTGTCAACAAAGCGGGCGGCATCTGGACTAAACAGGATCTTGCCGACTACCGGATAGTCGAACGAACGCCGGTCACCGGCCATTATCGCGGCATCAACATCACCAGCGCCGCACCGTCGTCATCCGGCGGCATCGTCTTGATTCAGGCGTTGAATATTTTGTCCGGCTATGATTTGACTCAGGTTGACGAACTCACCCGCAAACACCTGATCGTCGAGGCGATGCGCCGCGCTTATCATGACCGTTCGCTCTATTTGGGCGATCCCGACTTTGTCGACATTCCGGTTAGACGTTTATTAAATGAAGATTATGCCGCTGGTTTACGCAGCAGTTTGCGCCTTGATAAAGCCTTGCCTAGCGAACAATTGGCCGGTCAAAATCAGCCGCAGCCGGAAGGCGTCAATACCACCCATTTTTCGATTATCGATGAGCAAGGCAACCGGGTGGCGGCCACATTGAGCATTAACTTTCCGTTTGGCGCAGGTTTGGTAGCGGCCGGAACCGGCGTGTTGCTGAATAACGAAATGGATGACTTTGCCAGCCTGCCCGGAGCGATGAACGGCTACGGACTGGTCGGCGGCGTTGCCAATGCGATTGCACCAGGCAAGCGTATGTTGTCCAGCATGACGCCGACATTTCTCGATGACGGCCAGCATGTTGCGGTGCTGGGAACGCCAGGCGGCAGCCGGATTATTTCGATGGTACTGTTGGCGGCGCTGGATTTCGCCCAAGGCAATGCGCCCGATTCGTGGGTAAAAGTGCCGCGTTTTCATCATCAATTTATGCCGGATGTGGTCGAATACGAACACGACGCCGTCAGCAGCGATGAACTGTCCGGCCTTGCCGCGATGGGACATCAGCTGAAACCGGCGCGTTACAGTTACGGCGACATGCAGGCGGTGCAATGGCACAAAACCACGCACCAGCTGACGGCGGCCAGCGACCGGCGCGGCGAAGGGCAAGCGCTGGTTAGTCGGTAAAGCGGTGAATACTAACATTATCGAACTCTGGCACGACACCATTGCCGTTGACGATGCTGATTACCCGCATTATTGGCGTTTGCTCGATGCCGCCGAACAAGCTCATGCCGAAAGGATGAGAACCGACACGTTACGCAAACGCTATGTCATTGTGCATGGCCGGTTAAGGCGGGTGTTGAGCGACATACTGAACGAGGCGCCGGAAAAAATAAGGATAAATAAAACCGAACACGGCAAGCCCTATCTTGCCGACACGCCCGAACTGGTCTTCAACCTGTCCCATTCGGCAGATGCGATGATGATTGCCGTCGGTAAAAACTGCCGCTTAGGGGTTGATATAGAACAGTGCAAAGCTAGAATCAGCCTGAACGGGTTGGTCGACAAATGCTTTGGTGACGAGGAAATCGCCTATTGGCAACAACTGCCTGATGCCGAAAAAACGCGCCAATTTTACCGTTTCTGGACACGCAAAGAGGCCTTCGTCAAAGCCACCGGGCGCGGCATCGGCTTAGGCTTGAACCGCTGCATTGTGAATCCCGAAAACCCAGCTGAATTTTTGACAGTGCCCGAAGATTATGCCCCGGCGGCACAATGGCACATCGTTGATATAAGCCCCGATCAAAACCTATGCGCGGCCTTAGTAGCCGATAAAAAGATAACGGGGGCTGTTATTCGGCAGCGATGATTTCTAGCCGGGACGTAGGTGTCGCCCACACAATTATCAAACTTCATGGCAGCAAGCCTATCGATTTCATTTGCGCCCAGCGCAATCGGATCGCCTAACGCCGCCGCTTTGGCAATCCACATCAGCGCCAGATTGCCATCTTTAACTACACGATTACCGTTTAAATACCCCCCTCAACAGCTGCATCGTATCGGCAAAATTTTGTTTAATCACCAGCTCCAACTAATAAACGGCGCTGTCCGGCTCTTATCGTGCGCAAAAAAAACACCGCTAATTCGGGTTTGTGCGCCCGTATCGCCGGCATCTGCGTAGCTAATCCGCCCAATAATCCAGGCATGGAATGTAACTTGTACGGCTGACCAAATTTGGGTTTTATACGCGTGCTGAGCGCCTCCCTCGGCAAGGCCGTGCACCTTAGCCTGCGCGCTCCTTGTGGGGTGGCTTGAAGGCTGATGGGCTACATAATGCGGGTTTAAACCGGGATTTTATCGCGGCACTGTCCACCTTTGTCCGGCAATGGCTTTGTTTGCATCCTGCAATCAACAACACAGAGTGAGTTGCTCGGCAGTTAATTCGGCTACACTGTTTTTAAAGCAAGCATGGGAACGAGACATAGCCACAAGATTATCGGCTAAGAAATGCATGAACAGGACAACTATTTTGACAATCGTCGAGCTGTATATTTGGCAAGTTGACGACACTAAATAACAAAGGCGTTACACAAATGTCTAGGGGGGAGCTTATTTAACATGAAAAAATAATATCAGACCTGCGAGGATTTAAAAACCTCGCAAGTCCGCATCACATAACGATAGCTGAATCAATCGTTAGTAACAGAAGGTCTGTCTACTAATTCAACATAAGCCATAGGCGCATCATCACCGGCTCTAAATCCGCATTTCATAATGCGCAAATAACCGCCAGCTCTGTTTTTATAACGCGGGCCCAGCTCATTAAAAAGTTTGGTCACTACATCACGATCACGCAACTTAGCAAACGCCATACGTCTTTTCGATACGCTATCTTCTTTCGATAAGGTAATTAAAGGCTCAGCGTAACTTCTTAATTCTTTAGCTTTTGGCAAGGTTGTTTTTATTAATTCATGCTTAAATAATGAACTAACCATGTTACTAAATAGCGCCTTGCGATGGCTGCTATTCATATTGAACTTTCTTCCGGATTTACGATGTCTCATTGTAAGAAGACCTAATGTTAGTGTTGTGTTATTGCGTGAGTTTGATCAGCAAGATTGTCAGGCGGCCAGTTCTCTAATTTCATGCCTAGAGATAAACCTTTTAAAGCCAGAATATCTTTAATTTCTGTTAAAGACTTTTTTCCAAGATTTGGCGTTTTTAATAATTCAACTTCGGTGCGTTGAATTAAATCGCCAATATAAAAAATGTTTTCGGCTTTTAAACAATTAGCGGAACGTACCGTTAATTCGAGATCATCTACAGGACGAAGCAAAACAGGATCGAATATTTCTTCAACTTCAACCTCTTCCTCTGCAAGCTGATCATTGACTTTTTCAAAGTCGACAAAAACAGATAACTGATCGTGAAGTATCGTGGCAGCAAGTTTAATAGTTTCTTCTGGATCAACGGTTCCGTTTGTTTCCAGTTCAATTATTAATTTGTCTAAATTGGTGCGCTGCTCAACACGCGTACTTTCAACCTGATAGGCAACTTTGACAATCGGACTATAAGACGCATCCAACTGAAGCGCACCAACAACCGGATTATGATCCGCATTTGATTTACGCACGCTAACAGGCTCATAGCCTCGTCCGCGACGCACTCTAATCTTCATGCTTAAAACACCGGCCTGGGTCAGGTTAGCGATAACCAATTCAGGATTAATAATCTCAACGTCATGCGGCAACACAATATCAGCGGCAGTCACACAACCGGCACCGTGTTTGGAAAGCGTCAACTCAACTTCATCTTTAGAATGAAGCACTATCGCCAGTTTCTTAAGATTCAGTAAAATGTCGATGACGTCTTCTTGAACGCCTTCAATGGTTGTGTACTCATGAAGAACGCCTTCAATTTCAACGTCGGTAACCGCGCAACCTGGAATCGTAGACAAAAGAACACGGCGCAAGGCATTACCTATGGAATGCCCAAAGCCTCTTTCAAGCGGTTCGATAACAATCTTAGAATGATTAGGTGTTTTACTTATAACCTCAACTAATCGAGGCTTCAGCAAGCCAGAAATAGAATTCTGCATTTATATCCCTCAAAACTACGATTATTTAGAGTAAAGCTCAACCACTAATTGTTCATTTATATCGCTACCTAAATCGACACGATCCGGCAGTGAACTAAATGTACCTGACATTGCTTTAGAATTAACTTCAACCCAGGATGGAAAACCATACTGTTCAGTTACAGATAAAGCATCAACAATCCTTTGTTGTTTTTTTGCTTTTTCTCTAACGGCCAACACATCACCAGGTGAAACCTGATAAGAAGGCACATTAATCAGCACATTATTAACCTGGATAGATTTATGACTGACTAATTGTCTAGCTTCGGCTCGTGTAGAAGCGAATCCCATGCGATAAACGACGTTATCTAATCTGGACTCTAAAAGATTTAACAGATTTTGGCCTGTTGCGCCTTTCTTTAAATCAGCAGACTTATAATAATTTCTAAACTGCTTTTCCAATATTCCGTAGATTCTACGCAAACGTTGTTTAGCTCTCAACTGAATCGCATAGTCAGAGCTTCTTGCGCGCTTGCTGCCATGCTGACCAGGACGCTGATCTAATTTACATTTATTTTCTAAAGACTTGCCTCTGCTTTTTAAAAACAGATCAGTCCCTTCTCTTCGACTTAATTTACAGGTAGGCCCAAGATATCTTGCCATAACAAACTACTCCAGATTTTTTTATACGCGGCGTTTTTTCGGTGGACGACAGCCGTTATGCGGAATTGGCGTCACATCAACAATATTGTTTATTTTGAATCCCAAATTGTTCAGAGAACGCACGGCGGATTCGCGACCAGGACCCGGGCCCTTAATCATGACATCAAGGTTTTTCATACCGAATTCTAAAGCAACAGAACCTGCTTTTTCTGCCGCAACCTGAGCAGCAAATGGCGTGCTTTTTCTAGACCCACGAAAACCAGAACCGCCCGACGTCGCCCAAGAAAGGGCATTACCTTTTCTATCTGTGATAGTTATAATTGTGTTATTAAAAGAAGCATGCACATGAACTATACCGTCTGCAACTTCTTTTTTGATACGTTTTCTAGAACGATTTTGACTCGCCATTTACTTCAACCTCTTAAAGGAATATCTTATTTTCTAATTGCCTTACGCGGACCTTTTCGAGTACGGGCATTGGTTCTCGTTCTCTGCCCTCTTAAAGGCAATCCTCTTCGATGTCTTATTCCGCGATAGCAGCCCAGATCCATCAAACGCTTGATATTCATAGAAACTTCACGACGCAGATCACCTTCAACTGTCATCTTGGAAACCACAGCACGAATGGCTTCTAATTGCTCTTCAGTCAGCTCTTTTATTTTTATCGAAGGTGCTATTCCCACCTCAACACAAATTTCACTTGCAGTTTGACGACCAACACCATAAATAGCAGTTAAAGCGATAACCGCATGTTTATGATCTGCTACATTTATCCCGGCAATACGTGCCATCTAGAGACTCCCCTTGGTAATGCTCTAAAGTAAAGCGCCAAATTATAGCATTGCATTAATTATGGCGCAACAAATTATCCTTGACGTTGTTTATGTTTTCCGTCTTCACAGATAACCCTGACAACACCATTTCTTTTTACAACTTTACATTTTCTACAAATCTTTTTAACTGAAGCTCGAACTTTCACAACTAACTCCTAGATTGCTCTTGCGCAATAATTTATTTTTTCAGATTAGCTTTTTTCATCAAGCCATCATATTGCTGGGACATAACATGGGTTTGCATTTGAGAAATGAAATCCATCACTACCACAACAATAATCAATAACGATGTCCCACCAAAATAGAAAGGAACATTCCAGTAAACAATCAAAAACTCAGGCAACAAACAGACAAGGGTGATATAAAACGCACCAATTAAGGTTAATCGAGTCATTACTTTGTCAATATAAGAGCTTGTTTGTATACCCGGTCTTATTCCAGGCAAAAATGCACCTGATTTTTTTAAGTTATCAGCCGTTTCTTTTGAATTAAATACTAAAGCGGTATAAAAAAAACAAAAGAAAATAATAGCCGCCGCATAAAACATAACATAAACAGGCTGACCCGGAGATAACATGGTGGCGACATCCTGAAGCCAAGTAAAGCCTTCGCTATTACCAAACCACCCAGCAATAGTCGCTGGAAATAAAATAATACTTGATGCGAAAATAGGAGGGATTACCCCTGCCATATTAAGCTTTAGAGGCAAAAAACTGCTTTGCCCAGCATACATTTTTCGACCTTGCTGACGCTTTGGGTAGTTAATAAGAATCCTTCTTTGACCCCTTTCAACGAATACGACCAACGCAGTCACTGAAATTGAAAGCAAAAACAATAGGATGATAAAAGCACCATTCATTTCACCGGTTCTTGCCAACTCTAAGGTTCCGCCAATAGCTTTAGGCAACCCAGACACAATACCCGCAAAGATAATCAACGATATGCCATTACCAATTCCACGCTCGGTCACTTGCTCCCCCAGCCACATCAAGAAAATAGTGCCAGTAACCAGAGTAACAGTAGTGATAACGACAAAGCCAATACCCGGACTCAAAACCACCGAAAGCCCGCCAGCAGTTTGATTCTGTAAAGCCAGGGAAATGCCAATCGCCTGGAAGGTTGCCAAAACAACCGTACCAAAGCGAGTGTATTGGGAAATCTTTCGCCGACCAGATTCACCTTCTTTTTTCAATTGCTCCATTGCCGGCACGACGACCGTCATTAGCTGCATGATAATCGATGCAGAAATGTAAGGCATAATACCTAAAGCAAACAAGCTCAAACGCATCAAAGCGCCACCGGAGAACATATTGAACATGTCCAATATAGAACCGCTTTGCTGCTCAAACATCACAGCAAGTGCCTTGGGATCTATACCAGGTACTGGGATATGAGCCCCGACTCTGTATACAAAAAATGCCCCCAAAACGAAAAGCAATCTCGCTTTAAGCTCTGAAAATCCACCCACTTTGCCTACCACTTGAGCTCTTGAAGTACTCACTTAGACCTCTACTTTGCCGCCAGCAGCTTCGATAGATTGCTTAGCACCGCCCGTAACCTTTATACCTTTAATAACGACAGCCTTAGTTAACTCGCCAGACTTTATTATTTTTGCCTTTTTAGTAAAGACGGGGACAATGTTGGCATCAATCAAAACCTTAAGATCGATGACATCAGCGTTTAAGTTATTGAGTTCGTGCAACCTGACTTCGGCAGAATACTTGCTGATTAATGAAGTAAAACCGACTTTAGGCAACCTACGTTGCAAAGGCATCTGGCCGCCTTCGAAACCCACTTTATGAAAGCCGCCACTACGCGCTTTTTGGCCTTTATGCCCCCTTCCACAGGTTTTACCTAGCGTACAACCTATACCACGACCAACGCGTGTTGCTTTTTTTCGAGCGCCGTCAGCGGAACGAATAGTATTTAAAAACATTACACTTCCTCGAATTTTAACATGTACGATACTTTATTTATCATACCTCTGTTTTCGGGGGTATTAAGCACAACAACCGTTTGATTGATTTTGCGTAATCCCAATCCTTTTAAACAAGCCTGATGTCGCGGTAAACGTCCAAATCTGCTCTTTATCATGGTAACACTTATTTTATCGCTAGCCATTGCCACTACCCAATAATCTGTTCAACTGATAAACCGCGTTTTGCGGCTATTTGGCTAGGACTATGCATGCCAGTAAGACCATTAATAGTTGCTCTAACAACATTAATAGGATTACTTGTTCCAATACATTTAGCCAATACGTTATGCACTCCAACTACCTCAAATACAGCTCTCATCGCGCCACCGGCAATAATACCTGTACCTTCAGAAGCTGGCTGCATGTAAACTTTAGCCGCCCCGGTTGTATTCATAATAGGGTATTGCAATGTGTCGCCTTTTAAGGAAACTTTACGCATATTTTTGCGCGCTTGCTCCAAAGACTTTTGTATTGCAATAGGCACTTCGCGAGCTTTACTAACACCGTAACCAACTCTGCCTTCACCATCGCCAACCACTGTGAGCGCAGTGAAACCGAAAACCCTACCGCCTTTAACAACTTTTGCAACGCGTCTTACGTTAACTAATTTTTCTTGCAAACCATCTGCACTAACCTGTGAAGGTGCTGTAGACATCTTATTCCCCTAAAATTTCAAACCGGCTTCACGTGCAGCATCGGCTAACGCTTTAACACGACCATGATATTTAAACCCCGAACGATCAAACGCGACTTCAGAAACGCCAGCAGCTATCGCTTTTTGAGCAATAAACTTACCGACTTCTGCAGCGGCATTGATATTACCGGTATTTTTTAACGTTGATTTAATATCAGCTTGTGTGGTGGAGGCACTTGCTAAAGTTGTCGATCCATCGGCACTGATAACCTGCGCATAAATATGTTGCGAGGTTTTGTGAATTGACAAACGTGTTGCATTTAATTGCTTAATTTTGCTACGCAATTTTAATGCGCGCTTCATACGAGACTGTTTCTTATCCATTACGCTACCTTACTTCTTCTTAGCTTCTTTTCTTGCAACATGCTCTTCAGCATATCTAACACCTTTACCTTTATAAGGCTCTGGCGGACGGTAAGCCCTGATTTTAGCAGCAACTTCGCCAACTAACTGCTTGTCGCTTCCCTTGATAATGATTTCAGTTTGCGTGGGGGTTTCAACTGAAACGCCGACAGGAACTTCAAAATCAATCGGGTGAGAAAAACCAAGCGCTAAGTTAAGTATATTGCCCTTAGCTTGAGCCCTATAACCAACACCAATCAAGGTTAATTTCTTTTCAAATCCTGCGGAGACACCGATAACCATGTTGCTTACAATTGCTCTAGCCGTTCCAGCTTGAGCAGTCGCTTTTTTATCATCTTTATCCCATTCAACCTGTACTACATTGTCAGTAATACCGATACTAACGGCTGAATTAATATTATGAGATAACTGACCATTACTTCCTTTTACGGTCACATTATTACCCTCCAGCTTTATATCCACACCACTTGGGATAATAACTGGAGCCTTTGCAATTCTTGACATAACCTGACCTACACCTTAACAAACAGTACAAATGACTTCGCCGCCGTGTCCAATTGAACGGGCTGCCCTATCGGTCATAACACCATTTGATGTTGATACAATAGCAATTCCCAGTCCACCAAGAACTTTTGGCAATTCATCCTTAGACTTATAAATACGTAAACCAGGCCTACTAATTCTTTTAATATTTTCAATTACAGGCATTCCTTTGTGGTACTTCAATTCAATAGTCATTTCTGTATGACTACCAATTGTTTCCGTAGAATATCCCGCAATAAAACCTTCTTCTTGCAATACTTTGGCAATAGAAACTTTCAGCTTTGACGAAGGTTGCTTAACGGTTTTTTTACCCGCAGATTGACCGTTTCTAATACGGGTCAACATATCTGCGACTGGATCTGTCATACTCATCTTATAATCTCTCCAAACTTGATCTAAAAGATCTTACCAACTTGCCTTTACCAAACCTGGCACATCGCCACGCATCGTTGCTTCTCTTAGTTTATTTCGACTAAGACCAAACTTACGGTAATAACCATGCGGACGCCCAGTTAAGTTGCAACGATTACGAACTCTTGATGCACTAGAGTCTCTCGGCAATTTTTGAAGTTGTAAATGAGCAGATTCTTTATCTTCAAACGTAGCATTGGGATCTCTGATAATTTCTTTCAAAGACTTACGCTTAACATCATATTTTTTTACTAATTTTTTACGCTTATCTTCACGCGCAATCATTGATTTTTTTGCCATTTTATGTGCCCTTTAGCTCTTAAATGGAAAATTAAACAGCTTCAACAAAGCCAATCCTTCTTCATTAGTTTGAGCTGTTGTCGTGATAGTTATATCCATACCGCGCAGCGTGTCAATTTTGTCATAATCAATTTCAGGGAAAATGATTTGCTCTTTAACACCCATAGAATAATTACCACGCCCATCAAAGCTTTTAGGGCTCAATCCTCTAAAATCACGGATTCGAGGTATAGAAATACTAATTAAGCGATCTAAAAATTCATACATTCTGTCGCTACGCAAGGTCACTTTGCAACCTATTGGCATATCATCACGAATTTTAAAACCAGCAATTGATTTTCTTGCCAGAGTGATGACTGGTTTTTGACCGGAAATCTTCTCCATGTCGCTAACCGCAGATTGCAGCACTTTCTTATCTGCTACAGCACCACCCACACCCATATTAAGGGTTATTTTTGTGATCCTTGGAGCCTGCATTACAGAATTATAAGAAAACTGTTCTACTAATGCCGGAAGGATTTTTTCTTTATATACGGTTTCTAGTCTAGCCATGATTTTTATCTACACCTTATACATCAACAACTTCATTTGTTGACTTAAAATATCTGACTTTTTTTCCATCTTCTAGAAACTTAAAGCCGACACGATCCGCTTTCTTGGTCTCAGGATTATATAGACCTATATTAGAAATATTAATTGGCATATCCTTGGTAATAATGCCACCTGAAACACCAGCATTTGGGTTTGGTTTTTGGCTCTTTTTAACTTGGTTAATTCCTTCAACCAAAACCTTATTATCCTTTAAAACCTTACTCACTCTACCGCTTTTACCTTTATCTTTGCCAGTACGAACAATTACTTCATCGCCTTGTTTGATTCTTTGCATTTCAGACCCTACCTTATAAAACTTCAGGAGCAAGTGAAATAATTTTCATAAATTTCTCACCTCTAAGCTCACGTGTTACAGGACCAAAAATGCGCGTACCTAGTGGCTGTAGGTTGTTATTTAAAATAACCGCTGCATTACCATCAAAGCGAATAACCGAACCATCAGGCCTACGAACACCTTTACAAGTCCTAACAACTAATGCGTTATAAACTTCGCCTTTCTTTACCCTTCCACGCGGAATAGCATCTTTGATGCTAACCTTGATGATGTCACCAATTCCGGCATAACGCCTATGAGACCCACCTAATACTTTGATACACATGACCCTTTTTGCGCCGCTATTGTCGGCGACGTCAAGGTTAGTTTGCATCTGAATCATGATTTATTCCTAATTATCTGTTTATTAAATAGCCATTAACTGCTATTTGTTAGCGCTTTCTAAGACCTGAACCAACTTGAAAGTTTTATTCTTAGACAGAGGCCTGCATGAGGTAATAGACACCACATCACCTTCGTGGCAAATATTATTTTCATCATGAGCCATCATTTTAGTCGAGCGCTTAATGTATTTACCATACACAGGGTGCTTAACTACTCGTTCGACTAAAACGGTAATGCTTTTATCCATTTTGTCGCTAACAACCCGACCCGTGATCGTCCGCAACTTAGTTACATTTTCACTCATGTTATGCGCCCGCCATTTCGTTTAGTATGGTATGGATTCTTGCCACATCACGCCTAACCTTTTTCACTTGATCTGGTTTCGACAGCTGACCTGTACCTTTTTGCATTTTAAGATTAAATTGCTCGCGCGAAAGCTCAAGCAACATCGTTCCTAATTCATCTTTAGATTTCTGGCGTAATTCACTTGCTTTCATTACATTATTGTCCGAGCAGTAAAAAGTGTTTTCAAAGGTAACTTAGCCGCACCCAAAGCAAATGCTTCACGCGCCAACTCCTCAGATACACCCTGTATTTCATACAGCATAGTTCCGGGCTTAACTTGAGCAACCCAGTATTCTACACTACCTTTTCCTTTTCCCATACGAACTTCTAATGGTTTTTTAGTAATAGGCTTATCAGGGAAAATTCTAATCCATATTTTACCGCCACGTTTGACGTGTCGTGTAATTGTTCTACGGGCAGATTCAATTTGGCGCGCCGTAAGCCTACCACGCTCAACTGACTTAAGACCAAAGTCACCAAAACTTACTGATGAGCCACGCACGGCAGTACCGTTATTTCTGCCTTTATGCTGTTTACGGAATTTAGTTCTTTTAGGCTGAAGCATCTTTTTTATCCCTTCAACTATTTTTTAGTTTCTGAATTAATGGATGCAATATGAGCATCCATATCGAATACTTCACCTTTGAATATCCACACTTTTATGCCGATAATTCCATAGGTGGTGTGCGCCTCTGCAGTAGCATAATCAATATCTGCCCTCAAAGTATGTAAAGGAACGCGCCCTTCCCTATACCATTCGCTGCGGGCAATTTCGGCACCATTTAAGCGGCCACCAACATTGATTTTTATACCTTCCGCACCTAATCTCATTGAGTTAGTTACAGCGCGCTTCATTGCACGGCGATACATGATTCTTTTTTCAAGCTGCTGGGCAACTCCTTCAGCAACTAACTGGGCATCTAACTCGGGCTTTCTAATCTCTTCAACATTAAGCTGAACAGGAATACCCATTATTTTTGATACGGCTTGTCTTAACGCCTCAATATCTTCGCCTTTCTTACCTATTACAATACCCGGCCTAGCAGTATGCACGGTAATATGCGCATTATTAGGCGGACGATTAATTTGAATACGACTTACGGAAGCATGAGCTAATTTTTTCTTAATAAACTCTCTAACTGTCAAATCTTGGTGCAGGAAAACTGAATAATCCTGACTATTCGCATACCATCTCGAATTCCAATCTTTTACAATACCTAGGCGTATACCTGTTGGATGTACTTTCTGACCCATTTTCTGCCCCTACTCGTATTCTGCGACTTTAACTGTAATATGGCAGGTTCTTTTAAGGATATGATTCGCATTTCCTTTAGCTCTTGCCTTGAATCTTTTCATGGTCGCCCCTTCATTTACATAAACGGTCGACACTTTTAATTCGTCAATATCTGCATTTTCATTATGTTCCGCATTAGCAATAGCGGACTCAAGGATTTTTTTGAAAATGGTTGCAGCTTTCTTTGAACTGAATTTCAAAACATTCAACGCTTTTTCAACGGGCATACCACGAATTTGATCGCCTACTAACCTTGCTTTTTGGGCAGATAGCGGTGCGTTTTTTAATTTTGCTGAAACTTCCATAATACAAACCTATCTAGATTTCTTATCAGCCACATGGCCTTTATATGTACGAGTTGGCGAAAACTCGCCCAGTTTATGCCCGACCATATTCTCAGAAATCAGAACAGGAATGTGCAGGCGTCCGTTATGGATTGCAATAGTCAAACCCAGCATATCGGGGATAATCATTGATCTTCTTGACCATGTTTTAATCGGTTTCCGATTATTTGTACTTACAGCATCTTCCACTTTTTTAAGTAGATGATGATCAATAAAAGGACCTTTTTTAATTGAACGCGGCACGCTAATTCCTCTCTATTTAAGCTTACGACGTCTGATAATCATATTATCAGTACGCTTGTTATTTCTGGTTTTATAGCCTTTAGTTGGCATGCCCCAAGGAGATACTGGGTGTCTACCACCTGACGTACGACCTTCACCACCACCATGAGGATGGTCAACCGGGTTCATTACAACGCCTCGAACAGTAGGACGAACACCGCGCCATCTTGATGCACCGGCTTTACCTAAAGATATCAAGTTATGCTCTGAATTTGAAACCTCGCCAATAACAGCGCGGCAATCAGCCATAACTTTACGCATCTCACCTGACCTTAGCCGGATGGTTGCATGAGCGCCGTCTTTAGCGACTAACTGTACCGAGGTGCCGGCACTACGAGCAATTTGAGCACCTTTTCCTGGTTTCAATTCTACGCAGTGAACGGTTGTCCCCATCGGGATATTTCTCAACGGCATACAGTTACCGGGCTTAACTGCTGTTGTTTCCGAAGAAAGAACTTCTTGCCCAACCTCAAGCCCTTTAGGTGCGATCATATACTTACGCTCACCATCCTTAAACAGCACTAAAGCAATATTAGCAGTTCTGTTCGGGTCATATTCAAGACGCTCAACAACAGCAGGAATATCAACTTTATTTCTTTTAAAATCAATGATCCGATAGTGTTGCTTATGACCACCACCTATATGGCGCGTCGTTATGCGCCCATTATTATTACGCCCGCCACTTTTGCTTTTCTTGCTTAGCAATGGTGCATACGGTTTGCCTTTATGCAGCTCATCATTTTTGATGCGGACTACAAACCGTGAACCCGGTGACGTCGGTTTAGACTTTACAATAGCCATGCTTTCTACCGTTTCCTATTGATCTTTTTAAAACTTAAATTATTAAGCAGCGGCAAAATCTATATCATGACCGGGTTTAAGCTTTACATAAGCTTTTTTCCAATCAGACCGTTGCCCCAATGAGCCACCAAATCTTTTTTGTTTGCCTTTAACGTTTAAAACTTGAACTGAATCAACTTCTACTTTAAACATTAATTCAACTGCACTTTTAACTTGCTTTTTAGTTGCTTGCTTTTGAACTTTAAAAACAAATCGATTATTTTTTTCTGCTGCAACTGTGCTTTTCTCAGATATAATCGGAGCCTGTAGCACGCCCGCCAAATGGTATTGATTTAAACTCATGCCAAGCGCTCCTCTATTTTCTTTAACGCACCTACTGTAGCAATAACTTTATCAGCTGAAACCAATAAAACCGGACTTAAATTAATAGCCTCAATCACTTCTACATAAGGTATGTTTCTTGATGCCAAAGCTAAATTCGCATCGACACTGTCCACAACAATCAGAATACGCTTTGCATCAATATTTTTTATTTTTGCATTCAATTCTTTTGTTTTAGGACTAGAAGGCAATATATCATTGCTAACGACTAGACGATCCTGCCTTAACAACTCGGACAAAATCGAACGAACACCAACCCGGAACATCTTCTTATTAAGTTTTTGTTCGTAATTTCTAGGCCTTGCAGCAAATGTAACACCGCCCGTCCGCCAAACTGGACTGCGCGTCGTCCCCGAGCGTGCGCGCCCGGTTCCTTTTTGCCGCCATGGCTTTGAACCGCCACCGCTTACATCAGAGCGTGTTTTCTGCGCTTTAGTTCCGGCGCGAGCACCCGCTAGATGCCTGACAACCAACTGATGAATCAAGGTTTCATTAAAAGCCTGACCAAAAACAGATTCTGTTACCTCCACATTTCCAGCGGAGTCTTTTTCACTTAAAGCAGGTACTTGCATACTCATGGCTTAACCTTTATTTCGCATTTTCATGGCAGGTGTAATCACTACATCACCGCCCTTAGCACCAGGCACAGCGCCTTTTACTAGGATTAAATTTCTCGCTGCATCAATAGAATGAATAGTCAGGTTCTGGACGGTAACTTTTTCCGCGCCCATGTGGCCTTCCATTTTCTTTCCTTTAAATACACGTCCTGGTGTTTGACACATACCGATAGAACCCAACACTCTGTGCGAACGAGAGTTACCATGCGTAGCATCTTGCATACTGAAATTATGACGCTTTATACCACCCGCAAAGCCTTTACCAATACTTTTACCCTGGACATCAACCACCTGACCAGCAGAAAAAATATCTAAAGACAATTGAGAGCCTAGCGACAAACCTTCACCTTCACCGTCTTCGAGCCTAAACTCCCAAAGACCTCGGCCTGCTGTGACATTAGCCGCTGCGTAATGACCAGCCATAGCTTTATTAACCCTAGAAGATTTTTTATCGCCCGCAGCTACCTGAATCGAACGATAACCATCAACCTCAATACCTTTGACCTGAGTAACTCTGTTTGAGTCAATCTGGAGTACAGTAACAGGTACTGACGAACCATCTTCACAAAAAACTCTGGTCATACCACATTTACGACCTATAAGACCTATTGACATCTGCCAATTCCCCTGCTTCTTAATTCAATTTTATTTGAACATCAACACCGGCTGCAAGATCCAACTTCATCAATGCATCTACGGTTTTTTCTGTTGGTTCAACGATATCCAATAACCTTTTGTACGTTCTCAATTCATACTGATCTCGCGCATCTTTGTTAACGTGCGGAGAAATCAAAATTGTAAAACGTTCTTTTTTAGTAGGCAAAGGAATGGGCCCTTTAACTTGAGCACCTGTTCTTCTTGCTGTTTCTACTATCTCACCAGCCGATTGATCAATCAATTTATGGTCAAATGATTTCAAACGGATTCTGATAGTTTGATTAGACATAATTATTACTCGATTATTGATGCAACGACGCCCGCACCTACTGTACGACCGCCCTCACGGATTGCAAAACGCAAGCCATCTTCCATGGCGATTGGTGAAATCAGCTTTACTTTCACTGAAATGTTATCACCAGGCATTACCATTTCAACACCTTCAGGC
>JAUXXQ010000163.1 GCA_030684815.1 Methylobacter sp. | reverse complement strand
GCCTGAAGGTGTTGAAATGGTAATGCCTGGTGATAACATTTCAGTGAAAGTAAAGCTGATTTCACCAATCGCCATGGAAGATGGCTTGCGTTTTGCAATCCGTGAGGGCGGTCGTACAGTAGGTGCGGGCGTCGTTGCATCTATACTTGAATAGTATTGCAGTTTAGTGTATTATAAGCGTTCTCATAAGGTTTGTCTGAATAGGTCAGTAGTTCAATTGGTAGAATAGCGGTCTCCAAAACCGCGGGTTGGGGGTTCGAGACCCTCCTGGCCTGCCATTCAGATTTAAGCATATCAAATTTTCCCATAGTAAATAACACATGAACACTCAGGTAGATATGTCGACATCAGTTGCTGATGTTGTTAAGCAGGTATTTTCTGTTATTTTTGTGGTCGCTGGTGTGGCTGCTTTTTACTATTTCTCAGAAATGCCGCTTTTGTACCGGGTTTTAGGTTTGGTTTTTGTTGTTTTGCTTGTTCTGGGTATGGTTCTTACTACCGAGCTAGGTCGTAATATTTGGAGCTTTGCTTTAGAGTCAAAGCAAGAAGTCCGCAAGGTTGTTTGGCCAACTCGTGAAGAAACTATGCGTACTACATTGCTGGTTTTTGCGATGGTTTTCATTGTTGGTTTGATTTTGTGGTTGCTGGATATGTTTTTATTTTGGGGTGTGCGTTTTTTAACGGGTCAAGGAGGGTAAGCGCATGGCGCTACGCTGGTATGTTGTGCACGCCTACTCAAATTTTGAGAATAAGGTTAAACAAGCGTTAGAAGAGAGAATTAAGCGCGAAGGGCTAGAGCATTGTTTTGGAAAAATATTGGTTCCCACTGAAGAAGTTGTTGAAATGCGCATGGGGCAGCAAAGGAAGAGTGAGCGAAAGTTTTTTCCGGGTTATGTTTTAGTGCAAATGGACTTGACCGATGAGACTTGGCATTTGGTGAAGGATGTGCCTAGAGTCCTGGGTTTTATAGGCGGTACGTCTGATCGTCCTGCGCCTATATCTGAAAAAGAAGCTATGTCAATTCTTAATAGGGTGGAAGATGGGGTTAATAAGCCTCGGCCTAAAACCATGTTTGAAGCTGGTGAAGTAATTAGGGTTATTGATGGGCCATTTAAAGATTTTAATGGTGTTGTTGAAGAAGTTAATTACGAAAAAAGTAAAATAAAAATATCAGTGCTTATCTTTGGTCGTGCAACATCTGTCGAGCTTAGCTTTGGTCAGGTAGAAAAGAGTTAATTAGATCTAAGTGTTTGAATTTGCAAAATCACCCCCCGAATAGGGCGGTGATTTTTTTTGTCTAGGGGAGCTTGAAAGCGTTTGTACCCATATTTTGGAGTGAGTAATGGCTAAAAAAATAACCGCGTATATAAAATTGCAGGTTAAAGCGGGTGAAGCAAATCCAAGTCCACCAGTAGGCCCTGCATTGGGTCAGCGCGGTGTCAATATTATGGAGTTTTGCAAAGCTTTTAATGCTAAAACACAAGACACAGAAAAAGGCCTGCCTTTACCGGTAGTCATTACTGTTTATAGTGATAAAAGTTTTACGTTTATTACTAAAACCCCGCCCGCTTCAATTCTTTTAAAGAAAGCAACTGGGATTAAGAGTGGTAGCAGCAATCCCAACACCAAAAAAGTCGGTACGGTAACTCGCGAGCAATTGGAAGAAATTGCTAAGACAAAAATGGAAGATTTGAATGCTGCAAATTTGGAAGCAGCCGTAAAAACGATTGCCGGCAGTGCGTATAGCATGGGCTTGACCGTGGAGGGATTATAATGGCTAAGTTGTCAAAAAAAGCAAAAATCATCAAGTCTAAAGTTGATAAAACTAAGCAGTATTCAATTGCTGAAGCGGTTGAGTTGCTAAAAGAACTGGGCACTGCAAAATTCAGTGAAGCTATTGATGTCAGCGTTAATTTGGGTGTGGATCCGCGTAAATCGGATCAAAATGTCCGTGGTGCGACGGTGTTGCCAAATGGCACTGGAAAAACAGTCAGAGTTGCTGTTTTTACCCAAGGGTCTAATGCAGACGCCGCTAGAGAAGCCGGTGCTGATATCGTAGGTATGGATGATTTGGGTGATTTGGTCAAAAAAGGCGAAATGAATTTTGACGTGGTCATCGCTTCTCCAGATGCTATGCGCGTAGTTGGTCAGTTGGGTCAAATTTTGGGGCCACGCGGTTTAATGCCTAATCCTAAAGTAGGTACTGTCACTGCTGACGTTGCTACCGCAGTAAAAAATGCTAAATCCGGTCAAGTGCGTTACAGAACTGATAAGTCAGGCATTATTCACTGTACTCTAGGTAAGGTTGCATTTGATGCGGCTGCCATTCAAGGCAACCTGGAAGCTTTGCTGGCCGATTTAAAAAGGCTAAAGCCGACTGCAGCTAAAGGTATCTATGTTAAGAAAATAACCTTATCTACGACTATGGGGCCTGGTCTGTGGCTCGATCAAAGCAGTATTTCAATGTAAGGTAAGAAACTTTGGGTTGCCAACCCGTTTGGCAACCGTCAAAGACCGCAGGTGTTGTAAAACTTAATCCTTCCTGCGTAGACGGAAGCTGGAACCTAAAAGCTGGGGAAAGGGACCGTAAGGGGCGTTCATAATGAATGCTTTTTATTAATTCTGGGGATAAATTCCGGAGGTAAGCTGTGGCACTAAATTTAGATAGCAAAAAAGCTGTCGTAGAAGAAGTCGCTGTATATGCTGCTAAGGCTCATTCTGCAATTGCTGCAGAATATCGTGGATTGACAGTGACGGAATTGACCGAGCTGCGCAAAACTGCGAGAGAGACAGGCGTATATTTGCGCGTGATAAAAAATACACTGGCAAAGCGTGCGGTTGCCGGAACTGAATTTGAATGTATGCAAAGTGGCCTGGTAGGCCCGTTATTAATTGCATTTTCAATGGAAGATCCGGGTTCTGCTGCGCGTTTGATCAATAATTTTGCCAAAACCCATGACAAGTTAATTACCAAAATAGTCGCAATTGGCGGACAAGCATTTGGTGGCTCTGAACTTGCTCGATTGGCTAGCCTGCCGACTCGTGATCAAGGTATTGCTATGTTGATGTCAGTAATGAAAGCACCTACAGCGAAATTTGTACGTACTTTGGCTGCGCTCAGAGATCAGAAAGAAGCGGCATAATAGAAAACGTTGCTGCGCAATATTTCTAACACCACAACCAGTTTAAAAATTTAATTTTAGAGGAATACACAATGGCAATTTCGCAAGAAGACATCTTGGAAGCGGTCTCAAACATGAGCGTTATGGAAATCGTTGATTTGATTTCAGCAATGGAAGAAAAATTTGGCGTAACTGCAGCTGTTGCGACCGCTGCGGCACCTGCGGCTGCGGCGGCGGCTGTTGAAGAACAAACTGAATTCGATGTTATTTTGACATCTTTCGGCGAAAATAAAGTTTCTGTTATTAAGGCAGTACGCGGAATCACTGGCTTAGGCTTAAAAGAAGCTAAGGATGCCGTTGAAGGCGTTCCAACAACGTTGAAAGAAGGCGTTTCTAAAGCTGAAGCAGAAGATGCCCAAAAGCAGCTTGTCGATGCAGGCGCTACTGTCGAAATAAAATAAATTTTGACTTCAATTGCAAGAGCGTTAGAACCTAACGCTCTTGCCAAGTATGGCTGGTGGCAATCTTGTCACCGGCCTTTTACTGTTTGCAACAACTGCACGGTAGAAAATTATCTATGACGAAAAGGTTTGGAAGCGATATGTCCTACTCTTTTACTGAAAAAAAGCGTATTCGAAATAACTTTGGGAAAGGTACTGAGGTACTTGATGTTCCCTATCTCCTGGCAACGCAAATTAATTCATATGCGGGCTTTTTGCAATCAGGTGTTTCCGCTGCAAAACGCGAAGACAGTGGCTTGCATGCGGCATTCTCCAGTGTGTTCCCGATTGAAAGCCACTCTGGCTATGCTGTCTTGGAGTATGTGAAATATAGATTGGGGGAGCCAGTTTTTGATGTAAGAGAGTGTCAACAACGGGGCGCTACTTATGCAGCACCTTTAAGGGTATTGGTTCGCCTGGTTATCTATGATAAAGAAGCCTCTGCAAATGCAAAGGTGGTTAAGGATATTCGTGAACAGGAAGTTTACATGGGTGAGTTGCCGTTGATGACGGATAACGGAACCTTTGTCATTAATGGGACTGAGCGGGTGATTGTGTCCCAGTTGCACCGTTCGCCGGGCGTCTTTTTTGACCATGATAAAGGCAAGACCCATTCATCAGGAAAGCTGTTATTCAATGCGCGGGTTATCCCTTATCGCGGTTCATGGTTGGATTTTGAATTCGACCATAAAGATTGCGTTTTTGTCAGGATAGATAGACGCAGAAAGATTCCCGCAACTATCTTGCTGAGGGGTTTAGGTTACGACAACGAAGAAATGATCAAGATTTTCTTCGAGATGAATAAATTTACTCTCGATGGACAAAAGTGCATTTTTCATATTGTTCCCGAGCGTATGCGCGGCGAAATTGCCGCCTTTGATATTAAGACGGAAAAAGGCCAGTTATTAGTTGAAGAAGGCCGCCGGATTACCGCTAAACATATCCGTGAAATAGCCAAGTCTGGTTTGACTGCAGTCGAAGTGCCCAAGGAATATTTGTTTGGCAAGATATTAGGCCATAACCTGATTGACCGGTCGACTGGCGAGTTAGTCGCCAATGTCAATGACGAGATTACGCCAGCAATCATAGATCGCTGTGTTGAAAGTGGCATTACTGAGCTGAATACCCTTTTCGTTAACGATCTGGATAAAGGCCCGTATATCTCCAATGCCATGCGCTTGGATACCACCAGCAACAGCCTTGAAGCATTGGTTGAAATATACCGGATGATGCGCCCTGGCGAGCCGCCAACTAAGGACTCGGCCGAAAATCTGTTCCAAAATTTGTTCTTTACCGATGAGCGTTATGACTTGTCTACCGTAGGGCGGATGAAGTTTAACCGTCGTTTGGGGCGCCAAGAAACCACAGGTTCTGGCACCTTAACAAAAGAAGACATCATTGATGTACTGAAAGAATTAATTGATATTCGTAACGGCAACGGCAATGTTGACGATATTGATCATTTGGGCAACAGGCGCGTACGCTCGGTTGGCGAAATGATTGAAAACCAATTTCGTGTTGGCTTGGTTCGTGTTGAACGGGCGGTTAAGGAGCGCTTAACGCTGGCCGATTCAGAAGGCTTGATGCCGCAGGAAATCATCAATGCGAAACCGGTTTCGGCCGCAGTAAAAGAATTTTTCGGTTCCAGTCAGCTGTCGCAGTTTATGGATCAAAATAATCCATTATCTCAGGTGACGCATAAGCGCCGCGTATCGGCTTTGGGGCCTGGCGGTTTGGCCAGAGAACGTGCGGGCTTTGAAGTCCGAGACGTACATGCCACGCATTATGGCCGCGTATGTCCGATTGAAACGCCTGAAGGGCCAAACATCGGTTTGATCAATTCATTGTCGGTTTATGCGCGCACCAATAATTACGGTTTCTTGGAAACGCCTTATCGAAAAGTAGTTGATGGCAAAGTAACCGACCATGTCGATTATTTGTCCGCTATTGAAGAAGGCGAGTTCGTTATTGCGCAGGCCAGTGTGGCGGTTGACGCAAATGGCAAGCTGGTTGATGGCTTGGTGTCATGCCGTCATAAGGACGAATTTACTTTGGCGATGTCTGATACCGTGCAATATATGGATGTGTCGTCGAAGCAGATTGTCTCGGTGGCGGCATCAATTATCCCGTTCCTGGAGCATGACGATGCTAACCGCGCATTGATGGGTTCCAACATGCAACGCCAAGCTGTTCCTACGCTTAGGGCTGAAAAGCCGCTGGTAGGTACCGGTATGGAACGGACGGTTGCCAAAGATTCCGGCGTAACCGTGGTTGCGGCGCGTGGCGGTAAGATTGAAGCGGTTGACGCCGCCAGAATCGTGGTGCGCGTCAACGATACCGAGACTGAAACAGGTACGCCGGGCGTTGATATTTACAACCTGATTAAATATACCCGTTCAAATCAGAATACCTGTATCAACCAAAAGCCATTGGTAAAACCGGGCGACATTGTTAAAGCCGGCGATATTATGGCGGACGGGCCATCTACCGATATGGGCGAGCTAGCCTTAGGGCAAAACATGCTGGTTGCGTTTATGCCTTGGAATGGTTACAACTTTGAGGATTCGATTCTGGTTTCAGAACGGGTTGTTAAGGAAGACCGTTTCACCACGATCCATATCGAAGAAAAAACCTGTGTCGCGCGCGATACTAAGCACAGCCCGGAAGAAATTACCGCAGATATTCCTAACGTCAGTGAAGAAGCGTTATCCAAGCTTGATGAATCTGGGATTGTTTATGTGGGCGCCGAAGTTAAAGGCGGCGATATTCTGGTGGGCAAGGTCACGCCAAAAGGCGAAACCCAATTAACACCGGAAGAAAAATTATTACGTGCGATTTTCGGTGAGAAAGCAGCTGATGTTAAAGACACTTCGTTACGCGTACCCGGAAGCATCGAAGGTACAGTTATCGATGTTCAGGTATTCACGCGTGATGGCGTCAAGAAAGACAAGCGTGCCCTGGATATTGAGCAGGAAGAAATCAAACGTTATAGAAAAGACCTTGATGACCAGCTGAAAATTCTTGAAGAAGATATTTTTGCCCGTGTTGCCAGGCTGTTGATTGGCAAGGTTGCCCAGTCGGGGCCTAGCCAGTTAAAGGCGGGCACTGAAATAACGCAGGCTTATTTGAATGGCTTGAAACATTCAGAGTGGCTGAAAATTCGTATGAAGGATGAGGAGCTTAATGTCCAGTTGGAAACGGTAGTCGCCCAGATAGAGCAGCAACGAAAAGACTTTGATGAAAAGTTTGAAGTCAAGCGCAAAAAGATCACTATGGGTGATGATTTGGCGCCGGGCGTGTTGAAGATGGTCAAGGTTTATCTGGCGGTTAAACGGCGTATTCAGCCGGGCGATAAAATGGCGGGGCGTCATGGAAATAAAGGTGTCATTTCCATGATTCGTCCCATTGAAGATATGCCTTATACCGCTGACGGCAATCCGGTTGACATTGTCTTGAATCCATTGGGTGTACCGTCGCGGATGAACGTCGGACAGGTGTTGGAGACGCATTTGGGCTGGGCGGCAAAAGGTTTGGGTATTAAGATAGGTAAAATGCTTGAGGCCAAATACGATGCCGAGAAAGCCAAAGTGGCCGCCATCAGGGATTATCTGGACAAAATATATAACAGCAGTGGCCGTAAAGAAGATTTGGCTTCATTTTCCGATCAAGAAATTCTGGAAATGGCGACTAATCTGGTTAGCGGTGTGCCTATGGCGACGCCCGTATTTGACGGTGCCAGCGAAGATGAAATTCGTACTATGTTGAAACTGGCAGATTTGCCTGAGCATGGGCAGGTTACGCTTTATGACGGTCTGACTGGCGAACCGTTTGAGCGGGAAGTGACGGTCGGTTACATGTATATGCTGAAATTGAACCATTTGGTTGATGACAAAATGCATGCGCGTTCAACTGGGCCTTACAGTTTGGTCACACAGCAGCCGTTGGGCGGTAAGGCTCAATTTGGCGGCCAGCGTTTCGGGGAAATGGAGGTCTGGGCGCTTGAAGCATACGGCGCGGCCTACACTTTACAGGAAATGTTGACGGTTAAATCGGACGATGTGACCGGTAGGACGCGTATGTATAAAAACATTGTCGATGGCGATCATAAAATGGAAGCCGGTATGCCGGAATCCTTTAATGTATTAATTAAAGAAATCCGCTCGTTGGCGGTCAATATAGAATTGCAGAGGGATTAATGCGTAGGCCGGGTTGCCTGCTATGAGTAGCGTAACCTGGAAAACCAACGCCACACCTGTTGGATTAGGGTGCAAAACATGCGCTTAATTCAACTGGCGGCCTGTACTGGTCTGTGCCAGCAAGTATTAAAGAGGATAAGCTCTTGAAAGATTTAATGAACTTCTTAAAGCGTCAAGGTCGTGCCGATGATTTTGACGGTATCAGCATTGGTTTGGCGTCACCGGATATGATCCGTTCCTGGTCTTATGGCGAGGTAAAAAAACCGGAAACAATTAATTACCGCACCTTTAAGCCTGAACGCGACGGCTTGTTTTGCGCGAAAATTTTTGGCCCGGTCAGCGATTACGAGTGCCTTTGCGGTAAATATAAAAGACTGAAACATCGCGGCGTTATTTGCGAAAAATGTGGCGTTGAAGTCACTTTATCCAAAGTTCGTCGTGAAAGAATGGGGCATATTGATTTAGCCAGTCCTGTTGCGCACATCTGGTTTTTGAAATCGCTGCCGTCCAGAATAGCCTTGCTGCTGGATATGACGCTGCGCGAAATCGAGCGGGTGTTGTATTTTGAATCTTTCGTCGTTTTAGATCCGGGCATGACGCCGTTGGATAAAGGTCAGTTGTTGACCGATGACGATTATTTGGATGCGGTTGAACTGCACGGCGATGATTTTGTCGCCAAAATGGGTGCAGAAGCAATTTATGATTTGCTCAAATCGATTGATTTGAAAGAGCAAGTTGAAATCCTGCGCGAAGAAATCAATTCAACCAATTCAGAAACTAAAATCAAGAAATACTCAAAACGCCTGAAAGTGATGGATGCGTTATTGAGTTCAAAAAATCGCCCTGAATGGATGATTTTGAAAGTGCTGCCGGTGTTGCCGCCTGAGTTGCGCCCATTGGTGCCTTTGGATGGCGGCCGCTTTGCCACGTCTGATTTGAATGACCTGTATCGTCGCGTTATTAATAGAAACAACCGATTAAATCGCTTGCTCGATCTGAATGCGCCGGACATTATCGTGCGCAACGAAAAGCGCATGTTGCAGGAATCGGTTGATGCGTTACTGGATAACGGCCGCCGTGGCCGTGCCATTACCGGCACTAATAGAAGACCGCTGAAATCATTGGCGGACATGATTAAAGGCAAGCAAGGACGTTTCCGTCAAAACTTGCTGGGTAAGCGCGTCGATTATTCCGGTCGTTCCGTGATCGTGGTAGGCCCGACATTAAGGTTGCATCAATGCGGCCTGCCGAAAAAAATGGCCTTGGAATTATTCAAGCCGTTTATTTTTAGTAAATTGCAATTTCGGGGGCTGGCGACAACCATTAAAGCCGCAAAGAAAATGGTTGAGCGGGAAGGTGCCGAAGTTTGGGATATTCTTGAAGAAGTGATTCGTGAGCATCCGATTTTGTTAAACCGTGCGCCCACTTTGCACAGATTAGGTATCCAAGCCTTTGAGCCCACCTTGATTGAAGGCAAGGCTATTCAGCTGCATCCGCTGGTTTGTAGTGCATTCAACGCCGATTTTGACGGCGATCAGATGGCGGTGCATATTCCGTTGTCGATTGAAGCGCAGCTGGAAGCCAGAACGTTGATGATGGCGACTAACAATATCTTGTCGCCCGCAAACGGAGAGCCGGTCATCAATCCGTCTCAAGACGTGGTCTTGGGCCTTTATTACATCAGCCGTGAAAAAATTAACGCTAAAGGCGATGGTAGTATTTTTGTCAGTGTGGGCGAAATTCATAAGGCGTTGTTGGCTAAGACGGTTGAGTTGCAGTCTAAAATTCAACTCCGTATCACTGAAAAAGTGGCGGATGAAAGCGGCGGGCTTGTAGATAAGACGCATCGCGTAGAAACCACTGTCGGTCGTGCGCTAATCTGGGAGGTTGTCCCGGAGCGTATGCCTTACGAGCTGGTTAATTGCGATATGACCAAAAAGAATATTTCGCGTTTGATCAACTACAGTTACCGCTATTTGGGCAACAAAGATACCGTCATATTGGCTGATCAGTTGATGTATCTGGGCTTTAAATATGCCACGATTTCCGGGATTTCATTCGGTATCGAAGATATGGTTATTCCGGCCAAAAAAGTCGACATCATCAAAGCCTCAGATGCGGAAGTTAACGAAATTCAAAGCCAATATGCTTCCGGTTTGGTAACGGACGGCGAACGCTACAATAAAGTTGTTGATATTTGGTCGCATGCTAATGACCAAATCGCCAAAGTGATGATGGATGGTCTTGGCGAAGAGTCTGTGGTTAATGCTGAAGGTAAGACAGTAAAACAAAAATCATTCAACTCGATCTTTATGATGGCCGAGTCTGGCGCGCGGGGTTCGGCAGCGCAGATTCGCCAGTTGGCCGGTATGCGCGGTTTGATGGCAAAACCTGATGGTTCGATCATTGAAACGCCAATTACCGCTAACTTTAGGGAAGGTCTGGATGTATTGCAGTACTTTATTTCTACCCATGGTGCGCGTAAAGGTTTGGCGGATACGGCGTTAAAAACGGCGAACTCAGGGTATTTGACGCGACGGCTGGTCGATGTCGCGCAGGATTTGGTTATTAACGGTGATGATTGCGGCACCACTAATGGCCTGATCATGACGCCCATCATTGAAGGTGGTGACGTTGTTGAACCTTTGTCAGAGCGCGTATTAGGCCGGGTTGCGGTCAATGATATTATGGACCCTGCTGGGGAAGTTGTGGTTGTCCCTAAAGGCACGTTGTTGAACGAGCACTGGGTCGCTGTTCTTGAAGCGCATAGTATTGACCAAGTTTTAGTCCGTTCAATCATTACCTGTGAAAATAGGCATGGCGTTTGTGCGGCCTGTTATGGGCGTGATTTAGGTCGCGGCCATTTGGTGAATATTGGTGAAGCGGTCGGGGTTATTGCGGCGCAGTCTATTGGTGAACCAGGCACACAGCTGACTATGCGTACTTTCCATATTGGTGGTGCCGCATCCAGATCGGCTGCGATCAGTAATGTCCAGGTTAAATCTGCGGGTACTGTCCGCCTTAATAACCTGAAGTCCGTGGTGAACCGTGAAGGCAATCTGGTTGCGGTGTCGAGATCAGGCGAAGTCGGTGTGGTCGATGATTACGGTCGTGAAAAGGAACGCTATAAAATACCTTATGGTGCGGTGCTTTCCGTGCAGGAAGGTTCCCGGGTCAATGCCGGCGATATAATCGTTACGTGGGATCCGCATACGCACCCTGTTGTCACTGAGGTTGACGGTGTGGTGGAATTGATCGATTTTATCGATGGCGTTACTGTGCAAAAGCAGTCTGATGAGGTGACCGGTTTAAGTTCATTGGTCGTTACCGACCCAAAACAGCGGGGTATTGCGGGCAAGGAATTGCGGCCCATGGTAAAGCTGTTTGATAATGAAGGGAATACGATTTATTTGCCGGGAACCGAAATAGCAGCACAATATTTTTTACCTGCAGGGGCGATTGCCGGCATCAAGGATGGTGGCGAAGTTAAAGTCGGTGACGTTTTAGCCAGAATTCCGCAGGAGTCCAGTAAAACAAGGGATATTACCGGTGGTTTGCCGCGTGTTGCCGATTTATTTGAAGCGCGTAAAACTAAAGATCCGGCAATTCTTGCTGAAACCAGCGGCACCATTTCTTTTGGCAAGGAAACCAAAGGCAAACAGCGGGTCATTATTACTGATCCTGCAGGTGAGCAAGTCGAAACGCTGATCCCTAAATGGCGCCATATCACAGTCTTTGAAGGTGAATATGTAGAAAAGGGCGAAACGATAGCTGAAGGTGAGTTAACACCGCACGATATTCTGAGATTAAGAGGCATAGAGGAGTTAGCCAACTATCTGGTCAAAGAAATTCAAGATGTATACCGTCTACAAGGCGTGAAAATTAATGATAAACACATTGAGGCTATTATTCGGCAAATGCTCAGAAAAGTAGAGATTACTGCGTCAGGCGACACCAGTTTCTTGAAAGGCGATCAAGTTGAGCGCGCTGCAATGAGGGAGGAAAATGATAAGGTTGAGGCTGAGGGAAAAATCCCGGCAAGCTATAATTCTGTATTGTTAGGGATTACTAAAGCATCATTGGCCACAGAATCATTTATTTCTGCGGCATCATTCCAAGAAACCACCCGTGTGTTGACTGATGCGGCGGTGCGTGGGTTGAGTGATAGTTTGCAAGGGTTAAAAGAGAACGTTATTGTTGGCCGGTTAATTCCGGCAGGCACCGGCTTGGCTTATCATGAAAGTAGGAAAAATAGATTTTCCCAGCAAGAAATCGTGGAAAGTGAGGCTCAGCCATCGGTCGATGCCGGCGATGTAGAAGAGGCTCTTAAGCAAGCGTTGAATATTTAAGCATCTATTTTATAGTGGAATTTTAAATATAGACTTGACCAATTAAGCATTAGCAAGTAATATGCTCTGCTCAAATGAGCTAGCGTGCTTAGGTCGGGTCGAATTGTATGAGCCGTCGGCGTTTAATATGTGCGGCGGTTCTTTTATTATCTGACAGTTAAATTGTATATCGGAGTAAACAAAGTTATGGCCACGATCAACCAATTGGTTCGTAAGCCTCGTGCTAAGAAAATAGAAAAAAGCAATGTTCCTGCGCTAGAGGCTTGTCCTCAGCGCAGGGGTGTTTGTACTCGTGTTTATACGACGACACCTAAAAAACCAAACTCTGCGCTACGGAAAGTGGCTAGGGTTAGGTTGACCAATGGTGCTGAAGTAAGTAGCTATATTGGTGGTGAAGGGCATAATCTTCAAGAGCATTCCGTGGTTCTGATAAGGGGTGGTCGTGTTAAAGATTTGCCTGGTGTTAGGTATCACGTTGTTCGTGGTAGTTTGGATGCGTCAGGTGTGACCAACAGAAAATGTGGTCGATCTAAATATGGTACAAAACGCCCTAAAGGCTAAACGTTGGTTGGTGAGATAAATGTCAAGAAGAAGAGTTGCTACAAAAAGAGAAATTATTCCTGATCCAAGATTTGGCAGCATAATGCTGACTAAGTTTATGAATATGATTATGGAAAGTGGCAAAAAGTCTATCGCGGAAGGAATTGTTTACGGCGCTTTGGATGTGATTGAAAGTAAAGGTCATAGTGAGCCGCTGGAAGTGCTGTCTAAAGCTTTGGAAAATGTGCAGCCTCGGGTTGAGGTTAAATCTCGCCGTGTCGGTGGTGCTACCTATCAGGTGCCTGTCGAAGTGCGTCCTTCGCGGCGTATGGCTTTAGCCATGCGTTGGTTGATTGATGCATCACGTAAAAGAAATGAAAGAAATATGCCGGCCAAGCTTGCGGGTGAGTTAATGGATGCTTTTGAAAGCAGAGGTTCTGCCGCCAAGAAGCGTGAGGATACGCATAGAATGGCAGAGGCAAATAAAGCTTTCTCTCATTATCGCTGGTAATTAGCGAGATATTTTGAAGATTGACTAGTTGTGGCGCGTAAAACCCCAATAGAATTCTATCGAAATATTGGCATCATGGCTCACATTGATGCAGGTAAGACGACGACTACGGAACGTGTCCTCTATTATACGGGTGTGTCTCACAAAATCGGTGAGGTGCATGACGGCGCTGCAACCATGGACTGGATGGAGCAGGAGCA
>JAUXXQ010000057.1 GCA_030684815.1 Methylobacter sp. | reverse complement strand
TTGAGTGATAAAGCACTGGTAAGTAGGTAAGCCTATTTCTTTTAACATTTACATTGGAGTCCAATAGCTTTAGCTATTGGCGGTAAAACAGCTAAAGCTGTTTTACTCCCAACTTGTTTGTTAAGAAACTTTTGAATGACTGCTTATTTTCCGGGTGAATTAATCGGCGGTAAAACGCGCCGATGGGTTCATTTGGAGCGTTTGGTGGTATTGAACACAAACGAGGCCACCACACCGCGATTATCGAATTTGATAACCAAATCCTCGGTGCTGCCGTCGCTAAACAGGCTGTAATAATAATTGCCGTAAGTCCATGTTTTCATGCCGTTATCAAGGCCGGTTCTCCACGGTACGCCAAAGGTCGTATAAATGTCGTTTTGGGTGGTTTCGCCTATCTTAATGGTTGACACTTGGCCTGCCGGAAATTCGTGGCCGATCGTGGCGCATCCTGATGTCAACAGGAACATGACGATCATCCAGCTGCCTAGTGTTTTGCGTAGCAGTCTGGCAAAGTGTGTTGGATAAGGATTGATTTTCATTTTTTTTACCTACCTGTTTGTTTTAAAAATGCCGTGATGTTTACTATATTTCCCAGTTAAATCAATGCTTCGGCTTACTCAGCCACTGTTCGAAAAACTGATTTTCCGGCAACGGCCTGCTGAAATAATAGCCCTGATAATACGGGCAGCCGTTATCCTTTAAAAACTCCAGCTCCGCTTTCGACTCAACGCCTTCGGCGACCACACTTAAATTCATGTGTTGGGCTATCGCAATAATGGTGCCGACAAAAACAGCGTTGTCCTTGTCTTTGGTAATATCCTCAACAAAGGATTTGTCAATTTTTAACTGATCCACCGGCAAATGTTTTAAGTAGCTCAATGATGAATAGCCGGTGCCGAAATCATCTATCGAAAAGGTATAACCCAGTTTTTTCAGTTGTTTGATTTTATCAATGGCGGCATTGACGTCATTCATCAGCAGCCCCTCGGTAAATTCCACCATGATCCTGGACGGACTTATCTGGTATTGCTTAACAAGCCGACCCAGTATGACCATAAAATCATCGTGATAGAATTGCCTTGGGCTGACATTAATGGCCAAATGGGGCAAATGCACCTGCTGTTTGTCCCACTGCCGCAGATGTATAAAAGCTTGCTCAAGCACCCACGTCCCAACCGCCTGAATTAACCCGCAATCTTCCGCGACCGGAATGAATTTATCGGGCGGGATAAAGCCTTTTTGGGGGTGCTGCCAGCGAATCAGAGCCTCAGCGCCGATAAGGATGCCGTCATAGTCGACTTGCGGCTGATAATACAAGGACAGCTGTTTTTCATCCAAGGCCTGACGCAGTTCTTTTTCAATCAGAACTCTTTCCATTACCGATTCCTGCATACTGTGCTGGAAAAATTGCAGTATGTTACGGCCGCTTTCTTTAGCGCGGTACATGGCGGTACTGGCCTGCTTGAGCAAGTCATCCGGCAGCCCGGCATTTTCCGGGAACATGGCAATGCCGATGCTGGAAGACAGGTACAGTTTGTGGTTCATCACCGAATAAGCCTGACTAATGGCCTGTTGTATTTTTTCCGCAAGGTGACGAGCCTCGTTGCAGGCCAACTCAATTTGCCCATTCAATTCGGTCGAAATGATAATGAACTCATCGCTGCTGATGCGGGCGACGGTATCGCAATCCCTGACGCAGAGCTTTAAGCGATAGGCAACTTCCACCAAAACCTTGTCCCCGGCCGAGTGCCCCAAGGTTTCATTGATGTTTTTGAAATGATCCAGGTCAATAAAAAACAGCGCGCCGTTTTTCCCCGACCTCCCGGTAAGCGCCAGCTCCTGGGTCAAACGGTCATTTAATAAGCGCCGGTTGGGCAAGCCGGTTAACGGGTCGTAAAATGCCAGCCGCTTAATTTCTTCTTCATCTTGTTTTAATTGGCTAATGTCGCTGAAAATAGCGGCATAATTAGTAATCTCGTTGCTTTCGTCATCACGGATTTCAGTGATGGTCAATAGCTCCGGATACACTTCGCCATTCTTACGCCGGTTCCATATTTCCCCTTGCCAGAATCCGTGTTGGCTAATTTTCGCCCACATCGCGTTATAAAATTTTTTATCATGCCGCCCCGAGCTGATAATGGCCGGGGTTTTTCCGACCACTTCCTCTTCGGTGTAACCGGTGATTTTGGTAAAACCGGCATTACAGGTCTGAATGACCACATGCTTGTCCGTCGTGATCACGCCTTCCTGGGTGTTGTCGATAATCTTTTTTGCCAGCCCCAGATTTTTTAACGAATCTTTTAACAAGGCATCGCGGTGCGCCAGCGATTCTTTAAGCTCCTCCACATAGGTGCTGCGAAATCCGGCTAATATGTCAGTCAAATTGATAATGCCCAATAAGTTGTTTTTATGGTCGCTGACACCGAGGTGCCGAAAATCGTTTTTGAGCATGATTTTTTTGGCTTGATAAAGGCTCTCGCGCTCATTGACGGTGACAAGGTTCCGGCTGGCATAATCGGCCACAATTGGGTGCAGTATTAACGAGGCCAACGCTTTGACCACATCCCGTTCGGTAAGGATGCCGACCGAGCCGTCTGGATACTCCACAATGATCGCATCCGAGTGCGAGGACTGCATCAGCCTGCTCGCCTGCGCCATGCTCTGCGTCGATTGGATGACCGGCGGGTTAGGCCTTAATACGCTGCCTGCGGTTTTTAAAACCAGAAAAAACTCAAAATTATGTTTGTTGACCACATCGGTTTGAGAAATGATGCCGCGCTGCTTGCCATTGTCATCAACGACCACATAATGGCGCACGCCATCTTTTTTAAAGCGGAGCGAAACCTCTTCCAGCCCCATGTTTTCATTGACGCAAATAACCGGGCTGCTCATGCCGTCAGAAACCGGCATAAAGCGTGCGTCAGGCGAGGAAAAATCGACTTTCAACACATCCCGTTCCGTCCAGATGCCGATGATGTCATCGTTTGCCACAATCAGGATGGCGCTACAATTCCGTTTCGCCATTTTGACCGCCGCCTCATGCATGGTTTCATCAGGCGGGCATGTCAACAAGGTGGTCTGGGTAATGTCCTTTATTGATATGGCATTTAAATCGAAATGGTTCATGTATTCTCTTGGCTATTGGGTTAACTGTGGAAATAATAGCATCAACTGGCATTAAGGTTGGCATCAAGCTAAAAAATACCGGGAATGCTCAGTGCTACGGTGTTGGTTGGCGTCCATCTGCTTTGCGTCGCATGTTGACCGCGCATCTATGCACTTATCCTTAATAAATGCTAAGCAAATCTGGCATTAAACGCCTGTTCAAATTAAAATGACCCGCTTTATTTGTTGAGTGTATTCAATAGACTTGGCCTGCCCCAACCCTGACGGACTTTTAATGACTGATTATAAACTGACCCACCTTAAACAACTGGAAGCTGAAAGTATTCATATTATCCGGGAAGTTGCCGCCGAATTTGAACGTCCGGTGATGTTGTATTCCGTCGGTAAGGATTCCGCCGTAATGCTGCATTTGACCATGAAAGCCTTTTATCCCGGCAAGCCGCCATTCCCGTTGCTGCATGTCGACACCACCTGGAAATTCAAGGAAATGATCCAATTCCGCGACCAGCTGGTTAAGCAACAGCTTGGTCTTGAATTGCTGGTGCATATCAACCAGGATGGCGTTGCGCAAGGCATTGGCCCGTTCACCCACGGGAGCAAAAAACATACCGATGTGATGAAAACCGACAGTCTCAAGCAAGCATTGGACAAATACCAATTCGATGCGGCTTTCGGTGGCGCAAGGCGCGACGAAGAAAAATCGCGTGCCAAAGAGCGGGTATATTCATTCCGCGACAAGAACCATCGTTGGGATCCGAAAAACCAGCGCCCGGAATTGTGGAATATCTATAACGGAAAAATCGACAAAGGCGAAAGCATCCGCGTGTTCCCGCTGTCTAACTGGACGGAACTCGACATCTGGCAATACATCCATTTGGAAAACATCCCCATCGTGCCGCTGTATTTCGCCAAAGAACGCCCTGTGGTTGAGCGCGACGGCATGTTAATCATGGTTGACGATGAGCGTATGCCGATCGGCTCCGATGAAAAAGTGGAAATGAAAATGGTGCGTTTTCGCACCTTAGGCTGTTATCCGCTGACCGGTGCAGTTGAATCCACCGCCACCACGCTGCCGGAAATCATCCAGGAAATGCTGTTGACTACGACATCTGAGCGGCAGGGGCGGTTGATAGACCATGACCAATCCGGTTCGATGGAGCAGAAAAAGCGTGAAGGTTATTTTTAACACCATGTTAAAAACGATCAAACTAACTAACTTATTGTCCTTTGGTGCGACAACTGAGATTAGCTTTAATAAGGGTTTAAATGTACTGATCGGTGCAAATGGTTCTGGTAAATCTAATTTAATTGAAGCGATTAGTTTATTGCAGGCTATGCCTAAGGATTTAGGTAAAGTAATACGTGATGGCGGCGGTATTGAAGAATGGTTATGGAAAGGTGAAAAGAATCATTCTGTTAGAATAGAAGCGATTATCGAAAATCCCTATGATTGTCACGAACCTGAATATATTGGAAACTCAATTGTGTACAGCATTAGAGAGCCAATTGAGCATACCTTAGAATTTCGTGCGATGGATTATCGCATAGAAGTTATCAGAGAATATATTAGGGAGATTGTAGGAACAGAATACGGAACTAACAAAAAAATTTTCAATTATTATTACCGATTAAAGAATAATGCACGGGACGCAGTTATTAATCAAGGAGTAGATAATCGAAGGGAATTAGATTGGGAAAATATTGAAACTAATCAATCAATTCTGGCGCAACGCCAAGACCGTGATGCTTATCCAGAGATGGCTTATTTGAGTAATTATTATGAAAAAATACGGCTTTATCGGGAATGGCAATTTGGGCGTAGTGCAGCACCAAGAAATTTACAACGAGCCGATTTACCTAATGATTTTTTAGAAGAAAATACCAGTAATTTAGGGTTAATTCTAAATAGTTTTCGCCGCAATAGTGAAGTAAAAAGAAAACTATTAGACGCATTAAAACTATTTAATGAAAGTATTTATGATTTTGATGTCATTGTTCAAGGTGGATATATACAAGTCTTTTTTGAAGAAAATAGTTTTAGTATTCCTGCTTCCCGATTATCAGACGGCACATTACGTTATCTTTCGTTATTAGCAATTTTATTACACCCAAATCCACCCCCCTTAATTTGTATAGAAGAACCAGAATTAGGTTTGCATCCTGATGTGTTGCCGACCTTAATCGATTTATTGAAAAAAGCCGCACAAAAAACCCAAATCATTATTACCACGCATTCGGCTGATTTAATTGATGATTTAACCGATATGCCGGAAGCGGTATTGGTATTTGATAAAGCCCAAGGCTCAACGACCGTTAATCGCTTGGATAGGGCTGAATTGAGCGATTGGTTAAAAGATTATAGATTAGGGCAGTTATGGCGTAGAGGCGAGCTCGGCGGTAATAGATGGTAAAAATTACAATCTATGTTGAGGGCGGCGGTGATACCAATACTTTAAGAACGAAATGTCGGCAAGGGTTTAGCGAGTTTTTTAAAAAGTTAAACTTTAAACCCAAAATTATTGCTTGCGGAAGCCGTCAAAATGCCTACGATAGTTTTTGTATTGGCTTGAAAAATACCAGGAACAATGAATATTGCTTGTTATTGGTTGATAGCGAAGCCCCTGTTAATAGTCCGAGTGTTTGGCAACACGTCTTTTTACGTGAAGGGGATAAGTGGTCAAAACCAGATAAAGCGACTGAAAAACATTTACATTTTATGGTCGAATGTATGGAAGCTTGGTTTATGGCTGATAAAGAATCGCTTACTCATTATTATGGGCAGGGGTTTAAGAAAAATGCTTTATCAGGCAACTTGAATCCAGAAGATATTTCTAAAAAAATATTAGAAGATACTTTGAAAAAGGCTACTTGTGATACCACTAAGGGCAAATATGACAAAGGCGGACATTCTTTTGAAATTCTGGGAAAAATAGATGCCCATAAAGTTATTACAAGCAGCACTTACGCTAAAAAGCTAGTCGAGGTTCTTAATGACCCAGCAAAATTTCTTACTTTATCCCGTTAATCGCTCTGATTAATATACGTTCAGTTTTTTACAGTTCAGGAAACCCCATGTCCCACCAATCCGATTTAATCAGCACCGATATTGACGCCTATTTGGCGCAACACGAACGCAAGGAATTATTGCGCTTTTTAACCTGCGGCAATGTCGATGACGGCAAAAGCACCTTGATCGGCCGCCTTTTGCACGACTCCAAAATGATCTATGAAGATCAATTGGCTGCCGTGCAGGCCGACAGCGTCAAATCCGGCACCACCGGCGCCGGCAAAATCGACCTGGCGTTGCTGGTCGACGGCCTGCAAGCCGAGCGCGAACAGGGCATCACCATTGACGTGGCGTATCGTTATTTTTCGACCTCGACGCGCAAGTTCATTATTGCCGACACGCCAGGGCACGAGCAGTACACGCGCAACATGGCTACGGGGGCTTCAACCTGCGATTTGGCGATTATCCTGATCGATGCCCGTTACGGCGTGCAGACTCAGACTAAACGGCATAGTTTTATCGCCTCGTTGCTGGGCATCCACCATATTATTGTTGCGGTCAATAAGATGGATTTGGTTGAGTACAGCGAAGCCACCTTTGAAAAAATCAAACAGGACTATCTGGATTTTACCCAGTCGCTGGCGTTGCAGGACATCACCTTTATCCCGATGTCGGCGCTGGACGGCGACAACGTGGTTAATCCCAGCGAGCACATGCCTTGGTTTAGCGGCCAGCCGTTGATGGAAGCGCTGAACAGCATCGAAATTGCCAATGACCGCAATTTTGACGATGCCCGTTTTCCGGTGCAGTACGTTAACCGCCCCAACCTCGATTTTCGCGGTTTTTGCGGCACGGTTGCGTCCGGCATCTTCAAAAAAGGCGACAAGATTACTGCACTGCCCTCCGGCAAAAGCAGCAAGATCAAGTCCATCGTGACTTACGACGGCGAGTTGGAACAGGCTTTCCCGCCGATGGCAGTCACCCTGACGCTGGAAGACGAAATCGACATCAGCCGTGGCGATACCCTTATCGGCAGCGAACAAACGCCGCCCACCGTCTCCGACAAGTTCAAAGCCACCATCGTCTGGATGGCTGAATCGGCGCTAACGCCGGGCAAGCAATACATCATCAAACTGGCGACGCGCAGTGTGCCGGGGTCGGTCGCGATGATCCACCATCGCATCGACGTCAACACGCTGGAACACCATGACGCCACCGAATTGCATTTGAATGAAATTGGCGCCTGTACGGTTTCAGTCAACGCGCCGGTGGTTTTCGACGCCTATCTAAGCCACAAGGGCACCGGTTCTTTTATTATCATTGACCGCTTGAGCAACAGCACCGTTGGCGCGGGCATGATTACCGGCAGCACTGAAACAGAGGAAAGCCTACAACCGGTCAGCCCTGAAGAGCGCGCCGCGCGCTTTAGCCAAAACCCGACAGCGATTGCCCTGACAGGCCCAGGCAGCAAAGACGTTGCCTATCAACTGGAACGGAAACTGTTTGATAACGGCCATGCCGTGACCGTGTTGGAAACCCAAAACACCTCGCTGATTGTTGCGGTTAAAAATGCCGGATTGATTTGTTTATGCGTCAATTACAGCGCTAACCTAGCGGATATTGGTTTTGATACCGATGCCGTCGATGTTGATAGTATTTACAACACGTTGAAAGAGCAAAAGGTTATTTATTAGTTGAGCTAAAAAAGTAGTCCACGAAAAACACAACGTTTTTATTTTTCGTGCTTTTCGTGCCTTTCGTAGACAATTATTCTTAATAGGCTCATCTATTTACCAAAAAACCTTCAATCCTGAACCTGGCGTAAAATGAAAACTTCCGAATTCTCCAAAATACGATCTTCCGGCGTAGGCTATTTGATTAATAGCATACAGACCTTGTTTGTCGGCTTATTAAGGGTTTGGACGATACCGATTGTATTGATGTTGAGTGTCGCGTCAGGTTTCACAACCTATTACGGCCTGTCCCATTTCATCACGCCGTGGATTGCACTGGTCATCACGATCGCCATTCAATCCATTGTGGTCATTTGTTCGCTGGAAATCGCCGGTATGCATTGGCGCGCCAACCGCCTGCGCTATTTTTCCGTGGTCTGTTCGCTGTTCATTGCGCTGACCGCATCGGTGTCATTTTCCTATTTCAAGTTTTATGAAATTTCCGAGCAGGACGCGCTGCACATCAACCGGCTTAACCAAATCAGAACCGAGGTTAAGTCTTATGTTGACAGCGTTCTGGCTATTAAGGGCGAGGTTTTAAAACAGCAACATGAAGCGTTGGAAAAATCGGCGTTGGAAGTGTCCCAGGCTTATTTCGGCACCCATGCGCAAATTGTTGAGGGCTATAAGCACCAAGTGGGTGAGGGGCCTTTCTGGAAACATTACAATCAGATTTATCAGGAGAAAAAACAGCAACAGGCACAATTGGATCATGATTTTGCCGAGCTGGACAAGGATGTGCAAACATTGCAAGCCAGCATTAACGACCTGGATGTCGCGGTCAATATTGAAGCCGCCTATGTGGCAATGCTGGAAAGCTTCCAGGCCGTGCAGTTGAAGATCAACCTGTTATCCGGCACTATCGGGCGCTCGTTGCCGGAAGTGCCGTTATTAATGACCTACAAACAATTTACCGCCGATGTGCAACCCTCGGCCGCGATGTGGTCGGATTTTTCCTTGTTCGCCTTTGTCTGTGCGGCGATGGTTGATTTTTTTACCGTGTTATTGTCCTATCGCCTTGAATTCACCGCGCCCGGCCCGTTGACCGGCGAAGAAGAAGACCTGGTTTTTGAATGTTTAAGGCAGTTCACCGAGTTCCGCATCAATAAAAACGACGAATTGGAAATGGTCATCGAAAAGACCGAAATTGAGCGCGCCAAACGCTATTCCGATTGGTCGAGAATGTTTGCCGTCGGCTTGTTGTTAAGCCGGGGTTTCTTGAGAAAAATAGATGACCGGACGGTGGAATTTGCGCCCAACCTGTATCCCTTGATTGCCGAGAAAATGGGTGACAGGATTAACGCCTTAAAAGCCGAAGCCAACCTTGCCAAACAGGCCGATAGCCATGAGTAGCGACAGAACCGATATTGATAACTGGTTTGTTGACGGCGGCTTGGCCCGCGATGATGCCGCGTTCCCACAGGTGTGGGAGCCGGTTTTCGACGCCGACCGCCACCTCGTCCATACCAAAATCGGCCCTTATTGGCGCTTGTTTTTACGCCCTGAAGGTTTTGTCAAACGTTTTTATCACAAGGTTTACCCGTTACCGATTGAGGGCTGGCATATTGCCAAGCAGGTCACGCTTTATGACGGTTTTTGCAGCATTGATGTGATGTTGGATATCCGTTTTCAGGCGAGCTTAAAATATGCGCTCAGCAATATGGACATTCTGGCAAGCCTGAATACGCATATCAAAAGCACCTATCACGATGAATTGATCGGTTTAATCGACAAAGAATTGCTTAAGCTGGCAGACGGCGGCTGGGTGTTAAAAGGCGTCAGCGAGATTGAACAGAAAATTGCGCTGGCGGTCAGTGAAATGCTGATCTTGCAAAATATACAATCGCAAACACTCTGCACCTTAAAGCCGACTTTTGCAGAATTTCCTGAGGTGCAGTTGGCGCAGGAACAGGTGTATTTATGCGTACTGAAAAGAAGTTTCGAGTTTAATGAGGCGAAAAGGGAGGAATTGTTCCATCAGCAACAAGAATTTGAAAAGCAAGCGCTCGAACATAAACAGCTGCAACTGGAACACTTAAAGCATGACGCCGAACTCGAATGCTTAAAGCAAGCGCAGGACGCCGAGAACAAACGACGCTTGCTTGAGGAGCAGGAACAGCAGCAGCTGGCACAGTTTGAAATTGAACAGCGCCTCCATGCCGAAAAAGTCAAACACGAAAACCGCCTAAAAACGATAAGCCTGGAAGCGGAACTGGAAGGGCAGCAAAAACATGAAGCCCGTTTGAGGGTTGCAGAACAACAAACCCACGCGGAACTGTTGGCACATCAGGCTAAATTAAAGGAAAAAGAGCTGGAGGCGGATATTGCCAAACATGAACTCCAGCAGGTGCGCTGGCGGGAATCCAGGGACAAACTCCATGCTGAGCAGGTTGCTTATGAGCAGCGGCAAAAACAGCTGGAATTCGATGCCGATGTCGAGAACAAAAAACGTCAGGAAAAACAACGTATTGATATGCAAAGGGAAAGCTATGACAGCAGAAAGGAAGCCGATGTCTATTTGCGCCGTGAAATCGAATTGCTGGAGCTTGAAAAACAGCGACTGGAGCTGCAATTGTCGATAAAGGATGCCAAAAAACAGGGCGAGAACGGCGTTAATGCCGGATAAATGCCGAGGTTAAAGCGGTTTTTTTGAGCGCGGTGTATTTAGGTTATTTCCGGGAAAGAACAATTCCCAAGTCGCGACTGATCACTCGAATCTGTAGCGCTTTACTTCGGGCGCGCCTGAATCTGTTACAATGCCCGGCTAAATTTAAGATGTGCCAATACGGTTACCGCAAGCGTTATTGGATACTGTGCATTAACACTATCACAACAAGTTGAAATTCAGTGGATTTAAAACATATAAGAAACTTCTCCATTATCGCGCATATCGATCATGGAAAATCGACGCTGGCAGACCGTTTTATTCAAATCTGCGGCGGTTTAACGGCGAGGGAAATGTCCGCGCAAGTGCTCGATTCGATGGATATTGAGAAAGAACGCGGCATTACTATCAAAGCACAGAGCGTGACGCTGGATTTTAAGGCCAAAGACGGCGAGACCTACCAGCTTAATTTTATCGATACGCCCGGCCACGTTGATTTTTCTTACGAAGTTTCCCGGTCGTTAGCCGCTTGCGAAGGCGCGCTGCTGGTGGTCGATGCGGCGCAGGGTGTTGAAGCGCAAAGCGTTGCCAACTGCTATACGGCGATAGAGCAGGGGCTGGAAGTGGTGCCGGTGTTGAACAAAATCGATTTACCGTCTGCGGAACCTGAGCGGGTGCAGGCGGAAATTGAAGAAGTGATCGGCATTCCGGCGGACGAGGCACTGATGATTAGCGCCAAAACCGGGCTTGGGGTGCAGGATGTGCTGGAACAATTGGTGCTGAAAGTGCCGCCGCCTGAAGGCGATATCGAAGGCCCGTTGCAGGCGCTGATTATCGATTCCTGGTTCGACAGCTATCTGGGCGTAGTGTCGCTGGTTAGAATCATGCACGGCAGTATCCGCAAAAAACAAAAGATCACCATTATGTCTACCGGCAAATCGTTTATTGCCGATAAGGTTGGGGTTTTTACGCCCAAACGTTTGGAAAAGGACATTTTAAACACCGGCGAAGTGGGCTATGTCGTGGCCGGTATTAAAGACATTTTCGGCGCGCCGGTCGGCGACACTATTACCTGGACAGACAATCCGGCCAGCGAACAACTGACTGGATTTCAAAAGGTGCAGCCGCGTGTGTTTGCGGGCTTATATCCCGTCAGTTCCGACCATTATGAGGATTTGCGCGAGGCGCTGAAAAAGTTAAATCTGAATGATGCATCCTTGCACTTTGAGCCGGAAACATCGCAGGCTCTGGGTTTTGGTTTTCGCTGCGGCTTCCTCGGCATGTTGCACATGGAAATTGTGCAGGAGCGCCTGGAACGCGAATACGATGTTGATTTAATCACCACCGCGCCGACGGTCATCTACGAAGTCATTACCCATAACGATCAGATTTTAATGATTGATAACCCGGCCAAATTGCCGGACATGGGTACGATCAAAGAAATCAGGGAGCCGATTATTCGCGCCAATATTCTGGTGCCGGAGGCTTATCTGGGCGGCGTCATCACCTTGTGCATTGAAAAGCGCGGTGTGCAAAAAGATATGCAGTACGCCGGCAGACAGGTATCGCTGCATTATGAAATGCCGCTGAGTGAAGTGGTGCTGGATTTCTTCGACCGCTTAAAGTCGGTCAGTCGGGGTTTTGCTTCCTTTGATTATGAATTTTTGCGCTTTCAACCGGCTGAACTGGTCAAGCTCGATGTGTTGATTAATGCCGAAAAAGTCGATGCGCTGTCCATCATCGTGCACCGTGATTTAAGCAACAACCGGGGGCGCGATCTGGTTGAAAAAATGAAGGATTTAATCCCAAGGCAAATGTACGAAGTTGCGATACAAGCGGCCATCGGCTCTAAGGTCATCGCCCGCTCCACCGTTAAAGCGATGCGCAAAAACGTGATTGCCAAATGTTATGGCGGCGATATCAGTCGCAAGAAAAAACTGCTGGAAAAACAAAAAGCCGGCAAGAAACGCATGAAACAGGTCGGCAATATCGAGATTCCTCAAGAGGCGTTTTTGGCGGTTTTGCAGCTTAATAAGGAATAACCGTAAGGTATTCAGCCGTTAAAAATATAGAACATGGATGACACCGATTGAAACGGATTTTATAACGTTTTTATCTGTGTCTATCAGCCAAATCCGTGCCATCCGTCGACTGTAGGGATGCAGGAGGTAGAGCAATGCAGGAGCAATTGCCGAGTCCTATTATACCTTTTACCTTTTTACTTGAAATACACAACATGAACTACGATTTTTCTTTTTTTCTTGCTGTCGCCACGCTGGTTACCGGCGTGGTTTGGGGCGGTTATTTGCTGCTGCTCAAATCACGCGGGGAAGTTTTCAGCGAAGACAACGAACCGGTGCTGGTCGAGTACGCGCGTTCTTTTTTTCCGGTAGTGCTGGTTGTATTGGTGTTGCGTTCATTTATTGCCGAGCCTTTTCGCATCCCGTCAGCGTCGATGATGCCGACTTTGCTGATAGGTGATTTTATTCTGGTGAATAAATTTACTTACGGCATCCGGGTGCCGGTTTTCAATAAAAAAATCATTGAACTGAATGAACCCCAACGCGGCGATATAGTGGTGTTCCGTTTTCCTAAAGACCCGACGGTCGATTATATCAAGCGGATAATCGGCTTGCCGGGCGACAAGGTCGGCTATTACAACAAAAAATTGACGGTTAACGGTACACCGGTCAATCAGGTTTCGCTGGGGCGCTATCAGGGTGTCGGCCAAGGTGAGGACATGACCGGTAACGAACACTTGCTGGAAGATTTGCTGGGCGTTGAACATAGCATCCTAATCAGGAATGGCGCACTGTCTGCTGAGGGCGTTTATACCGTTCCGGAAGGGCATTATTTTGTCATGGGCGACAACCGCGACAACAGCAACGACAGCCGTTACTGGGGCACGGTTCCCGAAGAAAATCTGGTGGGTCAGGCTTTTTTTATCTGGATGAGTTGGGATTGGCAGCATAAAGGCATCGGCTTTGACCGTATCGGCACCGTGTTGAAATAAGCTGAACTATACTTGCAGGGATGTAAGTAAGGGGCGGGAGCGGAAGCCTTACTTATCCTTTTTAATAAATCATCTGGAGAAAAAAATGAATTTATCACCCAAGCGTCAGCAAGGTTTGACCCTGATTTCTATTCTTCTTATCCTCGGCTTAATCGGCTTTTTTGTGTTGTTGACACTGAAAGTTGTGCCGATTTACTTGGATCACGGCAAAGTTAAAAGCGCGCTGGAAGCTTTGAAAGAAACACCCGATCTCGCATCCAAAGGCGAATTCGAAATCAGGGATAGCTTGAACAAACGTTTCAGCATCAATTATGTTTACGACGTCACCCAGGATAATATTAAGGTAGTCAAACGCGGTAATTATGTCAAAGTGGAAATTGAGTATGAAACGGTGGTCAAATTGGCGGGAAATCTGAGTCTGTTGGCGGAGTTTCATGAAGTTATTGAGGTCGGCCAGGAGTGATAAAAAAGCCTGAAGAATTGGCCAAAAAGCTGGGCTTAACCTTCAATGACCCCCAGCTTTTTATTAGCGCGCTGACGCATCGGAGTGCAAGTTCCACCAACAATGAACGGCTGGAATTTTTGGGCGACTCCATTTTGGGCTTTGTCATTGCCCAAAAGATATATGAGTTGTTTCCCGAAGCCAGTGAAGGCGTGTTGAGCCGGTTACGGGCCAGCTTGGTCAACCAAGGTTCGTTGGCCGAGCTGGCCAGAAAACATAAGCTGGGCGATTATTTGCTGCTCGGTTCCGGTGAGCTGAAAAGCGGCGGTTTCCGTCGTGATTCGATTCTGTCCGATGCCCTGGAAGCCATTATCGGCGCGTTGTATAACGATCAGGGCATGGACGTTTGTCAGCCCTGGATTTTGCAGTTATTCGAGGAAAAACTGGCCGACTTGTCGATGAATAACTGGCAAAAAGACCCCAAGACTCAATTGCAGGAGTTAATGCAATCGAGAAAAATGGAGCTACCGGAATACACCTTGATGACCATGTCCGGACTGGCCCATGAACAGACTTTCAGGGTCAAATGCACCACGCCCTTGCTGGCAGAATCCTGTATTGGCACCGGCAATTCCAGAAAGAAAGCCGAGCAATCGGCAGCAGAGCTTATGCTCGAATTATTAAACAAGGACACTAGATGAATTGTGGTTTCGTCGCCCTGATTGGGCGCCCCAATGTCGGCAAATCAACATTGATGAATCATTTGCTGAAGCAGAAAATCAGCATCACCTCACGTAAACCCCAAACCACCCGGCACCGTATTCTGGGCATCAACACCACGGACGCCGGTCAGGCCATTTATATGGATACGCCAGGCATGCACAACAGCGAAAAGCGTGCGCTGAACCGGTATTTAAACCGCACGGCGGAAACCACCTTACTGGGCGTCGATGTTATTGTCTGGCTGATTGACGGCTTGTCCTGGCATGAATACGACGAGGAAATCTTCAAAAAACTGGAACAGGCCGGTTTGCCGGTCATTTTGGCGGCCAACAAGGTCGACAAAGTCGTCGATAAAGAAGCGATTTTGACCTTTTTTAACGAAGCGCAGCACCGTTTTCCGTTCCAGCATTTGGTGCCGATTTCGGCATTAAAACGGACTAACCTCGATCAGCTGGAAAGCTTGATTATGGCCTTGTTGCCGGAACGGGATTTGATTTATCCCGAAGATCAGGTCACCGACCGCTCCGAACGTTTTTTAGCCGCCGAAATTGTCAGGGAAAAACTGACCCGGCGCTTGGGCGATGAATTGCCTTACGCGCTGACCGTCGAAATTGAACGCTACGAGGAAAAGCCCAACATCACCAAAATCTACGCGATTATCTGGGTGGAACGCTTGACCCAAAAGAACATCGTCATCGGCAAAGACGGCGACATGCTGAAAAAAGTCGGCACCGATGCCCGGGTGGATATAGAAAAACTGCTTGGACAAAAAGTGTATTTGCAGTTGTGGGTGAAAGTTAAAAAAGGCTGGTCGGACAGCGAGCGCGCCTTGCAAAGCCTGGGCTTTAATGACTGAAACGGCAGTTTATTTGCAACCTGCGTTTATTTTGCAGCAGCAGAAATACCGGGAAACCAGTCTGATTATTGATGCGCTAAGCCGCGATTTCGGCAGGATTTCATTGCTCGCCAAAGGGGTCAGAAAAACCAAATCCAAAACCGCCGGACTGCTGCAACCGTTTATCCCTTTAAGTCTTTCTTTTATCGGCCAGGCTGAGTTAAAAACACTGACTGCGGTCGAACGCCGCGCCGCTTGCCTCCCTGACGATATGCCGCCGTTTAGCGGGCTGCAGGGTATGGCGCTGTATTGCGGTTTTTACATCAATGAATTGGTCACTTGTTTTTTGCATAAATACGACCCACATCCCGAGGTATTCGAGGCTTATCAAGCCTGTTTATTCAGTTTGGCCGAGGGTCGCAGCATCGAAGCGGCGTTGCGGCTGTTTGAGCTTCAGCTGATGGAAGCGTCTGGTTATGCGCTGCAGCTGGAATATGACAACCATGACCAGCCGATTGAGCCGTTAAAAAAATACCGCTTTGAGGCAGGCCAAGGCCCGGTTGCAGCAGAAAATGGCGCGTTTTCGGGCAAGACCTTGCAGGCGCTCAATGCCAAAGAATTGACCGATGCGCAGGTGCTGGGCGAAGCAAAAATACTGATGCGCAAGGTTATTGATGTTCATTTGCAGGGCAAACCGCTTAAAAGTAGGGCGGTTATCCAGAAGGTCATCGCGGCAACGCCAACAGTCACACATCATCAAATAAGGCCTTTTCCGTAAACCAAGATACCAAAAAATGAGTAAAATAAGCACCTATTCCAACCCTACAAAAAACCGAGATGACAACAGCAGCGTATTTTGGCCAAGCCGAGCGACAATCTATTAACGAGAGCCACTTATCTGA
>JAUXXQ010000053.1 GCA_030684815.1 Methylobacter sp. | reverse complement strand
AATTTAGAAATCCCAGCAACATCAGCCACCAAAATAGCGACCAATACCTTGAATTGCTCTTTAAGCCAATCCAGTCGAGCTTTAACTTCATCCAACTTTGGCATGACCTTCTCAGTAGTTAGTCAAGCAGAGCTTGAGGGTAGGCATTCCCAAGCCGGAGCTTGGGAACGAGACATTGTAGAATGCTTTGGCTGGATAGGGCAATGGTTTAAATGGGCATTTAACATAAACGCCACACTGCGCAGCGGGGCAGGAAGCGGGGAAAGGGAGGAAAAGAGGGGGGAATGAGGGATTTAATGGGGGGCTGTCCCCTATTGTTGCTATTTTCCCTATTTTCTGTTCTGCTATTTTCCCCGGCCGTCGATAGGAACGGAACTATCGTAAAGAGTTTCGGGGGCTATATCAATATTGCCAGGCCACACGACAGTGCCGTAATCCACATAAGCACAACTGAAAACGGGCGAGCCATTGAGTCGATTGAATGGTTTTTTGTCCATGTACAGAGACATATCGAAAATACGCTGCTCGCCATTCTCAAATTCTAGTTCCAGCCGATAGCCTGGCTGAACCTTTACGCTCACAACATCCAGTAAAATCTCCATGCCGTCCTTCTTATTGCAATGGTGCAATGCGAAATGGCTCTTCGCCATTGATAGCAAGATCCCAATCAGCAGAAAGCTCATCCCGATGCAATTCGACCCAAGCCTGCACCAATCTCAGCTGCTTAGGCGGCAAACTGCCCGCTAAAACACAACCATCCTCAATGGCTATGGATGCCTTGAAACCCTGATAACGCACGTGAAAGTGGGGTAAGTGATGGCGATTATTATCCTCATACAACAGCGTCACCAGAATGCCATAGAACATACTGATTGTGGGCATACAAACATCCTCCTTTTAAGTTGATTCAATTTATCATCCTATCATAATAAATATAGTTAGTCCCCCTATTGACCACAAATATTAAATTTAAAATTTAACATAAACGCCATTATGCGCAGCAGGGCAGGAGGCGGGGAAAGGGAGGAAAAGAGGGGGGAATGGGGGATTTAATGGGGGTATGTCCCCTATTGTCCCTCTTTTATTGTCCCTCTTTAGGTTGCTACACCTTGGAGGAGCTTTAGGGTTCCTCTTTTTTTTGTTGGGGTGAAAAATAATCAATGATTTTTCTTGGCTAATAAGGCTTTAAGGCGTTCAATTTCAGCTAGGGCTGTTTCCTCTCTTTGCAGTGCTGTTTCCTCTCTTTGCAGTGCAGCCTGTTTCTCTAACAAAGCCAATTGTTCACGTTGCTGTGCTTGAGTTAATGCTTGACTGGTTTGCTCCAGCTCCAATTGAATAGTCCGTTGCTCGCGCAAGTATTCTTGGCGGGATTGGTATTGATGGTATCGACGTTCTTTTTCGGAAAAAATGCTGAGTGTGCTCATAGCTTGTTTCATCTCCTGTGTGGCCATCCAGTCGGGTAAGGCGCTGTCGTTGAGTTGCTCGCCTTCTTTAAAAAAC
>JAUXXQ010000052.1 GCA_030684815.1 Methylobacter sp. | reverse complement strand
CAGAAATGGGAGGAACTTAAGATTTACGCAAACTTGGTAATTTGCAAGGGACATGAAGAGCCGTATGAGGCGAGAGTCTCACGTACGGTTCTGTGAGCGCCTGAGGGGGAAGTTCCCTCGGGCGACTCGACCGCGGGTTACTCTTCAGACAACCTTGCCACCCCAAAAAACAACAAACCGACAAGCAATGCCCCTATAATAATTATAGCAATTACACCAGCACTCATTACAACCCTCCAATCTGTTTAGTTTTGTCAGATATTTTTATGAATAGCTTTAAGATTACAATAATAATCAAAATAGAACAAACAACGCCCGCCCAAAAAAGCATATCAACGCTACCCGCATCCAATCGCTTAACAAGACCTGTTACTATAATGACCAGTATGCCAAAAGAAATACTCATCGCGACACGTAAAGTATTTAATATTTCTTTAATTTCATCAAGTTTACTCATGGTCAATTTTTACCAGAAAAAGTAATGCCGAAGTATATCACAACAAAATCATCGCTCATATCCTAACAATGCCCTGTGCCCTGAGCAAACCTTCAAGGGAGAAGTTAACATAACCGCCATTATGCGGAAGCAGGCGGGCATAAAAAAACCGCCCATCCCCGAAAGAATGAGCGGTTTGTTTTAGGTCATCCGTGACCTGGAGCCGTTAGTCAAGCAGAGCTTGAGGGTAGGCATTCCCAAGCTGGAGCTTGGGAACGAGACAATTTACATCACCACGAGTGTGGCGGATTGCCTAGCGGCGAATCCGCCTTACGCGGGTTCTGCTATTGCTTCAAAATATAGTGTAATCGTTTAGCTGTAGTATCAGGAACAGAGAGCTGTTCAAATAAACGTGCAGGGTAAAGGTAATCTTCACCAGAATCATCAATAATCCGCAACATACCATGCAAATCAATATCACCCGTGACTTCATAAAGACGACCGATAGTCAGATCATCTGTAGAAAAATCGCCTAAAGTTGTATTCTCCATGCAAACGACAAACTTCATAACCACCTCTTTATTTTTAGCTTAACCTTTCCAATACCATGCGCTTCATACCAGTGTATTTCAGCCATAGCAACTTCCCCATTGAAGCCCTCAACAGCTGCAACCCCCTTTTTCTTGCGCCAATTCCCTTGTCCATAGCGTTGTTTAAGTTGATGAAGTTCACGAATACCATTACCTTCGGCAATGGTTTCAATTGCACATATTTGTCCAATAATCTTAGGTGCTTCTAACATCGAAAAAGTATACCAGATAATTGAATATCAGAATCAGCAGAATAAAACTTAACATAACACGTAACACGCACACTGCGAGACTGCCAAGCCTGCAAAATGCAAGACCTGACCCCGTCTTTTTGTCTTTTTGCTATGGTTTAAATCGGATACCCTTTGATTTAATAGGGGTCTGTCCCCTATTGTTCCTTTGTTCCCCCTATTGTTCCTGTCCCCTATTGTTCCCTATTGTTGTTGCCCTATTGCCCTATTGTTGTTGCCCTATTGCCCTATTGTTGATCAATGATTTTTCTTGGCCAATAAGGCTTTAAGGCGCTCAATTTCAGCTAGGGCTGCTTCCTTCTCTTGTCGCTCTTCAAGCAATGCTCTGCTGGCCTGCTCCAACTCCAATTGAATAGTCCGTTGCTCACGCAGGTACTCTTGGCGGGATTGGTATTGATGGTATCGACGTTCTTTTTCGGAAAAAATGCTGAGTGTGCTCATAGCTTGTTTCATCTCCTGTGTGGCCATCCAGTCGGGTAAGGCGCTGTCGTTGAGTTGCTCGCCTTCTTTAAAAAAC
>JAUXXQ010000114.1 GCA_030684815.1 Methylobacter sp. | reverse complement strand
ATAATGTTTAACTCCTGCAAGTCATCTATTTCAGGTAATACGATACGGTATTTTGTTTTGCGCTTCAATGTTGCGCGTATCCACAAGGCAAACATGCGCTTCAGGTCAGGGCGGTCGCCGAACCAGTCGATCAGCAAGCCAATCAGTTCAGGGATCCGTTCAGGACTGCTCACCTGTTCGAATTGAAAAACAGCGGCGACCAAGTTTTTCAACGAGGCCAGCTCATGCTCAGTGTAAGCGCCTTCATCAATCAACAAGTATTTGAGCTTGGGCTTGAACTGTTCAACCAAGCCCGGTATTGCCGCTATCAATTCAGCAATGTCGGTCGCGGCCGTCCAGCGTTTGCTGCCGTTGTAGAGCACAATCGGCAGGATAGGCGGTAAGCGACCCTCTTTCAGCACATCACCGCGCTTGATCAAATCCTGATACAGCAAGCCGGTGTAAACCATCATGCGCAAGGCCATGTATTTGTCGATGCGGCTTTGGAACTCCAGCAAAATATACAGATAAACCCAGTCCTCGCCGACTTTGACCCGCCAGACAATATCCTCTTCACGTTGCCTAAAGTCTTCACTGACGTAGTGGCCGGGGACTTTTTCCAGGGTGCTGTAATCAAGGCTGTGCAACCACTGATCGGGGATAAAGCCGAAAATCAGGTCGCGCACCAGTTCGGGGGTGGAAAAAAGAAATTTATAGCTGCTGTCGTGGCTCATGCTGGCGATTAAGATTTGGCTACATGACTAACCAAGAGGTCTAATGACTCACTCAGTGTGAACCCGGGCTAAAAACATCATCCAGTGTTGGGGCATCAATAGCGCGGTCAAACCAAAGCTCAATATCCGCCAAGGCCGCGCTGGAAATGCGTGCCGTCATCTCGGCTGGGATAACACCAAAGCGCCGGGCCAGCAGCTTTTGCAAGGCCAGCATTTCACCCTTTGCCAAACCTTTTTCTAAGCCTTTTTCTAGGCCTTCCTGCAAGCCTTTCTCTAAGCCTTTCTCCAATCCTTTTTCTAAACCCTTCGCCAAGCCTTCCTGCAAACCCTCAGCCTTATAGTCGTGCGCCCACTGCTCTAACCGTTCTGCCAACATAATGTTCAACTCCTGCAAGTCATCTATTTCAGGTAATACGATACGGTATTTTGTTTTGCGCTTCAATGTT
>JAUXXQ010000105.1 GCA_030684815.1 Methylobacter sp. | reverse complement strand
GCGGCCTGTTTCAAATCAGATAAGTGGCTCTCGTTAATGGATTGTCGCTCGGCTTGGCCAAAATACGCTGCTGTTGTCATCTCGGTTTTTTGTAGGGTTGGAATAGGTGCTTATTTTACTCATTTTTTGGTATCTTGGTTTACGGAAAAGGCCTAAGTAACGCATAAACGAATACACGCATAGGAATTACTCCATGATTGAAAAGTCGCTGACTATTTCATTTTCGGTTAAAACTTGCCGATGCCAAGAAGTTGCCATTTTAATGTAAGGAAATGAACTGTGAACGAAGCCGAAACCAGAGCCGAATTGATAGACCCTAAGTTAACGGCTTGCGGTTGGGGCGTGGTTGAGGGTTCTAAGGTATTGCGCGAGTTTCACATCACTGCCGGTAAAATCCAGACCGGCGGCACGCGGGCAAAACCGATGATTGCCGATTATGTGCTGGTTTATAAAAACCGCAAAATTGGCATTATTGAAGCCAAGAGTAATGAGTTAGACGTAGCGGAAGGCGTTGCTCAGGCCAAGACTTACGCGGAAAAACTGCGCATTAATTACACCTATTCCAGCAACGGCAAGGAGATTTATCAGATTGCCATGAATGCCGGTAACGAGGGGCTGGTTGCGGCATTCCCCAGTCCTGAGGCGCTTTGGCAGCTTACTTTTTCCGAGCAAAACGACTGGAAAGACCGCTTTGATGCGGTTCCGTTTGAAAGCGTTGGCGGTTCTAAAGGCTTGCGCTATTATCAGGAAATTGCGGTCGCCAATACGCTCAATGCCATCGCTGAAGACAAGCAGCGGATTTTATTGACGATGGCAACCGGCACCGGCAAAACCTTCGTTGCTTTTCAAATTGCCTGGAAGTTGTTTCAAACGCGCTGGAATCTAAAGCGTGACGGCAGCCGTCGCCCCAGAATTCTATTTTTAGCCGACCGTAATATTCTGGCCAATCAGGCGTTCAATTCTTTTTCGATGTTTCCCGACGATGCACTGGTCAGAATTACGCCGAAAGAAATCAGTAAAAAAGGCGGCGTGCCAACCAACGGCAGTTTGTTTTTTACTATCTTTCAAACCTTTATGAGCGGCAACGAGGGCGCGGCGTATTTTGGCGACTATCCTACAGACTATTTTGATTTCGTTATTATTGATGAATGTCATCGCGGTGGGGCGAATGATGAAGGCAACTGGCGCGGTATTTTGGATTATTTTGCCCCGGCGGTGCAGCTGGGTTTAACGGCAACGCCAAAACGTGGCGAGAATGTAAACACCTATCAGTATTTTGGCGATCCGGTTTATACCTATTCGCTGAAAGAAGGCATTAACGATGGTTTTTTAACCCCGTTCAAGGTGAAGCGCATCCAGACCACGCTGGATGATTATATCTTTACTTCAGATGACACCATTATTGAAGGCGAGGTTGAGGCCGGAAAGATTTATCAAGAAGCCGACTTCAATCGGATTATTGTTATCAAGGAACGCGAAGCCAAGCGGGTGCAGATTTTTATGGATCTGATTAATCAGCAGGAAAAAACGCTGGTATTTTGCGCCACGCAAGATCACGCCGCCGCTGTCAGGGATTTGATTAATCAGTATAGCCGGAGCAAAGAGCCGACTTATTGTGTGCGGGTAACGGCTAATGATGGCGAGATCGGCGAGCAGTATCTTCGGGAGTTTCAGGATAACGAGAAGTTTATTCCGACTATTTTGACTACGTCGCAAAAGTTATCGACCGGCGTGGATGCACGCAATGTCAGGAATATTGTGTTGATGCGGCCGGTTAATTCGATGATTGAGTTTAAGCAAATTGTCGGGCGCGGCACCCGGTTGTTTGACGGCAAGGAATATTTCACTATTTATGATTTTGTCGATGCCTACCATCACTTTGCTGACCCTGAATGGGATGGCGAGCCGATAGAGCCTGAAGTCTGTGCCAAATGCGGCCAAGAATCTTGTGTTTGTGAGAAAAAACTGGCGCAACCGTGTCCTGAATGCGGTGAGCGGCCTTGCAAATGTATTAAAGAGCCTGCGCCAGACTGTTATGTCTGCGGCGAAAGCCCTTGTGTGTGCAACAAGACGCTGAAAATCAAGCTGGGGGACAGCAAGGAGCGGCACATTCAACACATGATTTCCACGTCGTTCTGGGGCGCTGATGGCCAGCCGATTTCTGCTGAACAGTTTGTGAAAAATCTCTATGGCGCGTTGCCGTCATATTTTCAAAGCGAAGAGGAATTGCGGCAGATTTGGTCAAAGCCAATGACCCGAAAAGCCTTGTTGGATAAGCTTGCCGACGCGGGTTATGGCCAAGCGGAACTGACCGAGTTGCAAAAGCTGATTGATGCGGAAAACAGCGATTTGTTTGATGTGCTGGAATATATTGCTTTCAATATCCAGCCGATGACTAGAGAAATCAGGGTAATGCAGACTAAACCGAAAATTATGGACGGCTTGAGCCTAGCGCATAAAGGCTTTGTTGAGTTTGTGCTGTTCAAATACGTCGATACCGGAGTTGATGAGCTGGATCAGTCCAGGTTGCCGAACCTTATGGAGCTGAAGTATCACTCATTGACCGATGCGGCAGAAGCGCTGGGTGATGTGGAAGACGTTATTAATTTGTTTGTTAATTTTCAGCAGCACCTTTATCGACGAGTAGCGTAAAACCCCGCCGTTCAGGACGGGGATGTAAGCGGCTTAGTTTCGTATTTCTCATCGTGTTAAAATCGACTCTTGCCATCAGAGGACGTTATCAGCTTTCTCCATGACGGCAGTTTAACGTTGTAAAAAGACTTCACTTTCAGCGATAACCAAGCAACAAGTGCGGGGTCTTGAATAACCCCTTACAAAGTACAAAACAAGCGTCGGGCTGACGGGGCTAGTTTGTGAAGTGGATGGTGCAGTAATGCCGCCAGCAGTAGAAATCAGTGGGCAGTAGCGATACAATCCCACTCCTGATTCACATCAGGAATCCCCTTGCTTTATACTTTAAACGTCCAGGTTTTCGGTTTTTGCAATCAGCGGCAGCTATTCCGCGCAAAAAAATGAAAGATTTATCTTTCAAAGCGTTCCAGGTTTTTAAAACCTGGAAGGTCTGTAGTTCGGCAGTTTTTTCGCCCAACATAAGCCGAAAACTTAACCGTTCAAAGTATATGTGGTGTTCGCCCTGAGAAATCGGGAAGAACTGTTTATTTGGCTTTTGGAAGCGCTGTATGCCCAACTTAAAAGATGATGTCATTTGCTACTGTAGCGGAACAACTAAAGAGAAAATCAAGGCGCTTGTCGCTCAGGGACTTAATGACCTGGATGCGATTTCAAGGGAAACCGGCGCTTGCTCCGGTTGCGGCTCTTGCGATGTGGACATAAGGTATTTTTTAGCTGAAAACACCCATAGGGTGATTTCCCGGAAATAGCCTAAGAATTACTGGGTTTCAGCGTTAAAAATGAATTCTGAGTGATATTCAGTTAAAATAGCCGCCGCTAATAGACATCCTGCTTTGGCTTGGCGGCATGTCATTTCGTTTCATGTTTTTTTCTGAGGTCATCCTATGCGTAAAACTATTCTCACCTTCATTTGGGGCGCTGTACTGCTCCTAATGCATTCTTGGAGTCAAGCATCCAGCGATTTACCTCCTACCGCTAAGGTGGACATGGGGCCGGTTGAAGAAGTCTGCTCCGACTTCACTTCGCCCGAATGGCGTAAAGAACAAGTTATTGATGGCGTAAAAATACAGGCTTCGCAGCTATGTAACCCCGACAATCCGGCCGATATTGCCGCCTTTGTCAAAGGCACCAACGGCATTTCCATGGCCACGTTGATGCAAACCCAGCTTGCGGCTGATGCCATCACCATGTCCGATGATGTCGACGGCGACGGCGATCCTGATAAAATCATTATCAAACTGGAAATTGCCGAAATCAACGGCCATTCGCCGGATATGAAAGACCCCACCACCACGTTCGACATTGCACCGGGCATACAGCCGACTTTTTGGGTGTTTGCACCGAAAACCCGTGATATGTCGACCTTGAGCATTTACGAACCCATCGCCAACCCCTTGTTGCGCGCACCGTCTCCGGTGATCCGTGTCGAGCAGGATGATGTCATTTGGCTGGTTGTGGAAAATACCCATTATTTGCCGCATTCCCTGCATTTGCACGGCATCGACCATCCGTTTATGGATCATGCCGGAGTCGGTAATGATGGCGTCGCGCAAAGCAGCAATATGGACATTATGCCGGGCGAAAGTAAAACTTATGTAATCAAACCGCGCCAACCGGGCACCATGTATTACCATTGCCACGTCCAGCCGCACACCCATATTCCAATGGGCTTGCAGGGGATTTTTATTGTTGAGGAAAACCGCCCCAACAACTGGCCGCAAACGCTGAATGTCGGCGCAGGCCAAGTGCGCCATCCGTCGGTCGCAGTGCTGGAAAAATATGCCCGTGAGTACGACCTGCATTATCAATCGGTCGATAAGGAATTGCATGAGCTGGTGGCCCGCTCCGCCAACGACCCGCGCCTGATTGCCAAGCACATGAATATGGAATACGACACCACCGATGCCGCTGACGATTATTTCATGCTCAATGGCCGCTCTTTCCCTTATACCTTAAGGGAATCGCTGATTGAAATGCAAAAGGATGAAAAAGTTAAACTGCGGATCCTGAATGGTCACACCGAATCTTTTGCCCTGCATATCCACGGACACAAACCAACGATAACGCATTATGACGGCGTCGATAACGGCCCCGGTTCCTATATTCAGCGCGATGTACACGGCATGGTGCCGGCACAGCGTATCGATCTGGAACTGAACGGCACCGATGACGGCTTAAACAGCTTCGGCCAGGGCATCTGGATGTTCCATGACCATGTTGAAAAATCGTTTACCACTGACGGTGTCGGCGAAGGCGGCGACATTAGTTTGGTTGTTTACAAGGATTTCCTCGATGAAAAAGGCATACCCAAATCACACGGCATGAGTCTTGCGCCTTATTTCACCAAAGGCATGTGGAAACGCGATTATCCCATCTGGCAGGATTACGATGCCTGGCACAGTCTGGGCCTGCCGGACTTGAAAGCGAGCTACCAACCGTCCAAAGTTGCCGTGCAAACGGTAAAAGAACAATGGGCGCCGGAAGCTGCGGCAGTTAAACAAGAAAGCTCCGTTTTTGGCAAATTATTGTTCGGCTTGATACTCGGTTTGTTAAGTTACACACTGATTGTTAAACGGCAAGTAGTTATTGACCGTAGCCGTAAACTGCTTAATAAGTAAATCACGCTATTCGCTGGATTTTTCACCAACGAAATGACGAAATTAAACGCTCTTTCAATGTGTAATTATTCAGCTTCTATCACACTATTCTTCGGGAGAGCGGGCAGAATGCCTGCGTTTCCAGGGGTATCGCTTTAAAAATGAGGGCTTCCCATTTAAAGCGGGACAAGCATGCCGAAGTAGACCTTCCGGGTTTTACGACTGCCATGGATGGCGGAAGTGCTGGAGCCGTCGGGAGCGGCTCCAGTAAAAACCTGGAAGGTCTGTCCCGTGTTAAGTTGATAGCCAAAATGAGCAGGGGAATTAATTTTAATCCTGTCGCCTTTTATTATGAGCAGGACATGACTGCCGAACAAAGCATGCGAATAAAATCAATATCATGCTAAGCCGTACCCTACTTGCTATAGTGCTAGTCTGTGGCTGTTTTTCGGTATTAGCCGAACCGGTTCATCTGCAATTACGCTGGCATCATCAGTTTCAATTTGCCGGTTATTATGCCGCCTTAGAAAAAGGCTATTACAAGGCCGCCGGACTCGATGTCATCATCGATGAAGGTACACCCGACAAAAAACCCGTTCAAGAAGTCCTTCAAGGCCGCGCCCATTATGGCGTTGCCAACAGCGAATTATTGCTGGAGCGCTTGCGCGGCGCACCGCTGGTTGCCTTAGCAGCGATTTACCAGCATTCCCCTTCGGTGTTAATCGCCCGCAAAGACGCCGCCATCTTTTCACCGGATGATTTAGTCGGTAAAAAAATCATGTTGCTGGAGCAGACCGTCGACGCCGATTTTTTCGCCATGTTCTATAACGAAGGCGTCGATTTAAGCCGGATTCAGGTCATACCCAGCAGTTATGACATTAACGACCTTATCACTGGCAAAGTGGATGCGTTTAATTCCTATCTAAGCAACGAGCCTTATTTGCTAAAGCAACAAGGCATTGAATTTACTGTGCTTAATCCGCGTAACTACGGCGCCGACTTTTACAGCGACATCCTGTTCACCACAGAACATGAGCTCAAACAGCATCCCGAGCGGGTAAAAGCCTTCCGTCAAGCCAGTCTTGAGGGCTGGTATTACGCAATGAACCATCCGCACGAAATCATTAATTTATTGCTCAACAGGTACAAAGTTAACAAATCCAAAGACCACCTTGAGTTTGAAGCCGAGGTCATACGCTCACTTATTATTCCCGACATCATCGACTTAGGGCACATGAACCCGTGGCGTTGGCGCTATATGGCAGAGACCTTTATCGAAGCGGAATTGGTTGGAAATGATACGTTTTTACCCGGTTTCAGCTACGATCCAGAACCCAAAGCCGACAAGGAAAAACTGCGCCAATATGTCAAGATTGCAGTCATTATTGCGCTGTTAACCGTTATTGTGGCGTTAATATTGCTGTTTTCCTATCGAACGCTCAAACAAAAAAACAAAATGGCCGCCCGTAATGAAAAGCTATTGCGTTTGGCGCATGAAACTGCCGGGATAGGCTACTACATAACCGATCTGAGCAGCGGACGCTGGCAAAGCTCAGTCCTGCTTGATCAAATTTTCGGCATTGACGCAGCCTTTGAACGGACGGCTGCCAATGCGACAACATTGATCCATCCTGATCACCGCAGGCGTGTGCTAAATTATTATCAGAAATCATTGCTTAAACGTCAGCGTTTTGCGCTGGAGTACCCCATCATCCGCGTTAACGATAAGGCAGAACGCTGGGTAAGTGCCCACAGCGATATTGAGTGCGATAAAGCCGGCAATCCGGTGCAACTGATCGGGACTGTCCAGGATATTAGCGAGCGCAAGGCGGTTGAACATGACTTGCATAGCCGTACCGATGAATTGGCTTTACAAAATAAGATATTGCAACTGATTAATGAAGACCTTGGCTTGCACGCCGTGTTACATGAATTAGTCAATCAAATCGAACGGCTGCACCCCGACATGTTGTGCTCAATTTTATTGCTGGATGAAAGCGGCAAATATTTATGCTACGGTGCCGCGCCTAGTTTGCCCGATTTTTACAACCAAGCCATCGATGGCATTGCGATTGGCGATGGCGTCGGTTCTTGCGGCACCGCTGCTTACCGTGGCGAACGGGTCATCGTTGAAGATGTTCAGCAGCATCCTTATTGGGAACCTTACCGCGACCTTATCCGCCAAGCCGGTTTACAGTCTTGCTGGTCGCAGCCGATTAAAAACAACCACGGAAGCATACTTGGAACCTTTGCCGTTTATCACCGCCTGCCCGCACAACCCAGCACCGCCGAACTTAGCCTGATTGACCGCTATTCAGGCTTGGCGCAATTGGCGATTGAACGCAACCGGTCAACGCAACAAATAGCCGAATCGTTGTCCATACTCAAGGCGACCCTGGAAGCCACCGGTGAAGCGATCCTGGCTGTCGACCTGAATAACAATTGGCTGCTGCATAACCAAAAATTTGTCGATTTGTGGCAAATCCCGGATGACGTTATCGCGGCTAAAATGGATGCCAACGACCGCAGTGCGGAGCTGTTGTACGGCTCCAATCAAATTAAGAATCCTGAGGCTTTCTTAAAAAAAGTAAGCCAACTGTATGCAACCCCTAAAGTGCATTCCTTCGATATTATCGAATTTAAAGATGGCAGAATCGTTGAGCGCTATTCGATACCCAAGATGATCAACAACAAAGTGGTTGGGCGGGTGTGGAGTTTCCGCGACATTACCGAACAAAAACAGGCCGAGGCTGAGCTACGCATCGCCGCAACCGCTTTCGAATCGCAACAAGGCATGTCTATTGCTGATGCTAACCAGCTTATTTTAAAGGTCAACAAAGCGTTCACTGAGACCACCGGCTATACGCAGGAAGACGTTATTGGAAAAACCCACGCCCTGCTTAATTCGGGTCGCCAAAACGCCGAATTTTATAATGCGCTGCAACATGACCTGAAGCAGAACGGCTACTGGGAAGGTGAAATCTGGAACAAACGCAAAAACGGGGACATTTATCCTGCATGGCTCACCATCACCACCGTTAGCGATTCGAGCAATAAAACCACCCATTATGTTGCCTCCTTCACCGACATCACTAAAGATAAAGAGGCGGAGCAAACCATCCATAATCTGGCCTATTACGACCCCCTCACTGCGCTGCCCAATCGCCGCCTGTTTTGGGAGCGCCTGAAGCACGGCATTGAAATAGAGCGGCGCGACGGCAAGAAGCTGGCCTTATTGATGCTTGACCTCGACCGCTTTAAAGCCGTCAATGACAGCATGGGGCATTTGGCGGGTGACGAATTGCTGCAACAGGTGGCCGACCGAATCAAGTCAAAATTGCGCGATGTCGATACCGTTGCCCGTTTGGGCGGAGATGAATTTGTCGTGCTGCTGGAAGACATTGCCCGTCCTGAAGATGCAGGGCGCGTCGCCGAGAATATCGTCGCCGACTTGAGCCGCCCCTTTCAATTGCTGAAAAGCAGCAAAAGCCACCCTGAATTGAGCCGGAACGTTAGAATCGGCGCCAGCATAGGTATCAGCCTGTTTCCAGAGCATGGCGACAAACCAGAAACGCTAATGGATAACGCCGATATTGCACTGTACCGGGCTAAAGACGAAGGCCGTGGTTGTTTTGCCTATTTTTCAGAAGAATTCACCTTGGTTGCCCGAGAGCGTATCGCCCTGGAAACCCGCTTGCGCCACGCCACTGAACATCGGGAATTGTGCGTCTATTATCAAGCACAAATAGACATTAACAGCGGCTTGATTGTCGGTGCCGAAGCCTTAGTGCGCTGGCAAGACCCTGCCAATGGTTTGATTTCGCCTGCGAGCTTTATCCCCATTGCTGAAGAAACCGGCCTGATTGTCGAAATCGGTGCCTGGGTATTACGGGAAACCTGCGAACAAGGCCGACGCTGGCTAGATGCCGGTTTGCCGCCGATAACCTTAGCCGTCAACGTATCGCCGCACCAGTTCCGCCGTAGCGACATCAGTACATTGGTGGCAAAAGTGCTGCACGAAACCGGTTTTCCTCCTGAACAATTGGAACTGGAATTGACCGAAAGCGGCTTAATGGAAAACGAAGAAAAAGCGGTCGAAGTGCTCAATAATTTGCGTGCCCAAGGTGTTCGTCTGGCGATTGACGATTTTGGCACCGGTTATTCGTCGCTGTCCTACCTCAAACGCTTTCCGCTGGATGTGCTGAAAATCGACAAAAGCTTTATCGATGACATCCCTTCTGTACAGGATGATATGGAAATTACCGCAACCATTGTTGCAATGGGGCATATTCTAGGTTTCAAAGTACTGGCTGAAGGCGTGGAAACGCTTGAGCAGTTGGCCTTCCTGAAGGAAAAAGGCTGCGACAGTTATCAGGGCTTTATCAGGAGCAAGCCCCTGCCGGCGGAAGAATTTGCCCGGTTATTGCGTGAACAGGGCTGAATTTGTAACGGCTCAGACCCCTGCTAAAAATATCTGTCCCGCGTTAAGTTGATAGCCCATTTTTTGCCAATTACGCTCGCGTAGGTACTTAAATAGGCAAGCCTATTTTATTTATACATTGGAGTCCAATAGCTTTAGCTATTGGCGGTAAAACAGCTAAAGCTGTTTTACTT
>JAUXXQ010000104.1 GCA_030684815.1 Methylobacter sp. | reverse complement strand
CCAACAACAGGACGTACTGACAACTGCGGACCAGGCACTTACCCAGGCCGGATTGAAACAGGACGCGCTGTCCGCACAGATTGCCAGCCTGACGGCCGAGCAGACGGAACTGCAGGCAGAACTCTGCAACGCGCAGCAACGGGAACAAAACTTAACTAAAGCCCTGGAGCAACAACAGCAACGGGAAACCGAACTGGTCGCGCAACACCAGCACCGTCTTGAGCAGGAACAGGACTGGATGCAACGCCGGATATTGGAAGAGCGGGAGCTGGCCACCGCCAAGTGGCAGGATAAACAGCAACAGCTGGAGGAAAGGAACACTTTATTGAAGGCCGCCTATGAACAGTCCATAGAGGCACAACGCACCGTGCAACGCCAAAACCAGCAGCTGCTGGCTGAAGCCGCCCAACTAAGGGCGCAGCTGGAAAAAGTGACGTCACCGGTATTGCCGGCACACCGCTTTAAACGCCATCGTACCCAACGTTAAAACGCCATGTTCAGGTTTTTGATTTTTGATTTTTGATTTTTGATTTTAAAAAATCATGCGCTGATACAGCCATAAGCGCCGTCATTTAATACCTGGATATTTTGACGGAAAAAACCTTGATTTATCTGGGATCGCATCAGTCAAACTAAAAACTTGAACATCGAATAAACGTCAAAAAAATTCGGAAAAGTCGGAGAAATCTTGGAAGCGAAGCATAGCGAAGATTTTTAGCCCCCAGAAGCGTCTTTTTGCGAAGGAATGAGCATAAATTAATTCTTGATTAGCTAGATACTTCAGCCAAGCCCCAAGTTTGGGCGTAGACTGCCAGTAAACCATCACTAAGAGAGGCCTGTCATGTCAATTAACCGCATTCAGTTTCAAATAGGCCTATCGATGCCTGAGTTTCTCAAACAATTCGGTAGCGAAGCGCAATGTGAGATTGCCTTGGAGCAATCACGCTGGCCGCAAGGCTTTGTCTGCCCCTGCTGTAGTGAAACCGGCTGTAGCGTGTTTATCGTCGGGGCACACAAAATGTTTCAGTGCCGGACATGCCGTCACCAAACCTCGCTCACCGCAGGCACGCTCTTTCAAAGCACCAAACTGCCGCTGACCACTTGGTTTTTGGCGATCTACCTCGTCAGCCAAGCCAAGACGGGGTTGTCAGCACTGGCGCTGAAGCGGTATCTAGGTGTCAGATACCCCACGGCCTGGTTGATCCAGCATAAACTGATGGAAGCGATGTCGGAACGTGAAACGAAATATACGCTTAGCGGCCAAGTCCAAATTGACGACGCCTATCTCGGCGGCGAACTTAGCGGCGGCAAGGCGGGGCGAGGGTCCGTGAACAAAGTGTCTTTTGTCGCAGCAGTGTCACTGGACGACAACGGCCATCCTTTGTGTATCAAGTTGACCCCGGTCAGTGGCTTTACCCTCAAGGCCATTTCAGGCTGAGCCAAAGCCAACCTCAGTGCAAATTGCTGCGTACTTTCTGACGGTCTGGCCTGTTTCACTGCGGTAACCGAAGCGGGTTGCCAACATCATCCCGTGGTGGCCGGTGGCCGCAAACCTAAAGAGCTTCCCGAATTCCTTTGGATTAACACCATACTCGGCAATCTCAAGACCAGCCTGGGCGGTTCGTATCATTCATTTGATTTTGCAAAATACGCCCATCGCTATTTGGCCGCGTTCGCTTATCGGTTCAATCGGCGCTTCCAACTCGATACACTCCCAATGCGTCTGCTGGTGGCCACCGCCACCATCGGGCCTCGTCCGGCCGACTGGCTTCGGTTAGCTGAAGCATCTGGCTAATCAGGAAAAATTTTAACCTTTCGATGATGCTCATAAAAGAGAAAGTGTAGCAACTTGCTACACTTTCTCTTTTAACCAAATTTCAAAATCATCCTTATTAAATTTTGGGGTTATCATCTTTTTTAACCAAGGCAAAAATGTTAACTGAGTCAGTTTATTAACAAACTTGCCTTTATCAAAATCAAAGACCGTTTGTGAAATATCTTTCCCTTCATTAGATAACAAAAAATCATCTTTTAATTGATTTATTTTTTCATTAGAAATGTTTTTTAATTCTCTCAAATAAACGGCTTTTTCGTATTTAGCCATAAGTTTATTCATATCTTCATTATTTTTTTGTTTTTCTAACTGTTGCATATATTCGGCTTTTTTTTCATCTTTAACAGTTTTATATTCAGATTGACCAAGCTCAGCACGAGTTTCAATCAGCCGCCTTATATAACCAGCGGTATTTCCTTTTATCAAACCTTTTTCATCCATATTCTCTGTGTAATTAACCGCTTTTACGGCTAAATCTGGTTCTTCAATCATCCAAGAAAGCGCTAAACGTTCACCTATACCATGTGCTCTTAATCGCTTAAATAAATCCATTTCTTTAAGTTCAGCATAAATATCGTTTGATTGTATATTCCCTGCTTTAGGCTCAATAAGTTTGTGCTGAGAATTCGGTGAAATCAAAAAACGTAAAGCAATCACCTTACGTTTTTCTTTTTTATATTCAATTTCTATCCGAATATCCGATACCTCATTTATTTCTTTCATAGCTATCTTAATAACAAAACTTGATAACCTTTTAAACTCGTCATAAGTATTAGATTTTGCACCCATAATTTTTCTAAAAGTAGCTAAATCCCACCATCCAGTAGACCCTACGTTAATAAATCTTACGCAATTTTCATAAAGCGTCAAAGCATAGTTACTTTTGAACTGTTTTTGAATAGCTATATTAATAACAGCAAATATTTCTGGCTTATAGAATTTAACAGCTAAATCCTTAGCATAAGAGTAGCGGCACTCACCATCAGATAAAACGGCAGAACTCAACAAAGTCATAGCTTGCCAAACCTCTCCACCATCCCCCATTAAATTAAACTCAACAATCGTTGACATAAGTCCTTTTAATGTGTTTTTTAGTCCTTCAACATTATTACTATCTTCCCAACCCAACATTGAAAATAAGTGTTTAGATTGAATTACATGAATATCTTTTGTTAATAAATCATTATATGCATTAAGCAATAAAATATTTGAAAGTTTTCTTTCTACCAAAGATAACTCGCCACTACAATGAATTGCGGCTGTGTGCTTTTTTAGTCCAGACTTTGTTAGTTCTTTCATGAAAAAAATTCTTGAATAAATAATACCAATAATAAAGACAAATATTTGGCTCTTCCCAATTTCACGAAGTGACCACTAAATCTAAATGCTGTGCATTAGAAACAATGACATTAACATGATTTTTTTATTTTAATATCAATGTATTGATAATTAATTACTTTCATGGCGTCAATGCTAAATATTTATATGAAAATCAAACTCCACGAAATCGGAAATATCCCAAAAATAGATGTACGTTCTTCGAAAGAAAACATGAAATTATAATTACCTACTTTTAGCCAAAATTGATTAAAAATTTATCTAAGCAAACCCTAAAGTAATTTTTAATGAAGAAAAAAATTGTATACACAAAAAAATCATATATTTATTTTATAAGATGAATAGATCCGATAGGCTAAAATATTGTAAAGACATATTATAATTTATCAACAACTATGTCTTACCGATTAGTACAATAATCTTAAACTCAATATTCAAGTTTTTAGCAATACCTTCGCCAATCGACTGTACACATCTTGTAAAGTAAAACAAACGGCTCTTCCCGATTTCGCGGGGTGACCACTATATGTAGTGTATGCTATTTTTTGCCAATGGGCGTATCGAAGCGCCTCCAATCAGAAAACAGACAATAAGAGATTCATGCTAATACCAATTCCTCTGGACATTGCTGATGTTAAAGTTGAAAAAATAGACAGGTCAACAGAACAAGGTTTTGTGATTACGGTCATCAGTGAGCTAAAGGGCACGGAGTGTAAGCGTTGCGGCAAACCGATTGATAAATTCTATGGTTACAGCGGAGAGATCACGTTACGGCATTTATCGATCTTCGAAAAACCGGTGTGGCTTAAAATAAAACCCAAACGTTATCAGTGCCCTTATTGCGATAACGGCCCGACGACCACGCAGACCTGCAGCTGGTATGACAGCAAAAGCCCGCATACCAAAGCCTATGAGCAATCGCTGTTACGTGAGCTGATTAATAGCACCATTACCGATGTCAGCATGAAGCGCGGTATCGGCGAAGCCGCTATAGAAGGCCTGCTCAACCGCCATATTAATCAGCAGGTTGAATGGCCAAAAATCGGAGCCATACCGTTGCTGGGTATTGATGAGATTGCGTTGAAGAAGGGGCACAAGGATTTTGTCGTCATTGTCTCAGCGATTAATGCACGGGGTGAAAAACAGATACTGGCAGTATTGCCTGATCGAAAAAAAGACACGGTCAAAGCCTTTTTGGCGGCCATTCCCACGCCCCAAAAAAAGACTATCCAGCGAGCCTGCGTTGATATGTACGAAGGCTATAGCAACGCTGTTTATGAGGCCTTGCCCGGCGTTGCCGTCATCGTTGACCGGTTTCATGTCGCCAAGAATTACCGGGGCTGCGCTGATAAAGCGAGGAGGCAGGAAATGCAGGCGTTAAAAAAGACCTTACCCGATGAAAAGTATGCCGAGCTCAAAGGTGTGATGTGGGTGTTTCGGAAACGTTGGGCGGATTTAACCGAGGAGCAACAAGTACAGCTGTTAATGCTGTTCAGTTATGCCCCTGTATTGCAGCAGGTCTATATTCTTAGGGAAGTACTGACCGGTATTTTTAATAAACCGTTGACTAAAGCCCAAGCTGTTATTGAGCTGAATGCTTGGATTGTGCGGGTTCAAGAGTTAGGGCTGAAATGTTTTGATGCGTTTGTGGGGACGTTGCAAAAATGGATGGATGAAATCAGTAATTATTTCATCCAACGGCAGTCGAGTGGTTTTGTCGAAGGCCTCAATAACAAAATCAAAGTCATCAAGCGGCGTTGTTACGGAATATATGACCTGATTAGAAAGATTCTTCAGCTTGGCGAAGCCAACAAGCTGAACGAGGCCCGGTGGTGACAGCCGCGATGAGCAGACGCAACGGAAGCGTCTCAAGATGGAAGCGCCGATTAAACCGATAAACAAATGCACCGAGGTAGCGGGTTCCATATTTGGCGAAATCGAACGCATGGTAGGCGCCCCCCAGGCTGGTTTTGAGATTACCCAAAACTGTGTTGATCCAGTTGAATTCCGGCAAGTCCTTGGGCTTGAGGCCGCCAGCGATGATGGGTCTATGTTGGCAGCCCGCATCGGTTACTCCGGCAAAACAACCCAAGCCATCAGAAGTGACTATGCAGCCTGGTGAAAGATCTTCGCTAGCCCAGTCGGCAAGCGCTTTGCGTGTAAACCCCGGAACCGGCGCCATTTTAATATACAACGGTCGGCCTTCGGCACTGAGCGAGATGGCCGCCACAAAGGGCACTTTATTCTCGGAGCCACGCCCGGCCTTGCCACCCGCCAATTCACCGCCGAGGTAAGCGTCATCCACCTGGACATGACCACACAATTTGTACCGATCATCCCGCTCGACCATCGTTTGCATCAGCTTCTGCTGTATCAGCCAAGCGGTGGGGTAGCTCACGCCCAGCTGCCGTTTAAGGTCGAGTGAAGACAAGCCGGTCTTGGCTTGGCTGACCAGATAAATGGCCAAGAACCAAATGCTCAGCGCTAAGTGGGTGCTTTAGAACAAGGTGCCTGCGATCAAGGAGGTCTGCAACCGGCAGCACTTGCATTGGAAGGTCTTATGTTTCACACCCTTGAGCAGGTAGTAATCCGTGTTGCCACACTCTGGGCAACGGAAACCTTGCGGCCAACGTGACGCTTCCAGTGCGTCCGCACACTGCTCTTCAGTGCCAAACTGCGCATGGAATGCAGGTAAAAATAAGCCGGGTTGGAATTGGATACGGTCATGGCCATGATAATGTCTCTTTGCTGGGCTTGTTTGCTTAGTATGCACCTTATAATTGAGAAAATCTGGTTTGGCTGAAGAATCTTTCTAATCAGGATATATGATTTGGGGCGGTTATTCCAGCATATCTGGCTTGATGTCGAAGGCCGCCGTTTATTTGGTTATGCCTAATACTATATGTAGTGGTCACCCCGCGAAGTCGGGAAGAACCAAACAAACAGTTATAATTTTATTTTTGCATATACAAGCTGTTTCTTAATTAAAAATCACATCAAGGTTTGGCTCGATGAATTTTTAATGAACTTTAGCAAAAACAGTAAGTTATAACATCATGTTTTACCTTGGAAAATTGCGAGTGTGCTGATGACCCGCTGTATGTGCCGGAAATACGTAAATTTCAGGCCTGCCTCCAACAGCATGGCGTGCTCTATGTGGGCGATTGCAAAATAGTAGCACTGAACACCCGCTGTTATGTTGCCGCATATCAGGATTATTACCTGTGCCCATTGCTGGCCGTGCAAATGCCCAAAGCGGTATTGCAAACCTTGCTAGAGCCAGTATGGATGGGCGAGCAGCCCTTAGATCCGGTGTACCGCCCACGCGAAAAAAAAACCGACCAAGCGGAACATATTGCCGATGGCTTCTGTTACACCGTTACCCTCAGCACCGTCGATGAAGAAGGCAAAATCATTGACTGAGAGCAACGACTGATCGTTCATTCCTTAAAACAGGCAGCGGCTCAGCAACAAGCCTTGGACGCCCTGCTAATAAAAGCAGAGCAAGACATAGCCAAGCTCAACCTGCGTGGACGCGGACGGAAATGCCAAGATGAAAACAAGATAACCGGTAAAGTCAGCAGCATTATGACGCAGCATAAAGTGGACGACCTCTTGACCATTGAACTGATTCAGCAAAGCCAAACCGCGCACAAGCGTGCCTATGCCAAACGCAGCCCACCACAGTGACAACCATCACAGTTAGCGTACACACCTCGCGCAATGCAAGCGCTTATGCCGATACCGTGCGTCACCTGGGCTGGAAAGTATTTGTCTGCAACGACCTTGAACTGAGCCTAACCGAAGCCGTGCTCGCCTACCGTGATGAATATATTATCGAGCGTGGGTTTAACCGGCTGCGAGCAAGATACTGGGCATCATGCCGTTGTTCCTTAGCTCCACAACCCGCATAAAAGGCTTGATTCGCCTGCTGAGTATTGCCTTGCGGGTGTTATGCTTGACTGAATTTACGGTACGTAAAGCCTTGCAGGAACAACAGGCTAGGCTCGACAACATTTATGCAGGCAATCCCAAGCAGGCCACCGCCAAACCGACTACCGAAATGATGTTGCAAGCATTTTGCGGCCTTCATCTGATCCGAGTCAATGCGAATGGAGCCGATTGCTGCTGGTTGACGCCACTCAACAAGGTACAGCTGCGTATTTTAGCGCTGCTCGGATTCCCCCCACGCTTTATCAAGGAAGTCCGGGGCAATCTGATGAAATGGGTCTGCAAATGGGCGAACCGTGAGTTATAAGCTAAAGCTAACCCGCTGGAAACCAGTGGTTTTAACTCTATGATGAAAACTAAACACCCACCAGCTAAAGCTGGTGGGTTTACATTACGGACTGGAAGTCCGGATACGCGTCGCCTTAACGACACGTCTTATGGTGGCTCCATCTTAAACTCATCGTTCGGATTGGGCTCAAAATGATGCTCCAAATATTGTTTAATCATTTCTTCCGTCATCTGCCCAACTGTGACGCAGAAGTATCCTCGCGCCCAAAAATATCGCCCACAATATCTCTTCTTCAGACGGTATAGCTGCCATACCTGTAGTCCATGACACTCCTCAAAATATGTCATTTTAACAGCTGAAGCTAACCAGTTGGAAGCCGGTGGTTTTAACCTTGTGATGGAAAATAAAGTAAACATTAATCCCCAAAACTATGTCTTATACGCTTATCTTTAAATTGAAAAAATTAGCATTATATAAACACAAATTTGTAAGTCATTGATTTATATTTATTTAAATATTCAAATAACAAGTAAGAATAACAACTACTTTTAATACCCAAAGTTATGTCCTCTTATCCCTGATCCTATGTCCTATGATCCCTGAAACTAAGTCCTTTCATCCCTAATCCTATGTCCAATAATCCCCAATTCTATGTCCTTAATCCTCTGAAAGAGCCGTTGCTTAAGGAGTACAGAAATCTAAACATATTTAAACAATTATTAAAGATAATAAAACAACAACAACAAATCTATAAAACTAAACTGAACACCCACCAGCTAAAGCTGGTGGGTTTGAGTTACAGACTGGAAATCCGGATACGCGTCGACTTAACGACGCGTCTTATGGAGGCTCCATCTTAAATTCATCGTTCGAATTAGGCTCAAAATGATGCTCCAAATATTGTTTAATCATCTCTTCCGTCATCTGCCCAACTGTGGCGCA
>JAUXXQ010000050.1 GCA_030684815.1 Methylobacter sp. | reverse complement strand
CCTTTTCGGCGGCAGCTTTGGCTTTGGCCGCTTCCGTTTTGGCTTGCGCGGCAGCCTCGGCCTTTTCGGCGGCAGCTTTGGCTTTGGCCGCTTCCGCTTTGGCTTGTGCGGCAGCCTCGGCCTTTTCGGCGGCAGCTTTGGCTTTGGCCGCTTCCGTTTTGGCTTGCGCGGCAGCCTCGGCCTTTTCGGCGGCAGCTTTGGCTTTGGCCGCTTCCGCTTTGGCTTGTGCGGCAGCCTCGGCCTTTTCGGCGGCGGCTTTCGCTTTGGCCGCTTCCGCCGCTGCCTCGGCTTTTGCCTTGTCCATTTCAGCTTGTCTAGCCTGTTCTGCAGCTTTGGCTTTGGCTTGCGCTGCGGCTCTGGCTGCTTCCGCTTTTACCTGCTCTGCCGCCTCTACCTTAACCCCCTCTTCTTCGACAACCGTCGGCACTTCTGCCACCCGCGGCTCTACACGCTCAACTTCCTGCTTGCTCACAGTTTCTTGCTTTACAGGCTCCGCAGCAACATCTGCTAAGTTATTAACCGTATTTTCTTCAATAATTTCAGCATGGATAATTTCCGGCGCCGCATTTGTCTCCAATAATTTATCGGGCTTTAATAACGCGCTTAAGGCAAACAACGCCAAAATCGTACCATGTAAAGCTAAGGCCAAAATGATTGGCCATGTAAATCTCTTTTTACTGTCCATCAAAATCTATTGTTCACTCGATTTTGTCATTAAACCCACGCTGGACACGCCTGCGTTTTTTAACCCTGCCATTAAGGCAACCACCGCACCGTAATCGATGCCTTTATAAGCGCCAATCAGGACTTTTGTTTTTGGTTTCCTGCTTAATACGTCCATTACCCGGACACTGGCTTCTTCTGACTGAATCAGCTCCGGTTCCTGATCATCAACAGTAATATAGTATTCGCCTTGTGCATTAATGGACACAATCACCGGCAAATTATCACCTTCCGATTCTACACTTGCCGATTCAGCCTCAGGCAACTCGACTTCCACACCGGTTTGCAACATCGGCGTAGTAATCATAAAAATAATCAGCAACACCAACGTCACATCAATATAAGGCACCACATTGATTTCTGCCATAGGCTTTCTGCGCCCGTTTTTTCGACCCATCTGTGGCGCACTCATTTTTGATGCGCCTGTCTTTGCAACAACACCACAAACTCTTCAACGAACAGCTCGTAACGGCCGGTCAACCGGTCTAATCGGGTGGAAAAGCGGTTGTACGCAATAACCGCCGGAATCGCGGCAAACAAGCCAATCGCCGTTGCAATCAAGGCTTCGGCAATGCCCGGCGCCACTTGCGCCAAGGTCGCCTGTTTGACATTACCCAGCGACATAAATGAGTTCATAATGCCCCAGACCGTCCCGAACAAACCGATATAAGGGCTGATTGAGCCGACAGTGGCCAAAAAAGCCAGATGCTCATCCAAACGTTCTAGCTCACGCGATAGCTCAATCCGCATCACCCGTTGCGCGCTTTCCACCTGCACACCCGGCTCGACATTACCAACCTGACGCATACGGGAAAATTCTTTATAACCGGCCAGAAATATTTTTTCGATACCTTCCGGCTCGAAATCTTTAGCCGCCAATTTTCGGTACAAATCGGCCAAGACTACACCGGACCAAAATTGCTCCTCAAATTCATCGGTGATTTCAATCGCCCGGTTAAGCTCCTTACGTTTGGTAAAAATAAAAGTCCATGATGACACCGAGGCGATTAGCAGTATCAACATAACGAATTGAACTACAAAACTGGCTTCTTTAACTAAATGGAAAATCGATAAATCAGTGTTCATTTATGGTGTGCTCTAATGCTCTAAATAAAGTTTCAGGAATCGCTTTCGGGCGCATAACATGTGCATCTAAACAGGCGATTCGCACACTGCCTTTGCACAACATATCATCGCCACGGGTAATCGTTTGTTCAAAAGTAAGGCTGGCTTTTTTAGCCAAACTAATTCTTGCGCTAACATGTAACAGTTCATTAAAGCGGGCGGGGCTTAAATAATCGACCTGCACCGAACGCACGACGAAAATGACGCCTTCGTTAGCCATCAGTTCATCTTGCTCGTAACCCATCGCCCTGAGCATTTCAGTGCGCGCCCGCTCAAAGAATTTCAGGTAATTGGCGTAAAACACCACGCCACCGGCATCGGTGTCTTCGTAATAAACGCGCACCGGCCAGACAAAATTATTCAAACAAATCCTCAGTTAAACCTAAATGTTTTGGCGGCTGCAAACCAAAATGCAAATACGCATGTTGGGTAACCACCCGGCCACGCGGGGTGCGCATAATAAAGCCCTGCTGCAATAAATACGGCTCCACCACATCTTCAATGGTGCCGCGTTCTTCGCTGATCGCAGCGGCCAGCGTGTCCAGTCCCACCGGGCCGCCGGCAAAATTTTCAATCATCGCCAACAACAATTTGCGGTCTAAAGAATCGAAGCCGTTATTGTCCACTTTTAACATTTCCAAGGCTTTAAACGACAACAACTCGGTAATGATGCCATTACCTTTGACTTCCGCATAATCGCGCACTCGCCGTAACAAGCGGTTGGCGATACGCGGCGTACCACGGGAACGGCGGGCTATTTCAAACGCGCCGCGCGGCTCCATCGCAATGCCCAGCACCTTGGCTGAACGGGTCACAATATCGGTCAATTCCTCAATGGTATAAAACTCCAGACGCTGCACAATGCCAAAACGGTCACGCAACGGCGAGGTCAGCAAACCTGCTCGCGTAGTTGCACCGACCAACGTAAACGGCGGCAAATCCAGTTTGATGGAACGTGCGGCAGGGCCTTCGCCAATCATTAAATCCAGCTGATAATCTTCCATCGCCGGATATAAAATTTCTTCAACCGCCGGGCTTAAGCGATGAATTTCGTCGATAAACAACACATCGTGCGCTTCCAGATTGGTCAATAATGCCGCCAAATCACCGGCTTTATCCAGTACCGGCCCTGAAGTTTGGCGAATTTTAACACACATTTCAGCGGCGATAATATTGGCCAACGTGGTTTTCCCCAAACCCGGCGGACCAAAAATTAACACATGATCCAGCGCCTCTTTTCGCGCCGTTGCCGCTTGGATAAAAATCTCCATTTGCTCGCGCAACTCCTTCTGCCCAATATACTCGGCCAAGCGTTTTGGGCGAATGGCGCGATCCTGGCGCTCTTCATCCGAATGGCTGTTCGCGGTGATGATACGGTCGCTTTCTATCATCTAACGGAGCCTTGCAGCGCCAGCCGGATAATATCCTCGCAACTTTTTCCTTCTATATTAATGTGCTGCACCATTTTAGTAGCATCCAAGGGCTTATAGCCTAACGAACACAAGGCACTGATAGCCTCCTGTTTAGGATTGTTGACCGGCTGCATTTTATCAGCGCCTGCGGCTGTTGCATCAACCGACTCGCCCAAATCAGGCAGACGGTCGCGCATTTCAATGACCAATCGCTCGGCGGTTTTTTTACCGACGCCGGGCAAACGCACCAAGGTTTGGGTATCGTTATTATGAATACAGCGGTGGAATTCTTCGGCGCTCTGCCCGGATAAAATCGCTAACGCCAATTTAGGGCCAACGCCATTGACCTTAATCAAAGTCCTGAACATGGCGCGATCCGCTTCGGTCGAAAAGCCGAACAAAATGTGCGCATCTTCCCGCACCACCAGATGCGTGTGCAGCATGACCTCAGTGCCGAGCACGGGCAGGTTATAAAAAGTTGTCATCGGCGCTTCGACTTCATAACCGACGCCATTGACATCAAGCATCAATAATGGCGGCGCTTTTAACGCCAACTTGCCGCGCAGAAAACCGATCATCGTAATGCACCCAAACGCAGTGCCGTTTGCTGATAATGGGCATGGCAAATGCTGATGCCCAACGCATCGCTGGCATCAATTTGTAACTCGCCTTGAATATTTAACAGAATTTTCACCATGTGTTGGACTTGAGTTTTTTCGGCACTGCCCTTCCCGACTATCGCCTGCTTAATTTGCCGCGCCGCATATTCAAACACCGGCAAACCGGCGGTCTGCACCGCGCAAATGGCCGCACCCCTGGCCTGCCCCAGCTTCAACGCCGAATCGGCATTTTTATGCATGAATACCTGCTCAATCGCCATTTGCTCCGGGTGATAGCGCTCCACCACTTCAACTAGGCCGTCGAATATTTGTTTGAGCCGGTCGGGGAAATAATCCGCCTGTATGCGAATGCAACCACTGGCGATGTATTGATAACCACGCGAAGAATCTTCGATAATGCCGTAGCCGGTTATTCTGGAACCGGGGTCTATGCCTAGAATGCGCATTTATTGTTCAAGTAACTTTACCGATTGCAATCGTGCAAATTTTTTATCGAAGGTAAATAACTGCTTAACGCTTTTTAACAGAGCCTTAGCCATATTAGTGCGTGTCTGTGAAGCTGAATCATTAACTAACAAACGCACTAACACATTAGTGTCGATTGCAATCATAAATGCCCGCCGCTTTAAAATGATTCATCATATAACCTCTAATTAAACGCATTACATTCGGAAACGCTAACACGCGCCACGCTTGAGCAGCTTTATTCCGAACGACATAACTGTGGGTTATTAGTGAAATCACATCGCGCTTCAATGGTGTCTACAGACAAATCAGCACCGCAATCCCATTCAATAAAATAGCCACCATTACTAACTTTTTCAAATTCGCCTTGATTTTTAAGTGCCTCAAATGCCTCATATTGAAGATAAGGGGCAACATAAAACTGTCCAACACGACCATCCTCAGCCACAATAGTGATTATCCAATTAGGCTGTATCGTAAGTTCAGCAATTCTCATTGATCGAGTCCTTTAATTGGAAAAGGTTTACTGCTTTGCACAGCCAAATTCCAATCAGCAAGCATATCCTCTCCATGTATTTCAAGCCAAGCAACAACCAGCTTGTGTTTGTTGGGTGGCAAATTTCCTGCGAGAACTGCTCCATCAAGAATTGAATAAACTGCTAGAGTATCTCTTCGATACTCATGCCGGCACTTAACCATTCTAAAATATTTTCAACCGGATATCGTAAGCCTCGAATACAGGGTTTACCATGACAAATACTTGCATCTATAGTAATTCGTTCGGATAGCAATGCTGTCATGTTAGTCACTCAAAAAAATCAGGATGGGTTCAGGAAAATCTTAATTACGCAGCACTAAGGAACGTGCATGTTTTAACTTGAGCAAGTTTTCATTTGAACAGCACGGTACTAAAGGAATCAGCGTTTCAAGTTGCTCAAGTTATTTCGTGCACGTTCCTAAGTCACTCGCTTGGCGATTTCAATATCTTTACGCAATAAATCATTAACCAATGATTGCAGGCTTTCCCGTGTAGTCAGACATTTTTCATTGAGATATTGAATAACATCCTTATCCAAATAAATAGGTAATTGAATATTTTCAACGGGTACATAAAATTTACCTTGCTTGGCATTAGAAAAATCATATTCTTCTTTCATTTTATACGCCTCTTAACATAAGTTACGGTCTCTGTAGCCGTTGCTTTTCGAGCAGAAATAATTCTAACTTTGTCATCATATCGAAAAGCATGAACGACTAATAACAAATGCTCACTTAAATTTTTACCCAACAAAAGCCAACGCTCTTCGGTTTCTGAATGCTCTTCATCAGGTATGCTTAAATATGCTTAAAGCAAAAGGATCAGGCTGCATCGCAAAAACTGACACCCTGCTTACGAATATTTAACTGATTTTTGTTTTCATCCCACTCAAAAAACATAAAAATTTCTTACCGCCTGATTCAACCCAACCTTTCCATAATTTCATCGCTAATATCGGCATTGGAATAAACATTCTGCACGTCGTCCAAATCTTCCAAGCGGTCAATCAAGCGCATCATCTTTTCTGCATCTGCGGCATCCAACTCAGCCATCGTTGCTGCCTGCATGGTGATTTCCGCATTATCCGGCTCGAAACCTGCCGCAATCAGCGCATCTTTAACTTCCAGATAGCTTTCCGGCGTGGTCATCACATCGACCGAACCATCGTCATGCGTCATCACATCGTCGGCACCGGCCTCCAAAGCCGCCTCCATTAACGCATCCTCATCAACCGAAGGCGCGTAACTGAGAATGCCCAGCTTGCTGAATAAATAAGCGACAGAACCGTCCGTACCCAAATTACCGCCCGCTTTAGTAAAAGCATGGCGCACTTCGCCGACGGTACGGTTGCGGTTATCAGTCAGACAATCGACCATCACCGCAGTACCGCCGGGGCCGTAGCCTTCATAACGGACGACTTCGTAATTAACGCCTTCCAGTGCGCCCGAGGCTTTTTTAATCGCGGTATCGATGGTGTCGCGGCGCATATTCGCGCTCAAAGCCTTATCCACTGCGGTGCGCAAGGATGGATTGCTGGCCGCATCCGGGCCGCTGGTTTTTACTGCGACGGTAATTTCACGCAGCATTTTGGTAAATATTTTGCCGCGTTTAGCATCCTGACCTGCCTTACGATGCTTGATATTTGCCCATTTACTATGCCCAGCCATTGTTTCTCCCTTATAAAATATGCACCAACACAGCCGTCAAATTCGGCTCAACGCAATAAAAATCGGCTTGCTCACGCACCAGCGCACGGTCGACCACGCCGCCAAAACCAATCACAACGGCTCCCGCCTGCTTTGCTTCCATATCGGTTTTGCCATCGCCGACCATGACCAGCGAACCTGCCGTATTAAGTTGTCCCACAACAATAGCTTTACCGCCGGATCTGGCCAACGGCGAATTTTGGTCGTAATCCCGATAACTGCCGTCTGCATTGAAATAAACATCAACCGCATGAACACGCGTTTCGGGTACGCCCAAAACTCGCGCCAGCGGCAAAATGGCCTGCCGCAGTCCGCCGCTGATAATATGTACTTCCCTGCCCTGCCCTAATAACGTCTCAAATACAACTTTAACGCCATCGACGATCTGCTCAATATATTCATCCGCCAGCCAATCGATGCTGGCCTGATCCGGCCTGATTAACGACAACCGCTGTTCGTACACCGCTTCCAGCGGCACCTCGCCGTTCATCGCCGCATTAGTCAGCTTGGACATTGCATCCCCTAAGCCAACGCGCCGGGCGAGTTCATCGATACCTTCAATTTTGCTTAAGGTACTGTCGCAATCAAAGCAGATGACATCGAAACTCATAAGTTAATCTGCGTGGCCTGATGAACAGCGGGAATATGGCACAACTGCTGCAGTAAATCGTCTGTTAACGGCTCGGACACGCTAATCACCGCCATCGCCCGATTCTGTTCATCTGCTTTACTGACTTGCATTCTGGAAATATTGATGTTGGCATTGCCCAGCACACTGCTAATGGCCGAAATAACACCCGGCTTGTCGTCATGTTGGGTCACTAATAACGTACCTTCCGGTACCACTTCAATATCAATCTGATCAATACAGACCAAACGCGGATGACAGCCGCCCAGCAACGTTCCGGCCAGCGTAATGGTATGGTCGGCGCAATGTCCGGTCACTTTAATCAGCGACAAATAATCCTGGGTTTCCTCGGTTTTCGATTCCACCAACGCAATGCCCTGACGTTTGGCGATATTTTCGGCATTAACCCGGTTAACCGGCGTCGAAAACTGCCCGCTTAACACACCAATTAAGGCGGCAACAGAAATGGGGCGCGCCTCAACTTCTGCCGCTCGCCCCATTAACGAGACTTCGACTTTTTCCAGCGGCTTAGTCGCTAAACCGACTAACACTTTGCCCAGAATATTGGCCAGCGTCATGAATTCGTGCGATTTTTTCAGTTCTTCCGCCGATACGCGCGGCAAGTTCAGCGCATTCACCGCTTCGCCGGTCTTTAAGAAAGTCACCGCCTGACGGGCAATTTCAACACTGACCGCCACTTGCGCTTCGCTGGTCGATGCGCCCAAATGCGGGGTAAAAACGATATTGTCCAATTCCAATAACGGCGAACCGGCAGGCGGTTCATTTTCATAAACATCCAGCGCAGCACCGGCTATTTGGCCGTTTTTCAACGCTTCATACAGCGCTGCTTCGTCAATCAGGCCGCCTCGGGCGCAGTTAATAATCATCGCCCCTTTTTTCATCATCGCCAGCTGGGTGCTGCCAATCACATTACGGGTTTTTTCGATCAATGGGCAATGCAAAGTCAGATAATCCGCACGCGTCACCAATTCCTCAAGACTGACCGACTGCACGCCCAAATCTTCAAATATTTCCGGCGCAACAAACGGGTCATAAGCAATCACGTCCATTTTCAATCCCAAACCGCGCTGCGACACAATACGGCCAATGGTACCAAAACCGAGTATTGCCAGCGTTTTATGGGCAATTTCCGAGCCCATTAACTTGGATCGCTCCCATTTTCCGGCGCGCACCGAACGGTCTGCCGTAGGCAAATGACGGCTCAACGACATCATGTGCGCAACCGCCAACTCGGCAGTCGTGGTCGCATTGGCATCCGGCGTATTCATCACGATAATGCCCAATTCGGTTGCCGCTGGAATATCGACATTATCGACGCCGATACCGGCACGGCCGATCAACTTGAGATTTTTTGCCGCATGCAACACGGCCTGGGTCACTTGCGTATCGCTACGGATTAACAGCGCATCATAATCGCCCATAATATTGCACAACTGCTCTTCATTAAGCCCGGTTTCAATATGAATTTGTATGCCGGGCTGTTCATTTAAATAGTTGATGCCAGCTTCTGCTAATTTGTCGGAAATAAGGATTTTTTTCAAAAGGATGTACCCGAAATAAGGTTATGCATTAAAAATGCCTAATCCGCCAAGCGATGACGGCGCTGTTACGATAAGTCTTTAACCACTAGTTTTATAAACCACCGCGATAATAACCGCTTGGCGATGGTGTACGCGCTGGCTTTAGTGCAGTTTCATCAGGTGTCACTACAGGCAGCGATGACAAGGGTGCAGGGATTGATGATGGCTCCGCGTTAAGCTCATCTGCGGTTGCATCTTCCAGCGGCGGCAAACGCTCATAGATGGCTATCGGCTCGCCAGCTTGATTAGTCAACGCCCGATTTAATGCTTTTTGGTCAAAATCAGGCATGTCCCCGTTATTAGCTTTTTCAATCAAGCCCAAGGCCACAGCGAAACGTTGATCCAACGTTGTTTCCTCTCCTTCCAAATCAGGATGCGCCTCCACATAAAGCACATTATTCAACCATCCCACCTTAATCGGCTGTTTGACAATGTAAACCGGTGTCCCGACTGAAACCATCTCGTATAACTCCTCGACATCTTCAGGATACATACGTACGCAGCCATGGGTAATCTGCATACCAATGCCATGAATCTTATCCACATCGGTGCCGTGTATCCGGTATTCGCCCGGCAATGCCAAATGGAGCGCACGCGTACCTAATGGATTATTCGGCCCCGGTGGAACAATAAGCGGTAATGGATCGCCTTTCGCCGCATGTTCGCGCCTGATGGATTCGGGCGGATACCACGCAGGATTCATGACCTTTTTCACGATTTTGGTTTGCCCCAACGGCGTTTTCCAATCTTGCCTGCCCACACCGTGCGCATAAGTCATCACTTGCTTGGACGCCTCGCCTTTTTTGGTCGGCGGATAAAAATACATCCGGTATTCGGAAATATTTAAGGTAATCCCATTACGCGGTGAATCCGGCAAAATGCGGCGGTTGGATAAGCGGACAATCTCGCCTTTTTTAACCAGCCAGCGGTCAACATCGGGATTTAGCCTGACTATTTCCGTTTGCCCCAACAGAAAACGGCGCGCCACATCCAATAACGTTTCATCCTGCTCTGCCCGCGTTAAAGGCATGTCATCGGCATATTTAATAATAATGCTATCACCGGGATTTTCCGGCATCGCATAGGTAGCAGCATAGGCAGAACCGCCCATAACAGACGATAAAACAGTACAAGCAAGTAAAGCACGAATATTCATCAAATTTCCTTGTTAGTTTGAGGCCTCTCCCTTCAGGGAGATTCCTTCAACGTTGACAACGCTGCCTTGGCATCGTTATCCTTTCAGCTAACCTCGTCGTTTACGGCGAGGTAATCCACCGTTCCCTATCTGTCGATGGATGGTCGTAAGACACGTCATTGGGTAGATGAGGTCGAATGTGGATTGAAACATTGCAATAATTTTCTCAAAAACACGATATAAATAATACTTTTTCCAACAACCGGCGCTGTATAGAGTTTCCAGCTAATCACTCAATCTCTGCCGGGCTAAAAAACTGCCTATACTATCATGCAAAAATGACTCAAGCATCATTATTACCAACCTTTATTGTTGGTAATTTAAAAACATGAAATTTTCGTGCTTTTTGTGATCAGCGTGGACTCTATTTTCCGTAGTCCACGATGATCTGGGGCTAAATAATGGGATATTCAAGATGGGGCAGGTGCTACTTCGGAGAAATAGCACAGCTATGCAGACACAACAAATAAGCGTATTTTGCAAAATAGCTTAACCGCCCGGCTCTTGAGGACGGTTAAGCCTAAGCTCTATCAAAATCTAAATGGGGAGCCTAAAAATTAAACCACCCGGAACCGAACGAACTGGCAAAAACCAGACTAACAATCGTCATCAGCTTAATCAGGATATTTAACGACGGGCCGCTGGTGTCTTTAAACGGATCGCCGACGGTATCGCCGACAACTGCGGCTTTGTGGGAATCGGAACCCTTACCGCCGTATTGCCCGGTTTCAATCCATTTTTTGGCATTGTCCCAAGCGCCGCCGGCATTCGCCATCATCACCGCTAACAGGAAACCGGACGACATGGTACCAACCAGCATACCGGCCAGCGCTTCCTTACCCAACACATGACCAACCACCAACGGCACAACTACAGCCAAGGCGCCCGGCAAGATCATTTCGCGCAAGGCGCTTTCGGTGCTGATACCGACGCATGCTGCATAATCCGGTTGTCCGGTGCCTTCCATCAAGCCCGGAATTTCGCGGAATTGACGGCGCACTTCGACCACAATCTCATGAGCGGCCTTACCGACCGCCATCATGGTCAGCGCGGAAAATAAATACGGCATCATTGCGCCAATCAGAATACCCGGCAACATGGTTGCGCCCAAGATATTCAGGTCGTCGATTTTTGCCGCTGTCACATAAGCCGCCAACAAAGCCAATGCTGTCAGCACCGCCGAACCAATGGCAAAGCCTTTACCGGTGGCCGCAGTGGTGTTGCCCAAGCTATCCAGCGCATCGGTGCGGTGACGCACATCGGCGGGCAGATGGCTCATTTCGGCAATACCACCCGCATTGTCGGCAACCGGGCCGTAAGCATCCGTTGCCAAAGTAACGCCCAAGGTGCTTAGCATACCCACGCCCGACAAGGCCACGGCATAAAGTCCGGAAGCCAGGCTGCCATCAGCCTTATGACCGAGCCAGATACTCAACAAAATAGCGGTTGCGACGATCAACACCGGAAACACGGTACTCATCATGCCGACCGCCAAACCTTGGATAATGGTTGTTGCCGCACCTGTTTGAGTAGCGTGGGCAATGGCCTGGGTCGGTTTTTCGGTGTACGAGGTGTAATATTCAGTGACGTAAGCAATGGCATTACCGGCAATCAATCCGACCAAAATGACCAGCCAGTAGTTGAAACTGACGCCGGACAACAAGACGGCGACCAAAGACAAGGCCAAAATAATTGCCGAAGCGCCCCAAACTGAACAGCGCAAAGCTTTCAACAAATCATCCAAACTGGCATTTTCATCAATTTTTATCAAATATTGCCCGATAAAACGCAAAATCTTCGCAGTAAAGGAACCATTGGCGCCTTCCGGCAATTCTTTGCCCGTCACCATATAAATGCCAAAAAGGCTGGCAACGATACCGACGGCGGCAACCAGAAACGGCAAGCCAATAAACGCACCGGATTTTTCGCCCAGTACCGCACCCAAGGTCGCGGCAGCAATGATGGAACCGCTGTAACTTTCAAACAAATCGGCCCCCATACCGGCAACATCGCCGACGTTATCACCCACATTGTCGGCAATAACCGCAGGATTACGCGGATCGTCTTCGGGAATGCCTTGCTCGACTTTGCCCACCAAATCAGCGCCGACATCGGCGGCTTTGGTGTAAATACCGCCACCGACCCGGGCAAATAAGGCAATGCTGCTGGCGCCAAAACCGAAACCGGTGATATAAATCAACTGGTTCGGGCTGCCATTAAAGACCAAAAACAGCACCGTCATGCCGATCAAACTGAAGCTGACCACCGCCATGCCCATGATTGAACCGCTACCAAAAGCGACACGCAAACCTTCATGCAAATTGCGCCCCGCTGCTGCCGCCGTTCTGACGTTAGCGCGAACCGCCACATACATACCCAAATAGCCCGCGCCTGCAGAAGCAATAGCACCGACGACAAAACACAGCGCCGTCTGCCAATGTAAAAACGTCGCAATCACTGCCGCAACAATGACCACAAAAATCGCTATGACCCGATATTCACGCGACAAAAACGCCGCCGACCCTTCTTGAATGGCCTTGGCAATCGCTTGCATCGTTTCATTGCCCGGATCATAACTCAGCACACGCCGCAATTCATAAATGACGAACGCGCCGCCGGTAATGCCCATCAATAAAGCAATAATCACTGATGCAGATGTTGGAAACATCATAATTTCCTCCCCCTTTTTTTTAGTTGATTTGGCATGAGCTCAAGGGCTCACGCAATTTTTTTATTATCTAGCCGCCACACACAACCGTGCAGCCGTGGCTATTAGAATCGGCATTTAAGCAAGACGCAACTGTTTAAGTGTGGCGCAAGCTTCACCGCCGCTAATATCGGGTATTATTGTTAACTCCAACGCCTTTAATTGCTTGAGATTAACCGTGTAATGTTCAATTTCACGCGTGGTATTAGGCGGACTAAAATGGTATTGCTGGCGCACAATTTCGCGGTAAGCGCTGTCTTTATCCATCAGCCAACGCAGCACAAACTGCTGGCTGCGTGATTGTTGCTGTTCATCGAAAACCAGCACGATGTGTTCAATGGTGCGGGGATCATCGAAAATAATGCGTAGAGTTTGCTCGCCAGCAGTTGCTGCCTGCCAGCCATCGCTAGGCGAACCCGCCAGCAACAATGCTGATTCGACCGGATGCTTCGGGCACTCCGAGGTGAATTCTATCTGTGCCAGCGCCTCCAAATCGAGGCAATTCAACTCAGGGAATGGATCGTTCTCAGTGGGCTGTTTGATAAGCGTTTTGCGCATGGGGATTTACTCAAAAATAAGAAAAAAAAGCGATAAATTTTGTGCCCGGCAATAAACGATTACCAGGCTTTTGCCACAAATACAGGGGTATTACGCAATTCCAAATGATCGCCATTTTGGCCAATCACATATAAGCCTTTGCGTATCGCATACTGAGCCACCTGCCCAGGAATCACCATGCCTGCCACCGCGCCTAAGATGCGGTTATCTTTATAACGCGGCAACACGCGTTTGATTTTATCCAGGCGGGCTAAATGTTCATTGACATCATCAACGCTTAAATTGCTTTTACACTCAATAGCCACGGCATCGTTATCATTGACGACCAACAGATCCAATTCCAGACTTTCGCCATTGCGTTGGGCGATTATATTTTGCTGCACCTCATGCACATCAATGCCGACCTCCCGAAATAAGCGCACCGCCGAAGGGCGCACGGCTTCTTCGACAAATTCGCCTAAACGATTACCCAACTTACCGATGCTGCTGTTGACCGCTTTAATGGCGATGGTCATTTCTTGGAATTTCCGGTCAGTTTCTTGTTGGCTTTCTTTAATAATACGTTCAGTTTCTTGCTGTTTCTCCTTAAACAAACGCTCAGTTTCTTGCTGTTTTTCCTTGAACAAACGCTCATTCTCTTGAGATTTACGTTCATTCTCTTGAGCTTTACGTTCATTCTCTTGAGCTTTACGCTCAGATTCCTTCTGACTTTCTTTAATAATGCGGTCAGTTTCTTGAAATAAACGCAAAATATCGTCTAACGTCGGTGCGGGCGAAGTAAATGGTTGCATGACAATAACTCCTTTAGTGGTGTTTTAGCGATTATACCTGCGCCAGAAAAAACCGGGCGGCTTGTTGTTGCAATACGGTACCCTACTCTATCAACAAACAAAATGGCTGAACCGTAACGCTATCGCCTGCCTGCACGCGGTTGCAGGCAGGCGGCAACACAATATAACAATTGCTCTGGCTCATGGAACTGAGGATATTCGAGCCTTGCCGTCCCGCTGAAACAACAAAAAACTGACCGTGCTCATCTTGGCTAAGAATACCGCGCTGATATTCCTGGCGTCCGGGGGATTTTTTTAACGGACTGGTGCAAGTGGCTGTCAATGTTAAGGGTTTAGCTGAAGAAACACCGGAAAGCTGTCTGAGTGCGGGCAGCACAATGTGCTGAAAAGTGACGACAACGGCCACCGGATTGCCGGGCAAGCCGAAGAAATAACAGCCGCCTATTGTGCCAAAAGCCAGCGGTTTTCCGGGTTTTATCGCGATTTTCCAAAAATCGACTTCGCCGCAGTTGTGCAGGATTTCTTGGACATAATCAGCCTCCCCGACCGAAGCGCCGCCGGTGGTGATAATGACATCATAATGCTGCGCGGCTTCAAGCAGACTTTCCTGCAACAACTGTTTATCGTCGGCGATAACGCCCAAATCGACGATGTTGTAACCCGGATCAGCCAACAATGCGCTCAACATGATGCGGTTGCTGTCGTATATTTTTCCGGGTTCCAGCAGTTTGCCCACAGCGGTCAATTCATCACCAGTGGAAAAATAAGCGATTTTTACCGGCCGCAGCACCGTCACTTGGGTCACTCCGGCCGAAGCCAGCAAACCCAAATCAACCGCCGTCAATTTTTTAGGCGCAGCTATTAAACAATCCCCCTGCCTAACATCTTCGCCGACTTGCCTGATATTTTTCTGTGTAAGCGTGTCAGCCGGAAACCGCACCGATTGCCCCAAAACCTGCACCTGTTCCTGCATGATGACCGAATCGGCTTGCTCAGGAACCACCGCGCCGGTAAAAATTCTGACACACTGACCCGGTTGCATCTGGCCTTGAAAAGGCCGACCCGCCCAGGAAGTCCCTATCAGCTTCAGCGTAAACACCTGCCCTTCAACGCAATCGCGGCCGGCAAAAGCATAGCCATCCATCGCCGCATTGCGCTCATACGGAATATTAATCGGCGCATTAACCGGCGCTGCCAGCACACGGCCCAAGGCGTCGGTTAACGGCAAATTTTCGCTGTCGCCAAGCGGTTGTACGGCGGCTTTTATTCTCGCCAAAGCTTCATCGACAGACAGCAAAGGGCTTGGTTCTTGACTACAGACATCGATCATAATTTACTCACACTACGGTCAAAGATAAATGCGGCAATCGTTTCGGGCTTGTTAAGCTCCAGTTGCGCCAAATAGTCCGGTGTTTCCAGCGCCACATCGGTGGCAATGGCGATAATATCCGGGTCGCCCGGATAAAGCAGCGGTTGTTCCAACTCGGCGCGGTGCAATTCAATCTTGGGGAAGCGTTCTGCCCTAAAACCTTCGACCAAAATCAAGTCCAGTTCGGCTTGGTTAAATTGCTTCAGCTGGTCTGCCAAACGCGGTTCTTGAACCGAGGTAAATTCGGTAATCATCGCCCGCCGATATTGGGACACCAGCAGCACCGGCGAAGCGCCGGCTTGGCGCAGACGAAAACTGTCCTTTCCCGGCTGGTCGATGTCAAAATCATGGTGGCTGTGTTTTATCAAGCCGACACGTAAGCCGCGCTGTTTTAACAGCGGGATTAATTGGCTCAATAATGTGGTTTTTCCGGTTCCGCTGGCCGCAACAAAACCTAAAACCGGAATTGAACTTTGAGTATTTTGCATATCAGGCAAACTATTAGATTGTTATCATAAGAGGCCTTATTTTAAGGTATTATTGCCCTGAACACTATGTGCATGCGGGCAGCAGCCTTGAGCACCGCCTTAACATACAGGAGCCCCTATTGATCCGAATCTATCTGATTTTATTATTGATCGTCATTACGTTTTGGGGAATGCGCCGATTTTTGACCGTATCGCCCGCTGTCTTGGCCCGTTACCTAAAAATGCTGGGCTTTGGCGTGACTGCCTTGCTGCTGCTTTATTTAGCTGCAACCGGGCGTTTGAACTGGCTTTTTGCTTTAGTGGGGCTGACAGTTGCATTCATGCTGCGTTTAATGCCGACATTATTACGCTATGCGCCTTATCTGCAGCGCTTATGGCTAGATTTTAATGCCAAGAAACAGGGTTCGTCGCAACGGCAAAACAAAACAGGCACTACGCCAGGACCAGGCACCATGTCGGCTGAAGAAGCTTATGCTGTCCTCGGTTTAAAAACAGGCGCATCGGAAGCTGAAATCATTGCCGCACACCGTCAATTGATGCAAAAAATGCACCCAGACCGTGGCGGTTCGAATTACTTGGCAATGAAGATAAACTTGGCCAAAAAGATTTTATTAAACAAGTAATTTGCTATGGCTCCCTTTAATTTGACCCCGTTTCCACGCGATGCCTGGAAGCGCATGATTAGCGCGCTAAGCCGCCAATCACCGGCACAGCGATTGGGTGGGATATACAGGCTGCTTGGCGCAATACATGGCAACGGGAACCTAATAAGCGGCAAGACAACAGCCTCCAATTTAAGAATCATTTTTATTTCCGCAGTGCTATTGTCTTTATTAAGCGACTGTGCGAATCAGCCAATACAACAAATCCCCCAGGTCAGCGCCCATTATCCAACCGCGCAACAAGACAACACAGCCTACCATTCGGTAAAAAAAGGCGACACCTTATACGCAATAGGCCGTCTGTTCAGCCTGGATTACCGGCAGTTAGCGCAATGGAACCAAATCCCCCCGCCTTATAAAATAGAAGTAGGGCAAAAAATAAGACTCTCCGACCCTGATAAGCCCAACACCGTTCCACTGACCATCGCTAACAATCCAAAAAATAAAACGGCCACGGCGCCAAAACCAAAAACCGTGGACACACCAACAACCAGAATTGGCCCACAGAAAAAAGATGCCATTCCATTCAATAATAAGCCCAGTCCCGCCGGAAGCCCGTCAAATAAAGCACCGCCAATCAAAATAACCACTGAAAAACAAGCTAAAATATTAGAAAAAAAATCAATTATTTCAATTGATAACGAAACTATGTTAAAGTTAAACTTTCAATGGCCGATAAAAGGAAGAATTTTAAAATCATTTTCCCAAGCCAATAGTAAAGGCATCGATATAGCGGGAAAAATAGGCCAGGACGTACACGCCACCGAGGCCGGTAAAGTCGTTTATAGCGGACAAAGCCTGATCGGTTACGGCAATTTGCTCATCATCAAACACAACGATGTGTATTTAAGCGCCTATGCCAACAATAGCGAACTGCTAGTTACCGAAGGACACGCAGTAAAGAAAGGCGAAATCATTGCCAAAGTAGGCCAAGTAGCCCACAAAAAAGCATCACTGTATTTCGAAATAAGAAAAAACGGAAAACCGGTAAACCCGCTGAGCCTTTTACCGAACAAGTAATAAAATCATATTCGACGTAGGTCGCCCCTTGTAGAGGTTAGTCATGAAAGCAGAATTAGTTGAGTTATTGGATAATGATGTTTGTGTATTTGATGATGATTTGTCTTTTGATGATACCCCTCCAGTAAATTCGGCCATTGATGGCATATTAGACAATGACGAGTCAGCCACTATTGATTCGCAACAAGACAAGAGCATGGATGCGACACGGGTTTATTTAAATGAACTCGCCCGTTCGCAATTGCTGACCGCCGACCAAGAAAAACTCTACGGTTCCAGAGCCTTGTTAGGCGATGAATCTGCCCGCAAAATCATGATAGAAAGCAATCTGCGTTTAGTTGTTAAAATTTCCCGACGTTATCTGAATCGAGGCTTACCGTTGCTGGATTTAATTGAAGAGGGCAATTTAGGCCTGATTCGCGCGGTTGAAAAATTCGACCCTGAGCGCGGATTTCGGTTTTCCACTTATGCCACCTGGTGGATCAGACAAACGATTGAACGCGCCATTATGAACCAGACCCGAACCATCCGGCTGCCGATTCACATTGTTAAAGAAATGAACACCTACCTCAAAGCGCAACGCCATTTAGCGCAGTTACTCGACCACGAACCCAACGCTGAAGATATAGCCCGCCATCTGGAAATACCGGTCAATAAAGTCGAAAAAATGCTCAAACTCAATGAGCGGGTCACCTCTATCGACATCCCCTACGGCAAGGACTTCGACAAACCTCTGGTTGAATCGATTTCCGATGGCGAGAGCCAGTCGCCTGCTGAAAAAATACAAGAAGACGGCATTAAAGACAACATCTCCAAATGGATATTCGACCTTTCGGAAAAACAGCGCGAAGTCATTTGCCGCCGCTATGGGCTTTGCGGATACGAATCCTCAACCCTTGAACAGGTTGCCCAGGAACTGGGCGTAACCAGAGAACGCGTTAGACAAATACAAATGGATGGCTTGAAGAAAATGAAAGAAATCCTGGAAGATAACGGTTACTCTTTTGAATCTATTTTTAATTGAACACACACTTTTTTCAGGAGACACAATGAAAAATACAGCCCTCGTTTTTATCTTATTACTGCCTATTTCCGCACTTGCCGGTGGCGGAATGAGCCAAGATCAAATCCAGAAAATGATGCAACAGGCACTTGGTTTGCAGGCGTGTATGCAGAATATCGACCAGACTGAAATGCAAGCCTACGAACAGCGTGCCAGACAAATGGAAGCCGAGACCAAAGCACTGTGCGCCAGCGGCAAACGTGATGAAGCCATGAAAAAAGCCATCAGTTTCGGCCAAGAAGTGTCCAATAGCAAAGCCATGCAGGAATTGGCGAAGTGCGGCGAAGGCATGAAAGGCGTGCTGCCCAACGTTATAACCGCGGCCCAAGATGACGAGCCAGATAACAAACCTCGCCATCTCTGTGACGAACTGTAAACCCGTTCAAGACCTCGCACTTGTTGCTTGGTTATCGCTGAAAGTGAATTTGAAGCCTTTTAAATCTTAAGTTGCCGTCATGGAGAGAGCCGACAGCGTCCTCTGGTAGCGGTTTTGAGTATAACCAAAAACAGGCTGAACCCTTTTGGGGCTCAGCCTGTTACCATGCGAGTCGCTTACATCCCCGCCCTAAAGAGACGGGGTTTTTCGCTAATCTGGATAAATGATTTTAGGCTGGAAATTTGCGGCTGGGTATTGCGGGTCGAATTCAACTTTGTTTTCAGCTATTTTTTCGCCTTTACATTTATCGGATGACGGCTTTACGGCGTCTTGGTCTAGGTAAATGACTTTGGGCTGGAAATTGGCTGCAGGGAATTGGTCATCGCTTGCAGCAGCGGCTACAGAGAATGAAGTTAAACCAATAACAGCCGTTGCCAGCCCTAAGATAATTATTTTTTTCATAAACTTATAACCTTGGGGTCGTTGGGTGAGTGGTTGAAAAAAAATACGTAACATACAAGCCTTTGAGGGCTTGACGGGCAAAAAGTATCGGGTATTTTAGGGTAATCCGCAACTGTTTTTCGAGCCGGAAAGCGGCTCACAAAAGCTGTTTTATCTCGGGGTGATGTTGCAGCAATTGCTGCCGGAAGGCTTCAATCGCCGCCTCATTATCGCGCTGATCCCGGGCAATAGGCACGGTGATTTCGCTGACCACCTGCATCGGCGAGGCCGATAAAAAAATCAGCCGGTCGGCCAGAGCAATGGCCTCGCGCAGGTCATGGGTGACAAATAACACGGTGTGCGGGCGTTGCTGCCATAATTTCAACAACAATTCCCTGACTTGCCGAGCCGTCGGCGCATCCAGCGACACAAACGGCTCATCCATCAGCAAGACCTCTGGATCAATGGCAAAGGCGCGGATGATGGCGACCCGGCGGCTCATGCCCAAGGATAATCGTTCCGGATAGCTGTGTTGCGCCTGGGTTAATTGCATCAGCTCAAGCAATTCATCAATGACGGCTGCATCGACCGCCGCATCCAGCGCCAGCTCGATATTTTCCCTGACCGTGCGCCAGGGCAACAGGCGCGGATTTTGGAAAATGTAGCCGATTTTGGGATGGGTATGCTGCTCGCCCACTAAAATATCGCCGTCGTAATCTTCATCCAGACCGGAAATAATATTCAGCAGCGTGGTTTTGCCGCAGCCGGACGGGCCGACCAGACAAATGAACTCATTGGATTGCAGCGACAGCTTAAAATTGCTGATGCTCGGCGTTGTTGCTGTCGGGTAGAGTTTGCGGCGGATATTGATGTGTATGTCGGTCATCGGCGCCACCGTAAGGCTTTTTTGTCCAGCGGCTTTAACACCAACAGCTCGATCAGTTGAATGACGCCCACAAAGGCGATGGTGTAAGCCAGAATACTGGCGACATCAAACAGCTGGAAAAACAAATGCAGCTGGTAGCCCATGCCGTTGCTGCGCCCCAAGAGCTCAACCACGAGGATGATTTTCCAAATTAAGGCCAGACCGGAACGGGTTGCGCCCATCACGAACGGATGCAGTTGCGGCCAAATCACATGCAGCAAAGTTTTGCGTTTGCCGAAACGGTAACAGCGCGCCATCTCCAGCAAGTCTTGATCCAATGTGCGCGTCCCTTCGCGGATGGTGACGATGACATTGGGCAATTTGTTGATCACCACTGCCAGTATCGCCGCCGATTCAATCAGGCCGAACCAAACGTAGCACAGGATGATAGTGACCAGTGCAGGGATATTTAAAAACATCACCAGCCAGTTGTCGAAAAATGCATCGAGTTTTTTATTGCGCCCCAGTACGATGCCAATGGCGCAACCGAGCAGCATGGCGATGGCAAAACTGACCACCAGCCGCAGCAAAGTCACGCCCAAATGATAAGGCAATTGTCCGGAAACACAGGCTTGCCAGAAAACCTTGGCGACCACTTCCGGCATCGGCAAGGTGTTGCTGTTTAAATAAGCCGCCAAGCCTTGCCAGAGCGCCAAAAAAGCCAGCGCGGATAGGGTCGGTAAGTATTTATTGAGGTAAAGCAAATATCATTACTCAGTCAATGGAAAAATAGAACAACGGATTGTCCACGCTTAGCACGAAAACCACGAAATTTTCGTGTTTTTTCGTACTAAGCGTGGACAATTATTGAGATGCTATTTTCAGGAAATCACCTTATTCAACTGTCCAAAAAGTGCCGGATTGCAGGTTTTCCGCTTGTCCGGTCAGTTGGTTGTTGCTGAGTTTGCGTAACAGCATATAAATACGCCCCGCCGCTTGCTGCTGTGCCTCGCCCCAGTGCTCAATGCCGCCTTCGCAATAACGCTGACGCAATTTGGCTTGAGTGGCGGCGTCATCAACTTTGGTTAACGGGATGATTTTTTTCCAAGCGGCATCATCTGTACACAGCTGATTTTTAGCCTGTTTGCCGGCGCTAAAAAATCCCTTGAGCGCTTGTTTATGCTCATTGGCCCAGCTTTGCTTAAACACATAACCCAAATTAGGCACTGTTTCTTCAATACCTAAGCCTTTTAAAATCGCTTTGCCGTCGATAATTTGGCGGTAACCTTCGGCCTCAAGCCGTGCGGCAAAGTGCCAGTAATTAAGCGCCGCATCAACCCGGTTTTGTTTAAGCTGCTCGTTAATCAGCGGCGGCGCGCCAAACACCTTTTCCACCGACGCATTCAAATCCAGCTGTTGTTGTCCGGCCAAGGCTTGCAGCAACAGCCAGTTTTTGTCCAGTTCGCCCCCGGCAATGCCCAAGCGCTTGCCGTTGAGATCTTTTACATTATGAATCGGACTGTCTTTTGCCACCATCAACGCGCCTGACGTGGTTGAATACGGGTAAAAAGTAAAATCGGAACCGGCAGCGCGCAGTCTGGATACCCAAATCCAGTCCGACACAATCATATCGACCGCGCCGGATTGTAAGGCAATCTTGCCCGCCTCGGCATTGGCCACGTGCTGTATGTCCAGTTTGAAATCAGCTTGGGGATTCTCCTGCAAAGCCGCCAGCTCCCAATCAACCGTGCCGGAAGCCTGGACGCCAATGTGGATAATGGTTTTTTCTGCGGCAGCACTATGACCCGATGCAAGCAGGCAAAGACTGATAAAAAAGGCATTGAATTTCATAACAAGCGCTCCCCATGGCTCAAGTGAAAGCGGTCTATTCTATCCGCACACTGTGCCGGGAGCGAGAGTTTTAAGGTTTGAAGTCAGGACAAAGGGCTGAATCCATGCTCAGGCTTTTGGCCTTGAACCCTTCACCTTTCCCCGCTTTTAACTATCCTTATAAGCCTCCTGCTTTATTTAAAGATACGTTATGACTTCATTAAACACCTCCATCACGGCAAGCTGCCGCCATTTTTTAATCCGGGGTGCTTTGCTGTGCGCTATGGTTTTGTTTTCCGGCTGTGCTAGTGGGCCTGAAACCAAACCTGTAGCGGGGCATTCGCCGGTAGTCGGTTATGCCTTGAGTCTACAGGGTGCGCCTTATCGTTACGGCAAAAGTTCGCCCGAGGAAGGTTTCGATTGTAGCGGTTTTGTTAAGCATGTTTACGAACGCCACGGCGTTGCCCTGCCGCGCACGACGCAAGCCATGGCGCAATCACTCGCGCCTGTGCCCAAGCATAAACTCAATCCCGGCGATTTGGTTTTCTTTAATATTAATGGCAAGCCGTTTTCTCATGTCGGCATTTATATTAATGGCGACAATTTTATCCACGCGCCGAGCCAGCGCACCGGCAAAGTGTTGGTATCCAGCCTTAAAAACCGTTATTGGGGCGAGCGCTTCAGTTGTGTACGGCGACCCTAATAGTCTAAATATCCAAGCCTAGTCGGCGCAAACTTTAATTTAAAATCCCAATCTGGTATCTTTGCCGCTTGACTTCATTTCCACGCAGTGCATTCATTTTTATACATATCTCGCAGCAAGCCGCCAAAACGATCAGCGCGCCGCGTGGAAACAAAATTAGCACAAGGGACCCAATTGACCGAATTAGAAAAGTTTTTCAGCATTAACGGCGGCTTAGCAGACGTCATTCCCGGCTATCAGCCACGCGCCGCTCAGATTGAAATGGCCGAGGCCATTGCCTACGCTATCGAAGCCAACCAACATTTAATCGCCGAAGCCGGCACCGGCACCGGCAAAACCTTTGCCTATTTGGTGCCCGCCATTTTATCCGGCAAAAAAGTCATTGTCTCCACCGGCACTAAAAACCTGCAGGATCAGCTGTTTAACAAGGATTTGCCGGTGATCCGCAAAGCCATGAAAACGCCGTTTATCGCGGCGCTGTTAAAAGGCCGCAGCAATTATTTGTGCACTTACCGGCTAAAAAACGCACTGACTTCGACGCTCGGTTTCAGCAAGGAAGATGCCGTTGCGCTGGCAAAAATTAAATCCTGGTCAAAACGCACCCACACCGGCGACACTTCGGAAATGTCCGACGTGGCCGAAAGCGACCCGGTCTGGTATCAGGCGACGTCATCGCTGGACAATTGTCTTGGACAGGAGTGTTCGGATTACACAGACTGCTTTCTGGTCAAGGCGCGGAAAAAGGCGCAGGAATCTGAAATCCTGGTGGTCAACCATCATTTGCTGTGCGCGGATTGGTCGATACGCGACAGCGGTTTTGGCGAATTATTGCCCAATGCCGAAGTGGTCATCATCGACGAGGCGCACCAACTGGCCGACACCGCGTCCAACTTTTTAGGCATCAGCGTCAGCGCCAAACAGCTGAACGATCTGGCAAAAGATACGCTGATGGAATATTTCAAAGACGCCACCGACCTGCCCGCGCTGCGCACAGCCTCTGAAGACCTGGAACACGAAGTGAAAGATTTGCGGCTGGCATTCGGCATTGAGTTGAAACGCGGCGACTGGAAGGACATCGAAAACAACCCGAAAATTGCCGCCAATTTGACTGCGGTTAAAGACCAGTTACAGCGTCTGACGGATCAACTGGAACTGGCCTCGGTCAAAACCAAAGGCCTGGATGCCTGCTTTAAACGTGCCGCCGAACTGCTTCAGCAGTTACAAATCATTCTTGAGGACAACAGCGGCAAATGGATACGCTGGTACGAAACCTATAAAAACACCTTCACCCTGAGCCGCACGCCGCTGGACATTGCCGCCGAATTCCGCTCTTTCATGCTGCAACATCAGGCGGCGTGGATTTTTACCTCGGCAACCTTGAGCGTGGCCAACAAGTTCGACCATTTCGCCAATAATCTGGGGCTCAGCAATGCCACCAGCGAAAGTTGGGGCAGCCCGTTCGATTACGCGCATCAATCGCTGTTTTATCATCCGAAAGGCTTGCCGCAGCCCAATGACCCTGAGTTCATCCCAACCATTGTCGAGTTCGCCATTCCGGTGTTGCAGGCCAGCAAAGGCCGGGCATTTTTTCTGTTCACCAGCCATCGCGCACTGAAACAGGCCGCCGAATTGCTGGAGAAAAAAACCGACTTCCCGCTGCTGATTCAAGGCAGCCGCCCCAAGGCTTTATTGTTGGAGCAATTTAAAGCGGCAGGTAATGCCGTGTTGCTGGGCACATCGAGTTTTTGGGAAGGCGTCGATGTCAGGGGCGAAGCCTTATCCTGCGTCATTATCGACAAACTGCCGTTCGCCTCGCCCGGCGATCCGGTGTTAAAAGCGCGCCTAGAGGCCATGACACAACAAGGGCGGAATCCGTTTTTTGAATACCAACTGCCCGCCGCCGTGATTGCGTTAAGGCAAGGCATAGGCCGCCTAATCCGCGACGTGACTGACCGGGGCGTATTAATGGTATGCGACCCGCGCCTGTTAAAAAAAGCTTACGGGCAGATATTTTTAGACAGCGTACCGGCAATGAAACGCACCCGCGACATAGACGAGGTGCGGGCGTTTTTTCAGGATGGGTCGTTAGAGAAATAGAACGGATATATAGCTGAAAACCAACTAATGGAAGTGATTTTTTTATTCAAAGAACCGCCGAAAATTTCACGCGCTGAAAAATCGCACAATTAAAAGAAAGCCAAGAGGAATGGTGATGCGTTGGGAAATTTATTTAGTACATCTTGACCCGACGATTGGCAGTGAACAAGGTAAAACGCGCCCTGTGTTGATTATCAGTGATGAGATTAACGCAATTTTGCCGCTGACTTCGCTTAAATAAGGTCGCCGAATTTATCCAAATGAAGTGTTGTTGAAAAAAGAAAAATCAGGGCTTGATAAAGATTCACCCGTGCTTTGTTACCAAATCCGAACTGTTGATTAAAGGAGTAAAATAGCTTTAGCTATTTTCTATTCACCAATAGCTAAAGCTATTGGACTCCTGAGCTGAACTGTATTAAGTTCTGTATAGAGGTCATTATGGAAAGAAAAGATTATTTACACAATCCAACGCATATCTTTATGGATGACACGCTTTATTTTATTACCGCATCGATTTATAAAAAGCGACCTTTATTACAGGATTCAACGCTAAAAGAACTGCTATTGAATAATATTAAATCCTGCTTTGAATGTTATCAATGGGAATTACATCACTGGGTTATTTTAGACAATCATTATCATCTATTAGGTAAAAGCAGAAAAGGTAATGATTTGTCACATATAATTCAGAAAATTCACAGTAACAGTGGATATTATATAAAGCAAAATACAAAAACAGAGGAGCAGGTTTGGTGGAACTACTGGGATTATTGCCCACGTAACGAAAAAGATTATTTTGTTCATTTAAATTATTTACTTAATAATCCAATTAAGCACGGCTATGTCAATAAATTACAGAATTATCATTTTTCCAGTTTTCATCAGTATATAAAAATAAAAGGACGTGGATTATTAGTGAAACAGTTTAAAAATTATTCAGACTATAAAGAATTAAATTTTTATGAGGATGATTTTTAAATTGTTAGCTAAAAATTCAATAGCTAAAGCTATTGAACTCCTGCACGATTAATACGATAAATGAACTGGCAAGATCCGCTTGTAAATATTGAAAAAATCCTTACTGATAAAAAAGCAGGCAACAACACCCGCACGTTGGAACGTGAAATTGATGTGTTGGTTTATGGGTTGAATGATGAGGAGATTTTGATTGTGAAAGGTGGGAAATGAATTACAGTGAAATTGCATATAAGGATTTTTATGACTCATCGATTTGAAAAAAAACATCTCCCGTTTATTTCATTGCCACGACATAAACGCAGTGATGCGTTTATCAAGTTGAAAGGCGACATTAAACGCGAAGCCGCACAATATAATGGACTGTTCACCAGTCCGTTGATTCTTGATGAATCGCGTGACAGCCAGTGGTTTGACTTTTATTTTCTAGGATTGGATAAGTTCACTATTTGGAACGCCACCATCATAACAGCAAGATTGGCTTTGCAAGATGCCGTATATGACCTTGCTTACACGCGCACAGTCGAAATGATGACTGCTGAAGAATTGGAGGCTGAATGCAAAATGGAATTTGTCCCCGCAGATCGTTCTAATACGGGAAAAATACTGACCTACAGGATGATTGAACAAGAAAATAAACGATACAATCAATTTGGCGGCTTAACGTTTTCAGAGCAGTTGGAGAAGCTGGAAGCAAAAATTATTGATGAATCACCACCCACTATTTACGAATGTTTTCAGACGGATTTGAGCTATGGCTATGGAATTGGATTGAACATTGTGCTGGATGTTGAAACCATCAATCGTACGGCAATCGAGCAAGCCATTATTAAATTCCGTGAATTGGGTGAGAAAAATTGGCAAGCTGAAAATTCTGTTCCTAGAGAGCGAATAACAATTAAATAGAGGGAATAAAATGGGAATGTTCGATAGCTTTTACACTAACGAAGGCAAAGAAATTCAAACAAAAAAACTCAACAGCGTTTTAGATAACTATTACATCGGTGATACTACACCTAACTACGAGTTAAATTTTGAGGGTGCAACGGGAAATTACTATCTGATTGAGGAATATGCAAACGCCAGCGTAATTATCATCAACAACATTTTTGTCGACACCCTGATTGATGAAGACCATGAAAAGTTAAAAGCTGATACCGATGCTATTTTTAAAAGTTATTTAGCAAACCCCATGCTGCTGTCTTTAAAGTTAAGTAGCATCATCAAAGAAAAACTGAACCCACAGCGCACGGTTTTATCCAAAAAATTGAACGCTATTGAAGGCATACTGCGTGAATATAAAACCTACCAAAATGATTCCAATTGTCTTGAAGGGGACTTTGCACGCTTATGTTATCGCCATGTAGAAAAATTTAAGCAAGGCGAATCATTAGATTCATTGCTTACCGAAGCGATAAACAGCGAATACACAACGGAATCAAGTTTGTTTGATTAGCCATCAATCGAGACAAAAAACGGCTGATTATTGTGACAGTTTATGAACCGAATCCGCTCAAGTAGTTAGATAATTTTTCATGGAGAAAATAATGAAATTATTGGCAGTAGAAACCTCCACCGAAGCCTGCTCAGCGGCGCTGTTTATTGATGGCGAGATAGCTGAACGTTACCAGCTGGCCCCCAAAATACACACCCAACTGATTTTGCCGATGATCGATTCATTAATGGCTGACGCGGGTTTAAAGCCGCAGCAACTCGACGCACTGGCGTTCAGTCGCGGCCCCGGCTCGTTTACCGGCGTGCGTATCGCCACCGGCGTGATTCAGGGCATCGCCTTGGGCGCAGACTTGCCTGTCGTCCCGGTGTCAACCCTGGCGGCAATTGCCCAGGATTTTTTTGATAATAATACGGATGACGTTGCCTATGTCGCCATGGATGCGCGTATGGGCGAGGTTTTTTGGGGCGTTTATCGGCGCGAGGCCCTAGGCTACGCCGAATTGATCGGCCTTGAGGCGGTGACCCCGGCTGATGGGGTTGAATTTCCTGATTTGCAAGGCGTAGGTATCGGTTCAGGCTGGGGTGTTTATGCCCAAGAATTGACCAGCCGCTTGGCCGGGCGCGTCAACCGCTGTCATGCTGAAATGCTGCCCCGAGCCGGTGCGATAGCCCGTTTAGGCGCACACGGTTTTGAGCGGGGTTTGGCCGTTCCGGTCGAACAGGCCATGCCGGTTTATTTGCGCGATAAAGTGGCTAAGAAAGAATCGGAGCGATAAATAAAAACGGCTAATGATACAGAGCGGCGTAGTGATAAATTACCGCATCCTACGTCCCTTTTCAGTCACATTATTTTAGTGAAGAAGCTTTGCGAAAATGCTAAAGTAAGCCCGGTTTAAGGTTGAGGTCGGCAAAAACAGTGCAGCAGAGCAATGTAAACGGAACAGATTGGGTAAATGACTTAAATGTGGCGCGCGCACTGACTTGGCGTTATATGGTCGCCTTATTATTGGTGGCGTTACTCTCGACAGCTGCATGGCTGAGCTTGCACTTGGTCATATCGGAGCAGAAAAGCACGGCGGCGGTGGTCAACGTGAGTGGACGCCAGCGCATGCTCAGCCAGCGTACGGCCTTGTTCTCGAATCTGTTGGTGAATACCCCCAAGGCTGAGCGGCCAGCTGTCCGCAGCAAACTGGCAGATGCAATCCAGCTCATGGAGCATTCGCATCACGGTTTGACCCGGGGCAACATCGAGATGGGTCTTCCTGCAATGATGTCTCCCACTGTCCATGCCATGTATTTTGACGGCCCAAACGCGTTGGATAGGCAAGTAGAAACCTACATCAAAACCGTCCGTGAGCTGCTCCAGCTGAATGATGATGCGTTAACCCCCACTAATCCGTTGTTGCAGTACATCACCCAAAACGCACCGAATACATTGGTTACTGCTCTCGATCAGATGGTGCGGCAGTACCAGCTGGAAGGCGAAGCATCCGTCAATCGTTTGCAAAAAGCAGAGACTATATTCTGGGGAATCACGCTGTTGTTACTGGCTTTGGAAGCCGTGCTGATCTTTCACCCCTTCGTCAGGCACGTTAAATCGATTATCGGGAAATTGCAGCACGTCACCGAGACTCTGCAGGAGCACCAGGATCAACTTGAAGACACCATCAAGCAGCGAACGGCGGAGTTGAAAAACAGAAGTGAAGCGCTGGCGGAAAGCGAGGAAAAATTTCGCCTTATCAGCACCGCCGCTAAAGATGCAATTGCAATTATCGGTACGGAGGAGGAGCTGATTTATTGGAACCCTGCCGCTGAAAAAATATTCGGCTATCAAGCCAACGAGGCGATAGGTGAAAATCTGCACAACTTACTCATTCCTGTGCGCTACCATGATGAGGCGCATAGGGGGTTCGAGCGCTTCCAACGTTGCGGGGCAGGCAATGTTATCGGCAAGACATTCGAAATTACCGCACTGCATAAGAACGGAGAAGAGTTCCCTGTCGAGCTATCCATTTCATCCTTCCGGTTCCGTAACAGTTGGCATGCACTGGGTATCATTCGTGACATCACCGAGCGCAAACGGATGGAAGACCAGGTGCGTCAACTGGCGTTCTATGACTCGCTTACCAACCTCCCTAATCGCCGCCTGCTCAGCGACCGGTTGGGTCAGACCATGGCAGGCTGCAAACGTGGCGGTAATTATGCCGCATTGATGATGCTCGATCTCGATAACTTCAAGCCGCTCAATGATGCTTATGGGCACCCGGCAGGAGACTTGCTGTTGGTCGAGGTTGCGAACCGATTAAAGGCTGGTGTGCGTGAAATGGATACAGTCGCCCGCTTTGGTGGCGATGAGTTTGTCGTATTGCTGGATAAACTGGATAACGATGAAGCACAATCAACTGCACAAGCAAACATTGTTGCTGAAAAAATCCGCGACACGCTGTCCAGGCCCTATCAATTGGCCATCAAAAAATCAATCGGGAACGAGACCATTATTGAACATACCTGTACCGCAAGTATCGGGGTCATCATATTCACCCATCACGAAGCCAGTCAGGACGACATCATCAAATGGGCTGATGATGCAATGTATCAAGCAAAAGGTGAAGGACGTAATTTGATTCGGTTTTATAGTTTAATAGCTTGATTGTTGCCTAGTCTTGCCCACACACAGGCAACATCAAAGCCCTTAAACCAACAAGAAAGTTACGGAGGACGAAGAATTTTTGCCGGATAAGGCTATCAACTTAACACGGGACAGACCTTCCAGGTTTTTAAAACCTGGAAGGTCTACTTCGGTATGCTTGTCCCGCTTTAAATGGGAAGTCCCGGATAACCAACAAAAACATGACTGCCTCAGCCCCCTGTTATTAACCGTTCAAGCGATAACCCATTATTTTCAACTGCCACCTGCGGCAACAAATGCTTTATCATTAGCGCCTTAAAAATTAAAAGCCGCTAAGGTTACCTAATAAAAATAATGAGCCACCATCCAGACGCCACCCACCGCAATTTATCCCTGATCTTCCTGTTTGCCGCGACCTTGTTTACCAGTGCGTCGCTGATGTTTGTGTTGCAACCCCTGTTCGGGAAGATTTTATTACCGCTGCTGGGCGGTTCGCCCGCTGTCTGGAACACCTGCATGGTGTTCTACCAGAGCATTTTGTTTCTGGGCTATCTGTACGCGCACACTCTGTCTACACGCTACAACCGGCTGCGCCAAATCCAGATCCATAGCGCGGTCATTCTAATCAGCTTTTTGGCGCTGCCCTTGGCCTTGCCTGAAAACACCGTGCCGCCAACCGACAGCAACCCGACTTTCTGGCTGTTGTGGACTTTATTTTTGGCTATCGGCCTGCCTTTTTTCGTGGTGTCGACCACCGCACCGCTGATTCAAAAATGGTTCGCCCAAGTCGGCCATGCGACCAGTCATGACCCTTATTATCTTTATGCCGCCAGCAATACCGGCAGTTTGATTGCCTTGCTCAGTTACCCGTTTTTGCTTGAACCGAATATTGGCTTGGCTAACCAGAAAGCTTACTGGAGCGTTGGCTATGTGTTGCTGTGTCTGCTGATTGCCGCTTGCGCCTTTGTGTTATGGAAAACTCGGCAAGCCACAACAGCTCCGCAAGAGCGCGTCGAGTCGATGACCGATGAACATAAACTCAGTCTACGCACCCAATTGCACTGGCTGTTGCTGGCTTTGGTGCCGTCGAGTCTGCTGCTGGGCTTGACCAACTTTATCAGCACCGATATCGCCTCGGTGCCGTTGCTGTGGATTATTCCGCTGACGTTGTATTTACTGTCGTTTGTAATCGTATTTTCCAAATGGAACGACAAAATCCATCCGCTGATGGTGAAGCTGCAACCGGTCTTCCTACTGCCGTTTATCGCTTACGCCTTCATTAATCCGGCGGATTTGCCATATTGGGCTTATTTGATTTTGCACCTGCTGGCGTTCTTTTTTGCGGTGATGGTGTGCCATGGCGAACTGGCGCACAACAGGCCGCATACCCGCCATTTGACCACTTTCTACCTGATCATGTCCTTTGCCGGTATGCTCGGCGGCATGTTCAACACCTTTGTCGCGCCGTTTGTGTTCAATGCTGTGTATGAATATCCGATCATGATTATTGCGGCCTTAATGTTACGGCCAGGGCGAATAAATTCACCCCTACAGCAAATGATAGCCCCTGCCCTGCTGCTTAGTGTCGGTCTGATTATTCATGTCGGCGTCGATGATTTATTGCAGCATTTTGACCTGATTGCGCTCAGCCTGATTGCCCTAACCTGTTTGACCTTTTTGCTCAGGGCGCGCCCGGTCGGTTTTGCGCTAATGAACGGCGCCATTATTTTTCTGGCGCTGGGTTTGCATGGATTGTCTTCGCACACGCTGTATCAGGAACGCAGTTTTTTTGGCGTGTTGGCCGTGCGCGAGGCGGTGTTGACCGACGAACAAGGCCAGCCTGAGCGCTATCATGAATTGTTCCACGGTACCACCAAACACGGCGCGCAACGGCTGGCGGCCAACCTGAGCCAAATACCGCTGACTTATTACAGCCGTCCGGGGCCGATGGGTCAGCTGTTTAAGGAATACGATAATAACAACCAAAACTGGACGATTGGCGTGGTCGGCTTGGGCGCGGGGGCATTGGCTTGCTATGCCAAAGAGGCGCAACATTGGACACTGTACGAAATCGACCCGCTAGTGGTCGAAATTGCCAGCAATCCCGCTTATTTTAGCTACCTGAGCCAATGTGCGCCCAACGCCGCCATGCGTATCGGCGACGCGCGTTTGTCGCTGGCCAATGAACCCGACCAACATTTTGATTTATTGATTATGGATGCGTTCAGTTCCGACTCGGTGCCGACCCATCTGTTGACCAAGGAAGCGCTGGCGCTGTATTTCAACAAGCTCAAACCGAACGGCATTTTGGCTTTTCACATGACCAACCGCCATTTGTCGCTGAAAAAAGTGTTGTCGATTAATGCCGAAGCCTTGCATTTGGCTTCGTTGATTCAGGAATTCAAACCGGAACGGGACATTCCGCTGGTGGTGGCGACCGATTGGGTGGTGATGGCGAAACAGCCGGAAACATTGGAACCGCTACGCCTAAGCCGTCTTGGCAATTGGCAAAAAATGCCCCTCTATTTCGATATGCAGCCGTGGACGGATGACTTTACTAATATTGTCAGTATTTGGAAATAAGTAGTTGTGCAAAAGTTTTCTGACATGTGTGGGAGCGGCTAAAGCCGCTCCCACACATGTCAATTATGTTAAGAAACTTATGAGCATCTACTTAGTTTGGCTAATCGGGAACGCCGAGCCCCAGCTCGGCAATGTGGACTCGCCAAGCTGGGGCTTGGCGTTCCCAGCCCTGTCCCCGGCTTATGTTGATAGCCGCTAATCGCGACGTAGGCGTCGCTCCCACGACTTTAGGCTTCATTTCAACAAGGTATCCAACAAGGCCAAGAACTTCTGAATATCCAGCGGTTTGGTCAAATAATCGGTAAATCCGGCGGCCAAGCCTTTTTTTATATCCCGCTCCATCGCATTAGCCGAAATGGCAATTACCGGAATATCACAGGTGATAGGATCCTCATGTAAATGACGCAAGACATCAAAGCCGTTCATGCCCGGCAGGTTGATGTCGAGCATAATAAGGTCGGGATGATGTGCCATTGCCAGTTTCAGCCCTTCTTCACCGGTACGGGCATCAAGCAGCGACAGCTCGGTATGGGTGGAAATTATTTTTTGCACCAAGCGCAGGTTGGCCGGATTGTCTTCGATATAAAGCAACGTCCTCGCGGTTGCATAAGTGCTCTGCGTGACCGTATCACTATCGGCATGTGCCGGGGGATAATCCTCTATATTGGCCTCTGCCAATTCAATCCAGAACGTGCTTCCTGTGCCGACCACGCTTTCGACGCCGATACTGCCGCCCATTGCTTCAATCAAGCGCTTGGACAACGCAAGGCCGATACCGGTTCCTTCAATACCATCATAAGCCGACTCTATCCGTTCAAAAGGCTTAAACAGCCGGGGCAAGGCGTCGGCGGCAATCCCGCGCCCGCTGTCGCATAGCGCAATCCTGACCCGGCCTGACCCGATTACACGGCAACTAATCAGCACCCGGCCTTTGTCGCAATTATATTTGATGGCATTGGACAACAAATTAAGCAGGATTTGGCGCAAGCGTAACCTGTCGGCCTGCACGGTGCTGACGCCGTCCTTGTCAAGCATCAATTCAATGCTGCGCTCAAGCGTTAAAGGCTGCAGCAAGCCCATGCACTCGGTGATCAGCAACGGCACTTCAACCGGTTCCATCGACAACGCGAGGCGGCCGGTTTCGATACGCGCCAAATCCAGTATCTCGTTAATCAACTCCAGCAAATGCCGCCCGGCATGGCGGATTTCGGCGACGTTATCGGCCTGATCCAGTGTCAGCGGAGTTTCGTCATCGGTCTCCAATAATTGCGCAAAGCCCATGATGGCGTTCATCGGGGTACGCAGTTCGTGGCTCATCCGCGATAAAAATTCGGATTTGGCACCATTCGCTCGATCCGCCTCTTCTTTTGCCTGATACAACAGTTCGGTGCGCTGTTGCACCCGCTCTTCAAGCTCATCGTTCAGCTGTTTCAGCGCCATTTCGGTTTGCTTCAGTAGGGTCACATCCTGCACCGTGCCTACCGAGCGAATGGGCTCACCTGCGGCATTAAAACAAGATACGCCGCGTTCGGTCACATACTTGATGCGGCCATCCGGCATTAACAGACGATGGGTAATCTCGTAGGATTCCTGCGTCTGTAAAGAATGCCGGTAAGCAGCGTTGACCGCGTCACGGTCTTCAGGGTGTATGGCATTAAGAAAAGCCTCGTAAGAAGCAGCAAACTTCGCCTTGTCGAGTTCAAATAAATGGAAAACTTCATCCGTCCAGATCAGCACGCCGTTAATCAAATCCAGCTCCCAACTGCCAACCTGGGCTATATACTGAGCCTCATTGAGCTGTTTCATTGCCAGACTGATCTCGGCGGTACGCTGTTCAACCTGGCGTTCAAGATTCTGATATTGAAACTGCAGCTGCTCAGTCATGGTATTGAAAGCAAGCGCCAATTGCTGGAACTCACTGCATCCGGCCAACGGCGCACGGCGTTCCAACTCGCCTGCGGCAATCTGCCGGGTGGCCGCTATCAACTGCCGGATAGGCAATACTAGGGCACGCCCCATCAACAATGCCGCGATACCGGCAAGCAGCAGCAACACAGTCAGTGTCACCCAGGTAATTTTTTGCAGTTGATAAAGCGGTGCGAACGCTTCCGCGTTATCTATTTTGACCACCATGCCCCAACGTAAGGCAGGCAAATAGCGCCAGGCACAGATGATCTTTTGCCCGACATAATCATGGGTAATACCTTTGCCGTGCCCGCCAAAGAGAGCCGACTGCATCGGTTTGGCCACTTTATCACCTAGTGGCACACGATAACGGAAAGCCGCATCCGGGATATGCCGCAAAGCGCCGACATAAAGCACTTGATTGCCGTCAATTTGTGCCAACACGGTTTCGCCGGTGCGGCCCAAACCGGTGGTGTCGCCGGTCACTGCGGCAAGCTTGTCCAAATCCATCTGCAACGCCAACGAGCCGATGACTTTGCCGTCCTTAAACACCGGCGCGACCACAAAAATGGCGGGCTTTCCGGCGGATGGCGCATAAGCTTGCGCCTGGGTGATTTGCGTATCAAGCAGGGCAATAGATTCCCGGTATGCGTTGGCCAAGACAGTATCGCGGTAAGGGCCGGTATTCAGGTTAGTGCCTAAGTCCGCTTCATGCAGAATGGAAAACACCACATTACCGTCCGCGTCGATCAACAATAAATCGTAGTAACCGACAATCTCAAGCAAGGTATGAAAATAATCGCGATGATCTTGTTCTTGGGCTGGGTCAGCTTGCTTATTGCCGTGTGCCTGCAAGACATTAACCGCAGCAAATGATTTTGCCAGCAAGCGGGCATCCATCAAGCGTTCGTTAACATAAGTGTTGATCTGATCCGCCCTTTTATCGGCCAAAGAGGACAGTTTTTCCAGCTCCAACTGCTGCAGCGTATTTTCAAACGCCTGTAAATAAAGGCAGGCCAGCCCGGCCAACGGCAACGGCGACAGCAACAAAAAGCCCAGCATCAGGCGCGGTATGATTTTGCTTAAATTCATGGCCGCCCCCTTTCCAGCAGCGTTTGCCATGCCCCGCGATTGCGGTAAGTCGGCCAGGGCTGTGGCCGCAGTGCTGCACTGGAGGCAAACACCTGCTTAAACTGCCCATCAGGGCGCACCTTGCCCACCCGCATCATCTTCCATAAATGCCGGGTGTCGGCATCAACAGACGCTATGCCGGAAGGGCTTTTGATGCTCTGCCGCAACAGCGTTGAATTGACCGGGCCCGGTTCAATGGAATTGGCATCCTGAACCGCCTGCGCCCACAATTTCACCCCCACATAGGCCGCTTCGACTGGATCACTGACCACCCGGTCGGCACCAAAACGGGCCTGATAGGCCGCCACAAAACGCTGGTTCTCTTCGCCCGGCAATGACTGAAAATAACTCCAGACGCCGTAATGCCTGGTCAGTTGGCCGCCTTGCCAAGCTAACATGCCACTTTCTTCAACACTGAAAGACACTAGCGGCTGATTATTCAATCCGGCCTTGATCAATGCGGAAAAAAACGCGGCATTACTGTCGCCATTAAGGGTATTGAGCACCACGTCGGGCTTTTTTTGCGCAATATCTTGAATAATGGCTTGCACATCATTACTGCCCAAAGGCAGATAATGCTCGCCGACAATTTCGCCCCCGGACGCATACAGAAAATCGGCTATGATAAGGTTGGCGGTGCGTGGAAACACATAATCCGAGCCGAGCAGATAAACCCGCCGCCCGAAGGTCTGCATCGCCCAGCGGACGCCCGGCACCACCTGTTGGTTAGGGGCAGAGCCGGTGTATAAGATATGGGGCGATTGCTCCATGCCCTCATACTGCACCGGGTAAAACAACAGATGCCGGTGTTTTTCGACTACGGGTTTCACCTTCTTGCGGCAATCTGATGTCCAGCAGCCGAACAGGACGCTAACCCGTTCTTGCTCAATCAGCCGTTCAGCTTCCCGGGCAAACACTGCCGAATTTGACTGGCCATCAACCACGACGATTTCCACAGGTTGGCCGAGCAAACCGCCCTGGTTATTGATTTCTTCAACCGCCAAATGGATTGCATCGACCAGCGGTTTTTCACTGACCGCCATGGTACCGGTCAGCGAATGCACGACACCGATTTTAATGGGTTGCACCGGAATGGCGTAATACCGGCAGACGATGAACACGGTTATCAGCACAACGCCCATTAACGCCAGTGCAGTGATCAATTTAAAATGATTTTTCACCCATTACGCCTTGTTAAATTGTCTGTTGATGAGTGTCCACGAAAGGCACGGAAAAACTGAACTTTAAACGTAACTGCCCAGTGGTTGTTAAAAATAATAACATGGCCGGATTGCAGGCTTTGCCTGCTCTGGCAGGCAAAGCCTGCAATCCGTCGATAATAAGGACGACATAGGTTAGTAACTCATTTAAATTGAAAACGCTGTAACCCAATATAAATCAATTAACCTTTAACCAATAACCGGTCTATCGCTTCAAGCAAACGCGCCATATCAATGGGCTTAGTGATGTAATCATCAAAACCTGCCGCCCTGCCCCGTTCAATATCGCTGGGCATGGCATTGGCACTGACCGCAATCACCGGCGTATTTTTTACCGTGGACAACGAGCGCAACACCGTTAGCAGCTGATAACCATCCATTTCCGGCAGGTTAATATCCAGCAAAATCAACTCAGGACGGTGTGCCGACGCCAATTCCAAACCCAGTTCCGCAGTCGGCGCAGTAATCAGCTGCAACAGCGGGTTGCGCCCCAGAATCTGGTCAACTAGCCTGAGATTGGCCGGATTGTCATCAATATACAGCACGGTATAGCGATATTTATTTTCAGCCGCTTCAACAGTCAACGTCGGCGCTGCGTTATCACTGGCATCAACTTGCCCCACAACAACTTCCGGCAGTTCAATCCAAAAAGTGCTGCCTTTGCCTTCTTCGCTTTGAACATTGATGAGCCCGCCCATCATTTCCATCAACCGGCGGCTGATGGTCAAACCGATACCGGTACCTTCAATATTACTGTCTTCGGCGCCGAGCCGCGAAAACGGTTGGAACAGTTCCTGTTGCCGCGCCGCCGGGATGCCGTAGCCGGTGTCGGACACCGACAGATGCACCTGTCCTTGCTGCGCCCCAACCTGGACTAATACACTGCCCTGCGGACGGTTATATTTAATGGCATTCGACAACAGATTAATCAACACCTGTTTTAACCGGGTGCGGTCGGCGCGCACCACATAATCGCCGACAACCTCTTCAGTAATGGAAATGTCTTGCGCTTGAGCCATCGGCCTGACCAGCGCCAAACATTCGTTAATCAACTCAAGGCAAGGTAAGGGCTCGATTGACAGGTTGATATTGCCTGACTCAATTTTGGACAAATCCAGCACTTCGTTGATCAATTCCAGCAAATGGCGTCCGGCCTTCATTATCTCGTCAACATAATCGGCCTGCTCCTCGGTTATGTTGCCATCTATTTCCAGCAACTGGCCAAAACCCAAAATGGCATTCATTGGTGTGCGCAATTCATGCGACATGCTGGACAAAAATTCGGACTTGGCATTATTGGCGCGCTCGGCTTCATCGCGGGATTTAATCAGCGCCCGTTCGGCCTGTTTACGCTCGCTAATGTCGCGCAAAATGCCGATAAAGTGTTTGACTTGGTCGATTTCCATTACGGTAACCGCCAGTTCCAACGGAAAAACGCTGCCGTCCTTACGCTGCCCAGCCAATTCAACCTGCTTGCCGATAATGTCTGAAGTCGATTGCCCCTGTCTGTAGTGTTCAAGATACTGGTCATGCAGGCTACGGTACGGCTCCGGCATTAACAAATTGATATTATGGTTAATAATTTCAGCGGCGCTGTAACCGAATAACCTTTCTGCAGCGGGATTAAACGAGCCGATAGTGCCGACCGCATCGATCGTGATCACAGCATCGGCAACATTGTCGATGATATGGTTAAAAATAACCAACCGCTCCTGCTTTTCCAAAATTCGGTATTCGATTAGCTTGCGCTCAGTGATGTCCTGCACCACACCCAGCATATTCAGCGGCTTACCGTCAGCGTCGCGCACCACATCACCGCGCTCCTGCAACCAGCGCACCATACCGTTCGGCCAGACACAGCGGAATTCGATATTGAAGTCGACATGGTCCTGCAAACAGGCATTAATGGCATTGCTGACCCGTTGCCTGTCCTCTGGATGCACCCCCAGAAAAAACTGCTGGTACGACTGCTCTGCACCCATATTACGGTAGCCGAACAACGCGCCGACGCGTTCGGAACAAATCAGCTTGCCCGTTTTTATGTCCCAATCCCAAGTGCCGATGTTGGCATACTGCTGGCTGCGGCGCAGCCGCTCCTCGCTCTTCGCCAAGGCATCACTGGCCTCGCGGTACTCGGTGACATCATCGGAAATGCCGATGAAATGGGTAATGCGCCCTTGCCCGTCATGCACCGGCGCAATGCGCAACTCATTCCAAAAGGCGCTGCCATCCTTGCGGTAGTTAAGCAGCAAAGACCGGCCGCCCCGTCCCTCGCGCAAGGCGGAACGGATTGCAGCCAATCCCGGTTGGTCGGTTTCCTTACCTTGTAATAACCGGCAATTGCGGCCAATCACTTCATCGCGGCGATAGCCGGTAATGAGCTCAAACGCAGGGTTGACGTAAATCAGCGGAAAATCGGGCTTTTCGGCATCGGCCATACTGATGCTGCTGGAACTGGCCTCGACCGCCCGCTCCAATAGCCGCAGACGCAATTCGGCTTGTTTGATATGAGTGATGTCGGTGCGGATCGAGATAAAATGATAAGGCTGCCCGCTACTATCCAGAAAAGGCACAATGCTGGTTTCCACCCAATACAAGTGCCCGTCCTTGCTGCGGTTGCACACCTCGCCCCGCCAGATATTGCCGCCCGCAATGGTGCTCCACATTTCCGCATAAAATGCCGGCGAATGTTCGGCTGATTTAACAATACGGTGATTCTGCCCTAACAGTTCGTTGGGGCTGTAACCGCTGATCTCGCAAAAGCGGTCATTGACATAAGTGATGATGCCCCGGGCATCGGCCTCACTGACGATAGCATGGGCATCCATCGCCTGCTGGCGGCGTTCCCGCTCGTACAAGGTAGCGCGTAGCGCCTCTGCTTGTTCCCGTGCCTGACGAAAACGCCGCGCATGCAAAGCCACTGTTGCGGCCAAATGGCGCGGCTCAATCGGCTTGGTCAGGAAATGGTCGCCGGCACAATTAAGCGCCAGCAATTGCTTGGACAGACAGGTTTCTGCCGACAAATAGATAATCGGCGTCTGCGCATAGAGCTCATCATCGCGCAAAATGGCCGCCAGCTCCATGCCCGAACATTCCGGCATGTACATATCCAGCACCAGTACTTCGGCAGCAAAGCTTTTCAGCCTATCGGGAACCTCTAGCGGATTGCCCACGGCCAGCACCGTCATTCCCGCCTGCTGCAACACCAGGCTGTGCGCGGCCAGCTGGTCGCTGTCATCATCGACCAGCAACACCCGAAAAGGGTCTTCCGGCATTAAGGCTACCGCATCGGAAACCACCCGCAACAAGGCATCAACCGCCACCGGTTTGGTCAGATAACAGGTCGCCCCCGCCCGATAGGCAGCAAGCTTTGCCTGCATATCCCGGCGCGAAGACATAAAAATCACCGGAAAACTGGTCAGGCTCTTATCTTTCAGCTCGGCAATAACCCGGGCGCCGGCATCATCGCCTTCGGGAAACATCATGTCCATAATCACTGCCGCAGGCGCTTTAGTTGTTTGGCTAGCTTCGACGAAATCTGCAAGCCGGTTAAACATATCGACCTGATAACCTGCCCGTTCGAGCAGGGAGCGTAGCCAAGCGGCCTGTTCCTGATCATCATCGACAACGATGACGCGTGGAATAGCGTTCTTCTCCGAGCTAACCTGCGGCACAAAAACGTAACGTGGATTGGCTGCCTGCGCTTCCAGCCTCGCCAACGCATTGCCGATGGCCTGTATTTGAGACGCGCTCAAAAGGCCATCGATAGGCATTGCCACGACGACCTGCTCCAGGTTGCGCGCCGCCTCGGAAACCAGCAACAAACGATGGACGCCCGCCGCACCGACCAAACTGTGTGCGGCAAGGTGCAAAGTTTCCAATGCCTTGCATTGGCCGCGCCCAATCTCTGTCAACAGCGTTTTAAGCTGCCATACACGTTCCGGCAGACCGGCAATAAATGTTTCCCGCAGTTGGGAAAGGGTAGCCTGAATATCATTTTCCATAACTGTTTAACTGTTTTTTGTTAGCGTTGACTGATAAAGCGTTGTTAAATTTATCATCAAGGTGATTCCCGTGAAAAACCACGCAGCGCACGAATCACCTTAATCAATTACTGCAACTTGCCAGCACATCGCCTGCACACCGCGCAAGTTTGGACACAAAGTCTGCATCGCGTTTAATGGTGTCGCTAATGTTCAGATAAGTCGGCGCCGGGACAGTATTACTGCTGATAAGAATGACCGGAATATCTTTATTGCGGCCGCCGGATTCACGTAAAGCCGCCACCAGCGCGAGGGCGTTAAGGTCGGGCAATTCACGGGCGGCAACCAGCAAATCAAAAGGCTGGTGTAACAATAACTCCAGCGCAGGGAAACCCCGGTCTTGGCTCACCAAACGCACCGACAGCGGCTCCAATACGCCCTGGCAGAACTTCCGCGTGGCAATTGATGGCTCCACCAATAATACCGACGCACAGCCCGGCATACTGGAAATGCGCAATTGCTCCAGATCGCGCTCTATAGCCAGCATAAAGGGGCCGTCCCGTTCCGGCGCGTCAGCAACACGATGCAGCAAATCCACATAACTCAAGGCATGGCTCAGCGCCAACGAATCAAACCGCCCCCGGTTTGCACTGACAAAACTCTCAAATTGGTGGCAAATGCTGGTGACCAACGGCAGGCCGAAAGTACCACCTGCCCCTTTAAGGCTGTGGATATTGCGAAAAAGGTCGTCAAAAGCCCCAGGTTCAGCCCGCCCCTGCGCCAATGCATATTCCTCAAGCAAATCGCAGCGCTCGGGCAGTTCCATGATGAAATCATCACGCATCCCAGTCAGCAGCACAGCAAAATCATCATTCATAGCAACATCTCTTTTTTATTATGTGATTAACAGCCCAACCAATAACTTCCCACTAAATGACAGGCAAAAGGTTATCACCACAAAAAACACAGGGAAAATTTCGCGCTCCCTATGCCCTTCGTAGTGAATAAATACATTCAATAGCCCTGTATTTCATATTACCTGTAACTCATGGAAAGTTACCCCAGCCACTGGAAAAACACGGGCTAGGTATTTTTTAACCTTCCGCCTATTGCCCACATTAGCCCCCAACAAATCGGCGCACTTGATTGCGCCCCCCGTTTTTGGCCTGATAAAGAGCCGCATCCGAGGCCGCCAACAATGTCTGGACATCCGCACATTGGCTACTGTCGGCAACCCCGGCGCTCAGGGTGACGGTGAAACTTTCGCCTTGATGAATAAAGCGTATCTCGCCGAATCTGCACCGGACATCATCCAGTAACCGCAACGCATCGGCCGCATCGCATTCCGGCAGCACCACAGCAAACTCCTCGCCGCCATAGCGGCCTATGCTGTCTTGCCGACGTAATCGCTGGCGTAACAAATGCGCCAGCGTTTTGATAACCTGATCGCCCATGGGATGCCCCCAAGTGTCGTTGACACGTTTAAAATGATCCATATCCACCATTGCAATGGCCATGGCTTTGCCATGCCGCTGGGCGCGATCATATTCCTGCACCATGCGCTCTTTGATATTGGAATGCTTGAGCAAACCGGTCAGGCTGTCCTTGCTCATCAATTCATCCACCTTGCGGGCGCGCGCCGCCCGTGTACGCACGGCTGCAACCAGGCGCGCATCGGAAATCGGTTTGGTCAGAAAATCGTCGCCGCCATTATCCAGCGCTTTAATTTGTTCATCCAAACCGTCCTCCGCCGACAAGTAGATAATCGGCATACCCAACCAGGCATCTTCATAGCGGATCGCCCTCGCCAGTTGCGCACCGGAACAACTGGGCATATACAAATCAATCAGCAAGATATCCGGATGTAAGGCCTGCATCGCTGTCAATGCGTCTTGCGGGCGGCATACTTTTTCCGCTGACATGCCCGCAGCAATCAAGGTCAACCGGTAATATTCGGCCAACACCTCGTCGTCATCGACAATCAGTACCCGATAAGGCTCAATTTCTTGCTCCCGGTGCAGCATATCAATATGCGCGGCCAGTGTAGGAATATCCAACGGTTTGGTCAAAAAAGCATCGCCGCCGGCCTTTGCGGCCGCCAAGCGCACCGAAAAATCGGTGCGCGAGGTAATAAAAATAGTCGGTAAAGTGTAGTGCAAGCGGGCAAACAGGGCAGCAATGGCTTGAGTGCCATCAGCGGGCACTTGCCCCTGCAACATGACGTCAACCACCAACACATCAGGCGGGTCAGCCGAAATGGCCGCCTCAGCATCAGCAAACAGCCGATAATAACTGACCTCATAACCAAACTGGCCCAAGCCTTTGCACAACTCCTCGCCTATCTGCGCATCATCATCAACCAACACCACACGGGTACGCTTTTCTTGCCTGGATGCTTGCTTAGGCGGCAGTGCCGAATCAACATCAGCGACAAGCACACCGGATAGCCCCGCAACAGCCAGCGTCCCGCGCAGCGCCGACACCTCGGCAAGCCAAGCCTCCCAATGCGGCAACTCGGATACTTCACCGGCATCAAGCCAAGCCTTTGCGGTAATTTCCAACACCCGCGCCCGGCGGGACAACTCGGGAAAGCCGAAAGTGCCGCCCGACCCCGCCAACTTGTGCAAATTGGCGTGAGCGTTTGCCAACAGCACCGGTGCAATATCAATGCTCTGCCCGGCAACACTCAGGCACAAATCATCAAGCACAGTTTCCATGCGTTGAGCGTATTGCTCGCGTAAAGCCGCAAGTTGGTCGGCAAAAGTGGCGGCATCGGTCATGCTTGTTGATCCCATATTTTTTGCACCTGCGCCGCCAGCGTCATCGGATCGAAGGGTTTGGCAATCACGTTAAGCGCGCCCAGCGCTTGATACTGCGCCACTTCATTCGGCTGCACCTTGGCAGTCAAGAAAATCACCGGAATGCTGGCGGTAGGTGGATTGGCGCGCAGTTTTTGCAAGGTGGCAGGGCCATCCATGCCCGGCATCATTACGTCGAGCAAAATCAAATCCGGCGCAAAATCACCCACCGTGTCCAATGCTTGTTGCCCGCTGCTACAGATTATCACCTGATAGCCGCCGACCATTTCCAGCGCCAATTTGGCCACGGCCTGAATATCCGGTTCGTCTTCGACATAAAGTATGCGTTGTAGGTTCATCGTTGTTATTCCTCTATTGTTTTTTTTGGCTACCAACTTAAGCCGGGACAAACTGGGAACGCCAAGCCCCAGCTTGGCGAGTGTTCGCGCCAAGCTGGGGCTTGGCGTTCCCGGCCACCCATTTAAAACTGTCCCGGCTTAAGTTGGTAGCCTTTTTTTTGAGCTATCAACTTAACGCGGGACAGACCTTCCAGGTTTTAAAAACCTGGAAGGTCTACTTCGGCATGCTTGTCCCGCTTTAAATGGGAAGCCGTTTTTTGGTAACTACTCAGCCCCTGCTAAAAATAATTATTTTTTTCACTGAGCAGTTACGTTTTTCTAATGTTAAGGTGCTTTTTTAGTGTATCGAGTAAATCCTGATTGGGAATGCGCGTCTTGACCAGCGCCGCCTGTACACTGTTTTTTTGCGTCGCCGTCAATTCGGAACCGGATAACACAATCACTGGCGGCTCTGGATCTAGCTGCTTTAAATCCATCATTAATTCCCAACCGCTGCCGTCAGGCAAGCCAATATCCAGCACTACCAGATTGTAACGTTCAAACGCCAGTTTGGCACGGGCTTCAGTCAAATTATGGGCGACCTCGAAATCGGCCAAATCACGGCCCAAGGTTGCAAGGATATAATGCAGATCAACATCATCTTCGACATGCAAAACCCGTGGCTTAAGCGTCGGCAGCACCGGCAAAGCCCGCAACACTGCCGCTGTCAAGCGCTCTTCATCAAATGGTTTGTCTATCCAATCGACAACACTAAAATCGCCGTTAATCGCCAGTTTGCCGCCCTCGGTAAACGCCGACACCACAATAATCGGCAAGCCCTCGGTCTCTGCCTGACTACGGATCTGCCGCATTAAGGCGATACCGCTTTGATCCGGCAACATCAAATCCAGCGTCATCGCCGCGTATTCATTGCGGGCAAGATAATTAAGCGCCAACTCGCCAGTGTCGGCCACATCCACCTGATAACCCGCCCGGCGCAACATCATCGACAACAAGGTGGCAATGTCGGGATCGTCTTCCACCACCAGCAAACGCTCAGCGCCCAAAATTAACGGGTCAACCGAAGTCGGCACAATATCCTGGGCTTGTACCACCGGCAATTGCAGATAAAAACGTGCGCCCTGCCCTTCTTCGGAATCAAAGCCTATCAAGCCATTCATGCGCTCAATCAGCTCCTTGCTGATCGCCAAGCCCAAACCGGTGCCGCCTTTTTGCCGGGTATCCGAGGCATCGGCCTGGGAAAATTTCTGGAAAATACGGCCATGAAATTCGGCGGGAATGCCGGGGCCTTGGTCAATAACTTCAAGATGAAGCACATTTTTGTGCCGCCGCACGGCGATTTTTACTTCAGCGCCAGCGGGTGAAAACTTGGCGGCATTGGACAGAAAATTAGTGAGTACCTGTTGCAGACGCCCAGCATCAACCCGCACCTGAACATCATCAGCGCGTTCGACCAAATTGAACACCACCTGATATTGCTCACCATAGGCCTGCACAGACTCAAGCGTTTCCTCCACCAGCGGCATCAACGCTTGAGTTTGCAAATCCAGGTGCATTTTACCGGCCAGCAGTTTTTCCATATCCAACAGGTCGTTAATCAGCAGAGCCAGACGTTTGCTGTTTTTATAAGCAATATCCAGCATCTGTTTCACCGACGCCGGCAACTCGCCGAGCGCACCGCCAATCACTAAACCCAAGGCGCCGCTGATGGAGGTGAGCGGTGTGCGCAACTCATGGCTGACCGTCGACACAAACTCGACCTTCATCTGATCGACTCGTTTGCGTTCGGTAATGTCGCGCACCAGGCCGATAAACAACGGCTGTCCATTATGAATGCTACGCGACACAGCCAAATCCATCGGAAATACCGTGCCGTCTTTACGCAAGCCTTCGACCTCACGGCCACTGCCGATAATGCGCTGTATGCCGGTCGCATGATAATTCTGCAGATAGCCGTCGTGTTCGCTGTGATACGGCTCCGGCATCAGTATATTGACGTTTTTGCCAATAACCTCGTCCGCCGTGTAGCCGAAGATAGCTTCTCCGGCACGGTTGAACGATTGAACGATGCCTCGATTATCAATGGTAATGATGCCGTCAATAACGTTATTGAGGATAGCCTGGGTGTGTTGGAGATTCTCCTGCAACGCCTGTTCAACGGCCTTGCGCTCGGTAATGTCGCGCACCAGACCGATAAACAACGGCTGTCCATTATGAATGCTACGCGACACGGCCAAATCCATCGGAAATACCGTGCCGTCTTTACGCAAGCCTTCGACCTCACGGCCACTGCCGATAATGCGCTGTATGCCGGTCGTATGATAATTCTGCAGATAGCCGTCGTGTTCGCTGTGATACGGCTCCGGCATCAGTATATTGACGTTTTTGCCAATAACTTCGTCCGCCGTGTAGCCGAAGATAGCTTCTCCGGCACGGTTGAACGATTGAACGATGCCCCGATTATCAATGGTAATGATGCCGTCAATAACGTTATTGAGGATAGCCTGGGTGTGTTGGAGATTCTCCTGCAACGCCTGTTCAACGGCCTTACGCTCGGTAATGTCGCGCACCACGTTGACAAACAGCGGTTCATGTTCAGGCTCCGACACCAGCTGTATAGACACTTCTACCGGTATCGTGTGTCCCTGTTTATGCCGATGAACCGTCTCAAAAACGACCGATGTTTTCGTACCTTCTAACAGCGGCTGCAAACGCTGGCGAAAATCGGCCTCGTTAAATTCCGGCTTAATGTCCAGCGGGCTCATCTGCAACAACTCGTCGCAACTGTAGCCCAGTTGCAGCGTAGCGCCCCGATTCACATAGGTAAAACCCAGCGTATCGGCGCGGAACATGAAGATGCAATCGTAAGCTTGATTGAGCATATTCTTGAATTCCTTAACCGCCTTATGCACCCGGATTTCTTTGGTGATGTCATGGCCGATACCCAGATAACCGGTAATCGTGCCGTCCGCCGAACGCATCGCGGTAACAATCAGCGACACCTGGATATGATGGCCGTCCTTGCACACATAAGTCCATTGCCGATGTTCGCGGCCATACAGTTCGGGGTTATGGACAAAAACGCGGAACCCCTCAATCGCTACGCCGTATTCCTGAGATAGCTTGGCGCTTCGGGCGGCGACTTCGGAGGCGAGATGAAACAAGGCTGGGCTTTGTTTACCGACGACCTCATCGGCGCGATAACCTAAAAAGAGTTCGGCACCGCGATTAAACACGGTAATGACACCTTGCGCATCGGTGGCAACGATAGATACTTCGGTGGCAGCATCGAGCACACTGCTCAATAAATCAGCGGATTGATCCATAACGGTCAGTTGTCGTAATTTTTCATTAATAACAGGTTAGGGTAAGTTTACACACCCCCCCCACCCAACGCCGGACGGGGCATGTTGCCCCGTCCGAAACGTTTAGCGTGGATTAAATATAGCCATGAAGTTTAAGCATTGTAGAAACGTTAGGGACGGGGTTGCAAACCCCGTCCCGCCTAGTTTTCACCCGTACAAGCCGAGGCTTGTACTCCAAACACCCAATTTAACCCACTACCCAAAATCAACCGCACTCAGGCTCGGAAAAACGCTCACGAATTTTCAATATTTCTGGCAACTGCTGCAAAAAGGCCGCCACCAGAGCAGGATCAAAATGACTGCCGCTATTTTTCTTAATCAAATCCACCGCTGCTTCAATCGTCCAGGCTTTTTTGTAAGGCCGCTCCGAAGTCAGCGCATCGAACACATCGGCCAGCGCGGCAATACGCCCCGCCAATGGAATCGCCTCGCCGGACAGACCGTAAGGATAACCGCTGCCGTCCCATTTTTCATGATGACTCAGCGCAATTTCGCGGGCGCAACGCATCAAATCGGAATCATCGCCTTCAAGGATATTTGCCCCAATAAGTGCATGGGTTTTCATGATTTCCCATTCTTCGGGTTCAAAGCTGCCGGGCTTGAGCAAGATATGGTCGGGGATGCCGATCTTGCCGATGTCGTGCATCGGGCTGGCATGGAGCATCAATTCGCAATCAGGTTCATTCCAGCCGACGGATTTGGCCAGTAAAGCCGAAATATGGCTCATACGCAGGATGTGGTTGCCGGTTTCGTTGTCGCGATATTCGGCGGCACGCCCGAGCCGCTGCACCACCTGTAAGCGGGTGCGGCGCAATTCATCGGTACGCGCCCGCACCATTTCATCAAGCACGTCTTTTTGCTCATAAACCATGCGGTGCGCCAACTGCGCATCGAGCATGTTGCGTACCCGCGCCAACAGTTCGTTACGGTCGAACGGCTTGGTGATAAAATCGCGTGCGCCGCAATTGAGCGCACGCAACAAGAAATCCTGGCTATGCTGCGCGGTGAGTATCACCACTGGCGGCAATAAAGGGTCATTAAGCAGCTTGAGTTGCTCCATAACTGCAAAGCCGTCCAAATGCGGCATGTTAATGTCCAATAAAATCAGGTCGGTGCGTTGCTGCAGATAAACATCGACTACCAGCCTTGAGTCCTGTACCAAGACTAGATCACCATACCCCTGAGCAGACAGCATTTTATTCAATAGTTTCAGATTGACCGGTTCGTCATCGACAATAAGAATACGGGCAGTTTGCTTGTTATACATAAAGTTTAAGCTTTATCCATTTTTATGTTTTTAAGATGCCATGATTGTAGGTTAAAGCAGCCTTTTTTCAAATTTTTAACCAATCTTCTGTGAATCCACTACATCGCAAAAAGCAGGTAACACGAAATAAAAGCGACGACTATTACAATCAACTTTATTTTTTCCAACAACTGTTGCCTACGCCAATACCGCCGCAAATTTGTTTTTTTACGTGACCAGTAACTAAGCTGTTTTTTTCTGCATTGTCCGCAAAATTCCCGGCAAAAAGCCAGCAGTTTCCGCCCCAGGAAATAAAGCCCAGCCAGGAACAAAAACACCAGCGTATAAAAGACAATGACTTGGGTTTGCTGAACGGTGGTATGGAAAAGATGTTCGACAAGATGATCAAGGGCGCTCTCGATAAATTCAAAGGCGATATGAATAAACTCAAAAGCGATATGGATGAAATCCAAAAAACGCTCAAACAAGAAACCCAGCAAACCGGTTAACAGGTCAAACACCACATCGGGTGCGGCGATGACAGCAATGGCGGCGGCCAAGGCAACCCATTTAACCCGCTTTTGTTGCGCACGGCGCCTGTCCACATAGTCAAGCAACCCTGCCCGGTCTGCATCGGCCATATCAACAAACTTAACGCCAACCCGATAAGGGTACTGTTCTTCGCCAACCCCGTTGCTGTTACAATAAACCACTGTAGCACCAGTGGCGATGACCGGCCTGTTGGCTAGTGGCAACATTTTAACCCGCAAATTATCGCCTGCTTGCAACGCTTCATTACAATTAAAAGCGAGGCCGGCCGGCCCAATGTCCACATCATAAATAGCCTGCAGATCGGTTGCCAACGCAGCAGGCTGCGAACTATTGTCAGAATCTAAATACGCGTCAGCCGGTCGTTGTTCTGCTACTTTTTCATAAGACAGATTAACGTCATCGTAAACCCGGAAAAAAACTCTCCGCTCTTTATTTTTCGCCATATTATCCTTGCCCATTAACCTAACACACGCGCCGAAAATGGCTAAACCAAGCATCTCCAGGCGACATCAGCGAGCTTTATAGCACAATCTGTGCACAAGGCACTTTCACGAAACTTTCAAAGGTGAATAATTATTGCGTCCCTGCCGCTCCCACACCGCAGCATTCATCGTTATACATGCCCTGCAATGATCTGATGGCTACCTTTATCCTCGAGCAATGTAAGCCGCTCAGTTTCATATTTCCCATAGTGCTAAATCTTCCCAAAGTGTTAAAATCAGCCCTTGCTAACTTTAGCTGGGGGAAGATGCCAATTAGAATAAATTAGCGAATTTCTATAAAATCCCCCGTCATTGTCATAACTCCCCAGGCCAGGACTCCATGGACTTAAAATTTCTCGATTTCGAACAACCTATCGCCGAACTAGAAGCGAAAATTGAAGAACTCCGCAATGTGCAGTTCGACAATAACATTAATATTTCCGATGCGCTCAAGCAGCTGGAAGAACGCAGCCAGGCGCTGACTGAGTCGATTTTTACCGACCTGTCCGATTGGCAAATTTCCCAGTTGTCCCGGCATCCGGGGCGGCCTTATACGCTCGATTATGTCGAGCATATTTTTACCGATTTCCATGAGTTGCATGGCGACCGGGCTTATGCCGATGATCCGGCAATTATTTGCGGTTTGGCGCGCCTCGACGGCCAGCCGGTAATGGTGATCGGCCATCAAAAAGGCCGCGATACCAAGGAAAAAATTTACCGCAATTTCGGTATGCCGCGCCCGGAAGGCTATCGTAAAGCCTTACGCATGATGAAAATGGCTGAGCGTTTTAAAATGCCGGTTATTTGCCTGATTGACACACCGGGGGCCTATCCCGGCATCGGTGCCGAAGAGCGCGGACAGAGTGAGGCGATTGCCAGAAACCTATTTGAAATGGCCAAGCTGAAAACGCCGATTATCTGCACTATTATCGGTGAAGGCGGTTCCGGCGGCGCGTTGGCCATCGGTGTCGGCGACCGTTTGATTATGCTGGAATACAGCACTTATTCGGTGATTTCACCTGAAGGCTGCGCCTCGATTTTATGGAAAAGCGCGGATAAATCGCAGTTGGCGGCTGAGGCAATGGGCATCACCTCAGACCGTATCCGTGAGCAGGGCTTTTTGGATGAAGTCGTTCGGGAGCCTTTAGGCGGCGGGCATCGGGATTTTAAAACCACCGCGTTTAATTTGAAAGACGCTTTGGTTCGGCACATGACCGATTTAATGCACCAACCTATTGATAAATTGCTGGAAAGGCGTTATCAGCGGATTATGGATTTCGGGGTTTTTGAGGAAGCTGCGAAATAAGGCGTTGGCGAAAAGCTTGGATTTTTGTGAAGAGTACATTGTCAAATTCGATATTGGCGATGCCCGCCAGCGGTTTTTCGTCGGTTACAGCGGCGGCGTCGATTCCCATGTCTTACTGCATGTTTGTGCGTCAATCGCCCGGCTGCAAGGCCGGTTGACTGCAGTTTACATACATCACGGTTTACAGGAGGAAGCCGATGCTTGGGCCATTCACTGCGAAAAAACGGCTAAAAATCTGAATGTCGACTTTTTAACATTACGCGTTAACGCCAAGCCCATGCCGGGCGAAAGCCCTGAAGAAGCAGCCAGAAATGCCCGTTATGCGGCTTTAAAATCCTTGATCCAATGCAATGATGTGTTGCTGCTGGCCCAGCATCAGGATGATCAGCTGGAAACGGTGCTGCTGCAATTGTTTCGCGGCAGCGGTTTACGCGGGCTTTCGGGGATGCCGGAACAGGCTGTTTTTGGTGCAGGCGTGATGCTCAGGCCGTTGTTAAACACGCCCAAACAGGCGATTAGCGATTACGCCGAAACGCACCAATTAAACTGGGTTGAAGACCCCAGCAATCAAAGCAACGCTTACGACCGCAATTTTTTGCGCAATGCGCTGTTGCCGCAACTCAAGCAACGCTGGCCTGCTGTCGATAAAACCGTGGCGCGTTCGGCCAGGCATTGCGCGGAGGCGCAACGGCTGGTCGAGGAAGTCGCCAATGAATTATTCGATGCGGTTTTTAATCCGGCGGACAAGACGTTAAGCATCAGCCTGCTTACCGCCCATCGGCTGCAATTGCAACAGCTTATTCTCCGGCATTGGTTCCGGCATTTAGGTTTAAAAATGCCGTCACAAGCCGTTATCGGGCGAATTTTGACTCAAGTTATCGGCGCTGATGAACAGCGCGACCCTATGTTATCGGGGCAAGGCTACACGATTCGACGTTACCGCGATAAGCTCTATTGTTTGCCGCCATCCGCACAAGAAACACCGCAAAGTTGTGTATGGCCCGCCGGGCAAACGTCGATAACCCTCGCCGGCAATCAAGTGTTGTCTTGCGTACCGTCATCGACGGGCATACTGCTTGAGCAATGGCAACAGGCCAAGGTTGAGATTAAATTTCGTAGCGGCGGCGAGCTTATCAGTCTGCCGGAGCGGCAAGGCCGTCATACATTGAAAAACCTGTTTCAGGAAGCGGCCATCCCGCCGTGGCAAAGAGATGCTATCCCGTTGATTTATCTAAATGATGTACTGGCTGCAGTTGGCGACCTTTATATCAGTGCGGCGTTTTATAGTGAAAAAACACAGGGCTGTATCAAGCTATTGCTGCAACGCTAAAAATATAACGCCAAAAGACCATGACGAATTTTGCATTGTCGATTAAAATAGCCCGGTTTTATCTAACCTCATCAAAGCCATTAGGGTGGGTTTTAGACCCCATTCTATGCACTAAAAATCCTACATGACAAAATACATTTTCATTACCGGCGGCGTTGTTTCGTCTCTCGGCAAAGGTATTGCCGCTTCTTCGTTGGCTGCAATTCTTGAGTCGCGCGGGCTCAAAGTCACCATGACCAAACTTGACCCTTACATCAATGTCGATCCGGGCACGATGAGCCCGTTTCAGCATGGCGAGGTATTTGTCACGGAAGACGGCACCGAAACCGATCTCGATTTAGGCCATTACGAACGCTTTATCAAAACCGTGATGACCAAAAAGAACAGTTTTTCAACCGGTCAAGTCTACGAAAGTGTGTTGCGCAAAGAGCGTAAAGGCGACTATTTGGGCGCAACGGTTCAGGTGATCCCGCATATTACCGATGAAATTAAACGCCGTGTCTATGAAAGCGCCGATGATTGTATCGACATCAGCGGCCGGGTTAATCAGGGCGCAGTCGATGTTGCGCTGATTGAAGTGGGCGGCACGGTGGGCGATATTGAATCATTACCGTTTTTGGAAGCGATTCGGCAAATGCGTTTTGAATTGGGCGCGGAACGCTCCTTGTTTATTCATCTGACCTTGGTGCCGTATATCCGTTCCGCCGGTGAAATAAAAACCAAGCCAACCCAGCATTCGGTCAAAGAATTGCGCAGCATCGGCATTCAGCCGGATATTTTGATTTGCCGTTCCGAGCAACCGATACCGCACAGTGAACGCCATAAAATTGCCTTGTTCACCAATGTTGAAGAAAAGGCGGTTATTTCTGCGGTTGATGCTAAGTCAATTTACCAAATTCCGTTATTGTTGCATGAGCAAGGTTTGGATGATTTTGTCGTCAACAAACTACGGCTGGATGTGCCGCCTGCTAATTTGTCCGAGTGGGAAGCGGTGGTCGATGCGCTGGAGCATTCCGACAACGAAGCGACTATCGCTATCGTCGGCAAATATGTCGACCATTCCGATGCCTACAAATCGCTGAACGAAGCCTTGATTCACGCCGGTATCCGCACCCGCACCAAGGTCAACATCGTCTATATCGATTCGGAAACCATAGAAGATGAAGGCGTTGCAAGATTAAAAGACGTCGATGCCATTTTGGTGCCAGGCGGTTTTGGCGAACGCGGTGTCGAAGGCAAAATTGCCACCGTTAAATATGCACGGGAAAACAAAATCCCTTATTTGGGCATTTGCTTAGGGATGCAGGTTGCGGTCATTGAATTTGCCCGCGATGTGGCTGGACTCGAAGGCGCGCACAGCACTGAGTTTTTACCGAAATCGCCGCATCCGGTGATTGGCCTGATTACCGAATGGATGGCACAAGACGGCCAGCTGGAAACCCGTGATGAGGAATCTGATTTAGGCGGTTCAATGCGCCTGGGCGGACAGCAATGCCGCTTACAGTCCGATTCTCTGGCGTTCCAAATGTATCAGAAAGACGTCATTACCGAACGTCACCGTCATCGTTACGAATTTAACAGCCAATATCTGGAAAAGCTGGAACAGGCCGGAATGCGCTTTTCCGGTAAGTCGATTGATGGGCGTTTGGTCGAAGTGATAGAAATAGCGGATCATCCGTGGTTTCTGGCCTGCCAATTCCATCCGGAATTTACCTCTACGCCAAGAAAAGGCCATCCGTTGTTTTCAGGGTTTGTTGTCGCGGCATGTGAACACAAAAAAAGTACCGTGTAGATTTAAGCGTGCTTATGTTGAGTAGCATCTGGTTTTTATAGTTCATCAATTGAAAACAATCAGAACAGGAACACAATGCCTATTATTTCCATGTTTTACGGGATTATTATTCGCTTGTATCTTATGGATAATCAGCATCATAACACCCCGCATATTCATGCCAAATATGCAGAGTTTGAGGCTTCAATGTCTATCGACGAGGGTGAGATTTTAGCGGGACAGCTGCCACGTAAACAGTTGCGCCTTGTACAAGCTTGGATTGAGTTACATCGTGATGAACTAATAGCTGATTGGGAGATAGCCATTAGTGGTGAAAAACCCTATAAAATTAACCCGTTATAACGTTATGTATTGGGATGTTAAAACGGTTAAACCGCTGGCCGATTATCAACTCTATGTTGAAGTTGAAGACGGACGCTGCGGCGTTTTTGATGTAAAACCTTATTTGGATAAGGGCGTCTTTTGTGAGTTAAAAGACATACATTATTTCAATCAAGTTGATATTTTATTCGGCGCAATTACCTGGCCTCATGAACAAGATATTGCCCCTGAAACATTACTGGCAAACTTATTGCCGATTAAATAAAAACGAGAATATTGATGAAATTATGCAATTTTGAAGCGGGCTTAGACCAGCCGTTTTTTTTAATAGCCGGCCCTTGCGTTATCGAAAGCGAGCAATTGGCGCTGGACACAGCAGGTGCGTTAAAAGAACTGACAACGGCATTGAACATTCCGTTTATTTACAAATCGTCGTTTGATAAAGCTAACCGCTCCTCGCACGAAAGTTATCGCGGCCCCGGTGTCGAGGGCGGGCTTAAAATACTGGAAAAAGTTAAGCAACAGATCGGCGTGCCGGTGCTGACTGACGTGCATGAAGACACGCCGCTGGCTGAAGTGGCTTCGGTTGTCGACGTGATGCAAACGCCTGCATTTTTATGTCGGCAAACCAATTTTATTCAGCAGGTTGCCGCGCAGGGTATTCCGGTGAATATCAAAAAAGGCCAGTTTTTGGCACCGTGGGATATGGTGCATGTCGCCAATAAAGCCAAAGCAACCGGCAATCAGCAGATTATGGTTTGCGAACGCGGCGTGTCGTTCGGCTACAACAACTTGGTGTCCGATATGCGCTCGTTAGCTGTCATGCGCGACACCGGTTGCCCGGTCGTTTTCGATGCGACGCACTCGGTGCAATTGCCCGGCGGACAAGGCACGGTATCCGGCGGACAGCGCGAATTTGTGCCGGTGTTAGCCAGAGCCGCTGTTGCGGTCGGTATTGCAGGCATTTTCATGGAAACGCATCCGAATCCAGCGGAAGCGAAAAGCGATGGCCCTAACTCCTGGCCTTTGCACCGTATGCGCGAACTGTTGGAAACCTTGGCCATTATCGATCAGGCTGTCAAAGCGCAGGCCTTGATCGAAACGACTTTATAAAGTTATGGCGCACATTACCCGGTTATCACAGCTCGATTTAAGCGCAAGCTATAGCTATGCGGATTATCTGACGTGGCGGTTGAATGAGGCGGTGGAACTGATTAAAGGCAAAATCCAGTTAATGTCGCCCGCGCCGAATGTGAAACATCAGCGTATTTCCTGGCAACTCAGTGGTGTGTTATTTAACTATTTTGAGCGTAAACACTGCAGTGCTTTTTCAGCGCCATTTGATGTCCGCTTATACGACCGAGCCAAATCATTATTAGCCAATAAAGACATCACCACCGTCGTCCAGCCCGATATTTGCGTCATTTGCGATAAAGAAAAGTTGGACGAGCAAGGCTGTAACGGCGCGCCGGATTGGATTATTGAAATATTGTCTAAAGGCAATTCAAAAAAAGAGGTCAAAATTAAACATGAGCTGTATGCCGAAAGCGGCGTAACCGAATATTGGCTGATTTTCCCTTACGAAGAAGTCATACAGCAATTTGTTTTAAATGAACAAACCCGGCACTATCAGTTGCATAATAACTATGCCGGGGACGATGTGGCGACGCCTTATTTATTCCCAGATTTAGCGCTTGATTTACCGACGCTATTTAAAGATGTGTAGTTGAACCCTTATTTATTTTTTAACCTAAACCAAAGAAAAATTATGACTAAAATCGTTGATATTAAAGCAAGAGAAATTTTAGACTCACGCGGCAACCCGACTCTGGAAGCGGACGTGATTTTGGCGTCCGGCGTGATCGGTAGCGCCATGGTGCCATCCGGCGCCTCAACCGGCGAGCGCGAAGCCATCGAATTGCGCGACGGCGATAAAGGCCGTTATTTGGGAAAAGGCGTATTAACTGCAGTTAAAAATGTTAATACTGAACTTCGTGCGGCTATCGTGGGCATGGATGTTGCCGACCAAGCCGGCATCGACAACAAAATGATCGCACTGGACGGCACTGAAAACAAAGGCCGTTTAGGCGCCAATGCCATTTTAGCGGTATCGATGGCGGCGGCCCATGCAGCCGCTAAAGAAGCGGGTGTACCGTTATACCGTCATTTGAACACCAGCGGCAAATTCATCATGCCGGTACCGATGATGAACATCATCAACGGCGGTTCACATGCGGACAACAGCGTTGACCTGCAAGAATTCATGATTTTGCCGGTCGGCGCACCGACTTTCCGTGAAGCGATCCGTTACGGCGCGGAAGTGTTCCACAACTTGGCGAAAGTATTAAAAAGTCGCGGTTTGGCAACGACAGTGGGCGATGAAGGCGGTTTTGCACCGAATTTATCTTCTAACGAAGAAGCCATTGAAGTCATTCTGGAAGCGATTGAAAAAGCCGGTTACAAAGCTGGCATTGATATTTTCTTGGGCATGGACGCAGCAGCTTCCGAATACTACAAAGACGGCAAATATGTGTTGTCTGCGGAAAACAGAAGCTTTACTTCAATTGAAATGAACGACTTTTTGGCGGCTTGGGTGGAAAAATACCCGATTATTTCTATCGAAGACGGCTTGGATCAAAACGATTGGGCGGGCTGGAAAGATCAAACCGAAAAATTGGGCAATAAAATCCAATTGGTTGGCGATGATTTATTCGTAACCAACCCGGTTACCTTGAAAGAAGGCATTGACAAAGGCATTGCCAACTCAATCCTGATTAAAGTCAACCAAATCGGTACCTTGACTGAAACATTGAACGCGATTAACACCGCTCATGCGGCAGGCTACACCGCTGTCGTATCGCACCGTTCAGGCGAAACCGAAGATACCACCATTGCCGACTTGGCTGTGGCAACCGGCACCGGCCAAATCAAAACCGGTTCTTTAAGCCGTTCTGATCGTATCGCCAAATACAACCGCCTGATGAAAATCGAAGAAGAATTAGGCGAGTTGGCGGTTTATGCAGGTCGTAGCGCGTTTAGAATGCTGTAAAAAAAACAAGCGCAAGGCTCAGGGCAAAAGCCCTGGGCCTTATTCTTGAGTTTCGTTTATGAAAATCATCATCGCCATCATCATTTTGTTAATTGTTCATCTCCAATATCGGATATGGCTGGGCGATGGCAGTGTTGCCGAAATTGAGGCTTATCAACAGCGCCTTGATGTCCTGCAAAAACAGGTTGAAGAAAAAAGGCAGCGCAACGAAGCGCTCTATGCCGAAGTGCTGGATTTAAGAAAAGGCCAGGAAGCCATTGAGGAACGAGCCAGGGATGAATTAGGCATGATTAAGGAAGATGAAACGTTTTTTCATGTGTTGGAGTGATTAGGTGAAAGGCTAAGAACGAAAAATGCATCAATCTTTCCTGAAAACGCGTTAATTATTATAAAAACCAATGTCCGAGCCGCAGAATACACATCTTCATCAAATTAAACTTAAAGGGTTTAAATCAATAAAAAATCTTGATTTGAAGATGAACCCAATAAATATTCTTATTGGCGCAAATGGATCCGGCAAGTCGAATTTTATTTCGCTGTTTACTTTTTTAAAAAATCTATCCGAAGGAAAGTTGCAGACTTATGCTGAGAGGCAGGGTTATGCAAACACGTTCTTCCACTTTGGCTCAAAAAGCACTCCAAGAATTATCATTGATGTTGAAATAGGAATTAATGGTTATCACGTAGAATTCGTGCATGGTGAAACCAACGACACACTGGTGTTTGATGCCGAATATTGCACAGTGGCAACGTCAAGCAAAACGTGGCCAATCAAAGGTAAATTGGGAGAAAGCGGCCTGCTACCAGGATCGGAGTCAGCTAGCGGCTCTATACGAGAATATACCCGAGAATATATGCAAAAATGCAGGGTCTATCATTTTCACGATACCAGCCCCACAGCTGGATTTAAACAGGCTCAACGACTGGATTCAAGTGTATTGCTTGATTCTGATGCCAGTAATCTAGCGCCATTTCTCCTGTATCTGAGAGATTATGAACAAGCTATTTATCAGGAGATAATTTCAACAATCAAAACTGTCGCCCCTTTTTTCCATGACTTCCACATTGAGCCAAGGGGTGAGAAAGGAGATGAATCCCTGTTATTGAGGTGGATCCATCGTGATCATGACACGCCTTTTTCAGCGAATCAGCTTTCGGATGGTACGGCTCGTTTCATTTGTATGGCCGTATTATTTCTTCAGCCTGAATGGTCTCGACCAAAAACTATTGTGCTTGATGAACCGGAGCTTGGTTTGCATCCTGCTGCCCTGAATGTGCTTGCTGAAATCATCAAAACAGCCTCAAAGACAAACCAAGTCATTTGTTCGACGCAATCAGTAGCCTTTGCCAATCAGTTTGAGTCCGAAGATTTTATTGTGGTTGATCAAGTAAAAGGTATCTCAGCTTTTAAAAGGCCGGATAAAAAAGCTCTTGAACATTGGCTTGAAGATTTTGGGATGGGTGATATTTGGTCGAAAAATCTGATCGGAGGTCGTCCTGAATGGTAAGGCTAGGTATTTCTGTGGAGGGGACGACTGAAGAGCGCTTTATCAAAGCTGTACTGGTGCCATATTTAGCTCAAAAAGGAATATATGTGACTCCGGTTTCAATCAATGGAAATGTAAGCGTTGACCGTGTAAAACATGAGCTAGAGAACCTGGCTTATAGTTTTGATTATGTCAGTACTTTCTATGATTTTTATGGCTTCAAACGCAAAGTTGAAGGCGAAACTAAAACGACTTTGGAGTCTAAAATCAAGGAGTCAGTCAAAGAAGGATTAAGAGAAAACCTCATCCCTTATATTCAAATGTATGAATTTGAAGGGTTGTTATTTTCATCTCCAGAGACTATAGCCGCAGTATTACAGGATGAATCGCTTAATGCCTGGGCTACCGACATTTTGGTAGCTTTTAACCATAATCCTGAAAAAGTGAACGATTCTCCAGAAACAGCACCATCAAAGCGTTTAGAAAAGTCTACGAATTATAGAAAAACCACGCATGGGCCAAATATTGCAAAACAGATTGGTTTAGCAAAAATGCGAGATATGTGCTCAGGATTTGATGGTTGGTTAACAAAGCTGGAAGGACTTGTTTCGTGATGCAGCATAGTTAATGCGGATTTTAATTCGACCATTCACTGTCGAAAGATGTGCTGAAAAAATGTTTACACAAAAATATCAACGCACTTATAAAGTGGTCTAAAAACATTACACCCTTTTTTTTACCAATGACCCCTTCAACAAAATTCTTTGCCATTGTCCCCGCTGCCGGTGTCGGCAAACGTATGCAGGCCGACCGACCCAAACAATATCTGGAACTCGCCGGAAAAACGGTCATAGAACATACGCTGTTGCGCTTGCTGCAGGCTGACGTTTTTACCGCCATTGCGGTTGCAGTGTCCGAAGAAGACCCTTACTGGCCTGATCTGGCCGTATCGCAACATCAACTTATCATCACTGCGCCCGGCGGCAAAGAACGCGCCGATTCGGTGCTTTCAGGGTTAAAAACTATAAGGAAACAGGCATCCGATGACGATTGGGTTTTGGTGCATGATGCGGCCAGACCGTGCATTACTGCGGGCGATATTCATTACCTGATTGATTCCCTGATTAACGATGACGTAGGCGGCATTCTGGCGTTGGCGTCGCCCGACACTTTAAAACAGGTACAAGGCCATGCCATTACCGGAACGCTGGACAGAAGCCATATATGGCGAGCCTTAACACCGCAAATGTTTCGTTATGGCATGTTAAAAGCAGCACTGGAACAAAGCCAGGGCAATCCGGCCATCACCGACGACGCCAGCGCCTTGGAATTGCAAGGTTTGCAGCCGAAAATCGTCGAAGGCCGTCCCGATAATATCAAAATCACCCGCCCGGAAGACCTGGCGCTGGCGCAATTTTATATGGAGCAACAATGATTAGAATAGGTCAAGGCTACGATGTACACCGTTTCAAAGACGGCGGCGAGGTGATACTAGGCGGCGTGACAATCCCTTACGAACAGGGCTTGGAGGCGCATTCCGACGGTGACGTGGTGTTGCATGCCTTATGCGATGCGATACTGGGCGCGGCGGCTTTGGGCGACATCGGCAAGCATTTTCCCGATACCGACCCTGAATTTAAAGGTGCCGACAGCCGGTTTTTATTGCGCCATGTCTACCGTATCGTACAAGACAAAGGCTATAAGCTGGTTAATGCCGACATCACCATCATTGCCCAAGCGCCTAAGATGTCGCCGCACACCGCCGCGATGTGCCGCAATATCGCCGATGACGTGCAGGTGGATATTGATTGCATTAACGTCAAAGCCACCACCACCGAAAAGCTGGGCTTTGAAGGCCGCAAAGAAGGCATTGCCGTACAGGCGGTGGTGTTAATTGAAAAATGATAGTAGACACCTTTTCTAAATACGGCTACGTAGGAATGTAGACAGGAATAAGCCGGTTCAAGCGATAGACGAGAACCGGTGTTTCCGGCGCTCAGGGATTTGCCGGAAACGCTACCACACGCTACGCTTGGGTAGTCTTATCTCTACCTACACAAATTATTTAGGAACGCGCACAAAATAACTTGGGCAAGCTCACCTTCGACAGGCTCAGGGCGAACGGTATCTGAATTTAAAGTTGCCTAAGTTATTTCATGCTTATTCCTTAGCAAGGACGCAACTCTTTCCTTTCCGTGGCTATCAACTTAACGCGGGACAGACCTTCCAGGTTTTACGACTGCCATGGATGGCGGAAGTGCTGGAGCCGTCGGGAGCGGCTCCAGTAAAAACCTGGAAGGTCTACTTCGGCATGCTTAGGCCTTTTCCGTAAACCAAGATACCAAAAAATGAGTAAAATAAGCACCTATTCCAACCCTACAAAAAACCGAGATGACAACAGCAGCGTATTTTGGCCAAGCCGAGCGACAATCTATTAACGAGAGCCACTTATCTG
>JAUXXQ010000098.1 GCA_030684815.1 Methylobacter sp. | reverse complement strand
GGTCAACCAGAAATGGGAGGAACTTAAGATTTACGCAAACTTGGTAATTTGCAAGGGACATGAAGAGCCGTATGAGGCGAGAGTCTCACGTACGGTTCTGTGAGCGCCTGAGGGGGAAGTTCCCTCGGGCGACTCGACCAGCATTACGTTGCGCTAACCCGACCTACAGGACTTCAGAATTTAAATTATTGCCTCGCCGCTGGATTTGTCGAACGGACTTTTTCTTGGCTTTATCGTTATCGCCTTTTGAGCAAGGATTATGAATTATGTGGGTATTGATGTCGGTCAAAAAGTCAGGTAAGGTGGACAGGCAGTTTTCCCAACCGTTTAGCAGCCATGTAGGTACGTTACTAGGCTCACTCTATCTTAACCTGTGGTCTGAAATATGATAAGTATCATATATGGAGGAAATTTATGCGCTTCAAATTAATCATGGTCTTTGTCGATGAAGACAAAACCGAACAAGTTCTTGATGCTTCAAGAAATGCCGGTGCAACGGGCGCAACAATCATCAACCAAGCCCGAGGGCAAGGCCTTGAAAAGGTTATCGGCATTTTCGGGTTGGAAATATTAAATCCTAGAGCCGTTGTGCTGATTCTGGCCGAGGAAAGACGCGCCGACCGCGTTCTGGAAGCGGTTGCCGAAGCCGGTAAACTAGACGAAAGCCTGGATACCGGCATTGCGATACAACTCGATGTTGAGAAGGCCTTGGGCCTCAGTGAACACATCAAGGCATTGCAAGGACTAAAGCCGATAGACTAAATGCCCGCATTCACCCGAGCAATATTCTTTCGGCGAAGTCTAAATCGCCGGGCGATCCGAACAACACGACGACATCGCCCTCAAAAATAACGGTATCGAGTGGTTTGTGTACTCGTCCCCTTTCCCTGACCAAGGATGATACCGTTACGCCTTTGAGCTCTAACGACGACAGTTTTTTACCGATGGAACGCGCACTCGGCGGAATCAATACAGAACGTAAACTATCGGCGGTCAGCACATTTGTATCTTCCGAAAAGACTTCCTCGCCCCGATAGAGTTCGCGCAACAGGCGATAACGGCCTGCCCGCTGCTGCTGCATGCGGCGCACGACGCGATTAAATGGCACATTCATCAGTAATAGGGCGTGAGATGCAATCATTAGACCCGCCTCAAGCACTTCGGGCACGACCTCGGTCGCTCCCGCCTGCCTTAACTCGTCGGCATGGTTTTCATCGCGTGTCCGCACCATAACCGGCAAATCAGGTCGCAACGCACGAACATGATGAAGGATCTTTTTCGCAATTAACACGTCGTCATAGCTGATCACTAGCAACTTAGCGTGATCAAGTCCTAATGCTTCGAGAATATCCCGTTCCGATGAATCTCCATAATAAACCGGCTCTCCGGCAATGCGCGCTTCCTTGATCCTCGCCGAATCGAGATCGACCGCAACATAGGGTATTTTTTCCTCTTCCAAAAAATGGCCGACGCTTTGCCCTATTCTTCCGTAACCGCAAATAATGGCATGATCACGAAGCTGTTGCGCGACATCTTGACTGACCGGAAATGTTTCCGGCTCGGCCTTTAGTTTTGCCTTTCGTGCGAACAATCCGGCCAAGGCATGATTGTAGCGAATAAGAAAAGGCGCGATGATCATCGAAAACAGCACCGATGTAAAAACAATCTGCGCCAACTGATCCGTTATCGTGTTGACGTCGAGCGCGATCGCCAGCAGCGCAAAACCGAATTCACCGCCCACCGCCAATAGAAATCCGGTACGCCAGGCTGTCAGCCCGTCAAGGCCCGACCAGCGCACAATCAGCGCGACCAATAAGATCTTCGATACCATCATTGCCGTCACGCCGACCAAGGCCCATTGCCAATTTTGCGGTATCGCGGCCGGATCGAACAGCATGCCGATGCTGACAAAAAACAAACCGATCAACACATCGCGAAAAGGCCGGACTGTTGATTCGACTTGGTGACGAAACTCGGTTTCACCGAGCATCATTCCGACCAAAAATGCTCCGAATGCCATCGAAAGCCCTAATGCACTGGTCGTCCATGCCGCCAGCAATGAGACGAAAAGCACGGTCAGCGTAAAAAGCTCGGTCGATCGCCGCGCGGCAACGGTATGAAACAATGGACGCAACAACCAACGCCCCAATACGAATACCAACAAAAAAGCCATAACCGCTTTGGCCATCGCCCAGCCCAATGCTTCGAACAACGCCCCGGCATCACCATCGATCACACTCAATACCGGAATGATGACCACGAAAGGCACCGCCGTGACATCCTGAAACACCGACATCGCGACACCTAAGCGCCCGTGTTTGCTGTGTTCCTCGCCTTGTTCGGCAAGCTGTTTGCTGATGATCGTCGTCGAGGATTGCGCGAACACCGCGCCAATCACGAAAGCGGTCGCAGGGGGCAAGCCAATCAACCAACTCGCCGTTCCGATTACGGCGGTGGTCAACACCACCTGCCCGGTTCCCAAGCCTAATACCTGGCTGCGCAAGGCATGAATTTGCGGTAATGAAAAACTTAAACCAATCGTAAATAGCAGAAAAACGATGCCGAATTCGGCAACTTCCCGAATTTGTTCAACCTCAATGACCGGACCTGGCGTATGGGCGCCAAATAACACACCGACCAACAAATAACCGATGCTCGACGGAACATGCAGCTTCTGAAACAGCACAACGACCGCCACAGACGAACCGAGTAACAACAGTAGTTGTATTAGGGGTTGATCTATCATTTTAAAAATTTCTCCATTCTCTAGCAGTTATAAAATTGGCTAACCGAAAACCAGGCTCATTAATCGATGAGTATAGTCAGGCAAGACGGGCAGGCGGTTTTGCCCACCGTTTAGCAGTGTTATTGTTTCGCGTGGATAAAAAAGCGTTGCCCAGACGGGCTTATTTCTTCAGAAAAATAGTCTAACCATAATCGACATGACGCCACCGATCAAGATACCTAGCATCCATTTAATCAGGGTAAACTGACCATCATGTTCTATCTGTTTGAATTTTACTTCCTGAGCATCCATTTTGGTGGCCATTATTTCAGATAAAGTTCTGGATAGCTAAACGTTATCGTTTTGGATATTAACGCAGGGATCGCCAAACTAGGGGGGTTAAACGCTGTAAGGCGGTTTCGCGTAGCAAACCGCCACACACGCACCATACTGATGATAGCCGGTCGAAGTTGTGGCGGATTGCCTAGCGGCGAATCCGCCCTAGTGTGTCATGAAGAAAGGCGAAAGCCTTTCATGCTGTATTAAAGATGAGAGTAGGTCTCTCAGTTTCGGCGACCAGAAGTCGGGACTAAACCACCCAATGCGGCTTTTGTTAAGAGCACTGGTCGTGAGCGATTGTGGAAAAGGCAGTC
>JAUXXQ010000084.1 GCA_030684815.1 Methylobacter sp. | reverse complement strand
CGTTGCTGCGCGTTGCAGAGTTCTGCCTGCAGTTCCGTCTGCTCGGCCGTCAGGCTGGCAATCTGTGCGGACAGCGCGTCCTGTTTCAATCCGGCCTGGGTAAGTGCCTGGTCCGCAGTTGTCAGTACGTCCTGTTGTTGGTCAACGGTGTGTTGCAACTGGTCCAGTTTGGTCTGGAGTGCGGCCGCCTGTCCGGCATAATTGAGTTGGGCTTCGGCCACGGTGGTTTGCCACAGTTGGGTCAGGGCTCCGGTCAATACGCTGGGTACCCCCGGGCAATCCAAGGCGGAATGTTGCTGTTCTATGTACTGTTTGGCGAAAGCCTCGGTCCAGTCATTCATCGCCTTTTTGATGGTGTTAGGGCTGTTGACGCCAATGCGCTCGCGGATCAGGTCAATGGTCGGGAAGCGGCTGAGCTCTTTCAGGATGGTCTCGCAGCAGGCGTAGGCCAAGACATAGGTGTTGGTCATTTTGGGCATCAGGGCTTCTCGTTACCGGCATGGCCGGCGGTTAAGTCAGGGTTATGTACTGGCGGTGGTTCGGCAAAATGCCGGAAGGCGTCATAACGGGCATCGGCGTCGCTGTGCAAATAATGCGAGGTGGTGCTGATGCTGGCGTGGCCCATGTTGTCGCGCACCGCAGTCAGCGGGATCGCGCTGTCAACTGCCACGGTGCCGTGGGTATGGCGCAACCAATGGCTGCTGGCCCTGGCCAAATGCGCGGCGGTTTCCGGGTTGTCGGCTCGGGCCTGGTCGGCCACCAGGCCAAAGAAATCTTTCATCACTTTATGGATGGCCAGTGGGGTCACGGCCTTACCGTTGTCATTCAGGTCGGGCAGCAACGGGAAGGCCGGGTTTTGCCGCAGCAACGCCTGCCCGGCCAGTTGTTGATAGGTGTGGCCGATGAAGCGGAACACCGCAGGCGGCAGCGGCACCTGCCGGCGTTTTTGGCCTTTGCCCAGCACTTTGAGCCAATGTTGGATGTGTTCGCCCCGGTTGAGGCTGACCAGGTCACCGATACGGGCTTGAACCAGTTCGTGCAGGCGTAGGCCGGTGGCATAACCGAGATGCAAGGTGAGCCGGGTTCTGAGCCATTTGCGGCGCTCCTGGCCGCTGCTGTCGCGCACCAGGCCCTCGATGGCTGTGGTGATGGCCGCCCACTGCGCCGGGGTAAAGGCACGGTGGGTGCCGATTGCCGACCCGGCGTCGGGGTCCTTGAGTTTGGGCAAGGCCGACAGCGGGTTGTGCTGCAGGTAGCGTTGTTGCAGTAAAAACGTGAACAGGCTGTTGAGCAGGGTTTCGGCATGCTTGGCGCTGCGCCGGGACAGCGGGCCGGTGAACGG
>JAUXXQ010000081.1 GCA_030684815.1 Methylobacter sp. | reverse complement strand
TACTGGAGCCGCTCCCGACGGCTCCAGCACTTCCGCCATCCATGGCAGTCGTACTGGAGCCGCTCCCGACGGCTCCAGCACTTCCGCCATCCATGGCAGTCGTAAAACCTGGAAGGTCTGTCCCGCGTTAAGTTGATAGCCTTAAAAATGATTAAATAGAACACGGGTGCCAATAGTAGGCGCTTTAGGTTACATGGATTAAACAGATAATCGCTGATTAAAACACAACGTATTTTAAAAATCAGTGTAAACCCGTTTTATCTGTGCTATCCGTGTTCTATTTTTTGCTGGGTACTCGCTATTTAGACTTCTTTATGGCTTGCCGAGACAGTGGGCAAGGATTTGACTGCGGTCATAATGGCATAACCTGCAACGATATAAAGCAGTGCGCAACCGGCATATAAAGGGTAATACTGCGCGACTCTGGCGATATATTGTCCCCAGGATAAGTCGGTATAGCGCCCGGACAGCCAATAAAAACTGCCGTTTGAAATCGCAAATGCAGTTGATGTGGCTAAGGCTGCAATGCCTAATTGCAGTGATAAGGCACTTATTTTTTCTGCGTTAAACGCTGAACAATAACGGCCGGCAAGCCACATCGCGGCATAGGTAGGAACCAGGAAAACATAAGCGGGCGATACGCAAAAACTGCTGGTGCCGTTGGCAATCGCGACATAGTCAATGAACGCCGCCAGCGCCATTAAAAATACCAAAAGGGCTTTTTTGCGGTAAAAACCGGCAAAGAAAAAAACCGCCAATGAAGCATCGGGCAGATGCAAAAAATCGCCAAAATGATGAAAGCGGGTTAAGGCCATCAGCGCGATCAGCGGGATGGGTAAATAGTCGGCGCGCAGCCATTGTTTGATGTTCATAATATTGCCTCCAAAAGATGAGTGATTAGTTGTTGTAATGGATAGAAAGAAAAAAGTTCCTGTCGGCGCTGTTGTAAGTGTTGACAGTCTGGTAATTTTTGTCCAGCAGATTATTTAAATTTGCGCTGAGCATCCAGTTTTTATTCAGGTGATAGGTGGAGCGTAAATCGACGGTGACATAACCGCCAACCTTGGTTTTGTTCAGTGTATCATCAAAACGGTCGCCTTGAGCCAGCACCTTGGCGCCGACATCAAACTGCCCAAAGCTGCGCGATACATCGTAGGACACTGTTTTTTCCGCGCGCCGCGCCAGCCGTGCATTGGTCACGCGGTTTTTTGGGCTTAACAGATTCATGTTCAGTTTGTTAGTCCAGCCCATAATTTGGGTGCCGATTTCCGCTTCAAGGCCGTCGATTTGCGCCTTGCCGACATTTTCCGCGCTGGATAAAAAGGTGGTCGGGTCGGTGACCGCAATAATCAAATTATCGATATTAGTATGATAAGCGCGCAGCTCCCATTGCAGAATCTCATGGTCGCCGCTGACGCCCACTTCAAACGAAGTGGATTGTTCGGCTTTCAGATTAGGATTGCCAAAACCCGGATAATAAAGCTGGTTGAATGTCGGCGCTTTAAAGGCATTGCCGAAACTGGCGAAGGGGCTGATGCCGTAACCCGCGTTATAACGCCAGCCGAAATTGCCGGTTACTTGTTCGCCAAACGCTTCGTTTTTGTCGCCGCGCAGTGAGGCGTTGATAAAATGATCGTCGAAAAAACGGCTGTGTAATTCGGCGAAAACACCGGCATCATAGCGCGAACTTTCCCGGTAGGCTTCGGTGCTGTCCACTTCATCAAGCCGGTAATCAGTGCCGATGACCAGTTGATGCGCATCCGACAAAGCGACTTCGTTCAGCCAGCTGGCATTCCAGCGGGTGCTGTCAAACTGGCTGGAAAATACGCCGCCGGGCGCAAAGCTATCGGCATTGTCGCGGCTTTGCCCAAAGCGCAAAATGGAACGCCAGTTATCAAGCATATCCATGCTGCCGGTGATGCCGACCACTTGATTGACAAATTCAGTCTTGTCCTGAAAATTGCCGTCGTATTCGGTTTTGCCCTCGGCGTGCATAAAAAATGCTTCAACTTCAGCATTATTATCAAAACGGTGGCCTAAACGCGCATTCACTGCCGTGTTTAAATAGCCGTCCTTGTCCGGCTGGTTAACACCGAATCTGCCCGGCGTCGGCTGCCGTGCGTCAAAGCCTTGCGAACCGAATTGCGATGAGCCCAGGCTGTACCAGCTGTTTTGCCATTTGCCGCTGACCGTCCCGGCAACGCGGTAACTGTCATAACTGCCGCCGCCCGCATCCAGTGTGACCGTGGGCTTATCTTCCTGACTGCCTTTGCGGGTAAAAATCTGGATAACCCCGCCAATGGCTTCGGAACCGTACAGGCTCGATTGCGGGCCGCGAATGATTTCCACCCGTTCGACCTGATCGAGTGGGATAAACTGGAACGGCGAGGTGCCGGAGGTCACCGAACCGAATTTAATGCCGTCGACTAATACCAAAACATGATCGGAATTGGTGCCACGCATATAAATATTGGTGTCTTTGCCGTAGCCGCCGCTTTGCACGATGTCGATTCCGGTGCTGCCGCTTAATAATTCCGGTAGCGTTTTGGCTTGTAGACGGTCAATATCTTTGCGGGTGTACACGGTCATGGCTGCGGACAGCTGATTTTTAGCGGTCTCAGTGCGGGTAGCCGTGACCACCATGTTGGGAAGGGCTTGCGTCGCCTGTTCTGCGACGCTGTTTAAACTGCTTAATAATAATGAGCTGAAAATGATTTTTTGCATGTGTCCTCTTGCGCCGCCCGCGCATACTAGGTGAGTTACACAGCAAAAGGCTGATCATAAGAAAACGAGAGATTGATGGGAGTGATGCTGTCGCTTCCGTAGACAGCCCTCCGCTGTACCGAATTAAACTTTCGGGCCGGTCTCCGGGCTTATAAGTGGCGTCAGCCTGAATCATCACCTTCCCATGCATCAGCACAGTGGCATCCCGATGAAGCTTTTACTTATCTACCGTTGCGGGGGCAGCGTCGGATTTGGCGTTAACCTGACCGACTTCCCGTTTAACCATTGGGTCTGAAAAACCCGCCGGAACCTGAAAGCAGGGCGCAATTATAGGGCGTTATGTTGATAAAGCAAGACGAAAGGCGATGTTGCCGTCAGCAGCAGAAACCAGTGGGCGCTAGCGGTCTACGCTTGGCGCTTAGAAAACCCGGAATCTTTTTGTTTTGGCAGGGGGCGTGTGTCAAGACAGTGACAGGATAAACGCCCACTGTTCTTTACTGACCGGCATGATGGATAGGCGGTTACCGCGCCTGACTAGCGCCAAATCCGCCAGTTCTGGGCAGTTTTTTAATTCTTTCAGGGAAAGGGTGCGCGGCAGTGTGCTGACGTATTTGACATCAACCCTAAACCAGCGCGGTTGTCCGGCATCGCTTTTCGGGTCGAAATGCTTGTCACCGGGGTCGAATGCGGAACAATCGGGGTAGCCTTCTTTGACGATTTCCATGATGCCGACAATGCCCGGCAGTTCGCAGTTGGAATGATAGAAGAACGCCAGATCGCCCAGCTTCATCTCATCGCGCATCATGTTTCTGGCTTGGTAATTACGCACGCCGTCCCACGGTTCAATTTGTCCGGGTTTGTTGCGCAAGTCGTCAATCCCGAACGTGTCGGGTTCGGATTTCATTAGCCAGTAGTTCATGGGGATTTTTTTAACCGGGGAAAGTGTTAGGTGCATCTCCCGCCTGCGCCGTAATGTGCTTTCGTCCTTGAACCGGAGGTTCAAGTGGGGGCGAGGCAGGTACATCGGGCTTCCCGTATGAAACAGGCATGCACGCCAGTACCGATATTCGTCCCCGGGGTAAAAACAGGTTCAGGAAACACCCAGCACACCCTCGAACGCTGCAGGAGATACAGGACAATAGTTTAGCGTGTTTACTTATTTTCTAAAACGTTTTCTATTTTGTGCGCCATTTTTGCCAGGCACTCAGCCAAAGTTTGGTTGAGCTGGGCGTTTTGGCTTTTCATCAGTTGCAGCTCATGCGCCAGATTCAGTGCTGCCATCACCGCGATCCTGTCGGCACCGGCCACTTTGCCGGAATCGCGCATTTGCCGCATTTGTATGTCGAGCTGCCTGGCCGATTGAAGCAAATCGTTTTGTTCTTCAGGGGGGCAGGCAATTTTGTAGTCTTTGCCCATGATGCTCAGAGACACCGGCACCGGAGTCTTATTCATGATCCATTCTCCATCGCTTTCAGGCGGGTAATCATTGCTTCAACACGGGTTTTGGCCAGCGTGGTTTTTTCCAGCAGCTTGGCTTTTTCCCTGACCAGTGAATCCTGCTTGGTTTTCAATGATCTGTTTTCGTTTTTTACATGGTCATATTGCTCGATAAGCTGATCCAGCTTGTTTTCGAGGTCTTTTAATTCTAAAGATGGGTTTGATTGTGTCATGGTGGAAACTAGGTTATTGCAAGATAAATACGCAAAATATCGCGTCATTACCGGACAGATTCAAGATTAACAAATGTTATCCAAGTTAATGATCGGTGGTAGCATAAGCGATATTTTTAGTCGGCGATAGTGAAATTATTATGTGGAATTTATGACCTACCCAGTTATTAATACGATAGTGGCACAAAGTGATAGCGAACTGAACGCTGCATACGCGCACGGCATGGCAACCGGCATGTTATGCGGCAATGAACAGGCGCAGTGCGGCGGCTGGCTGGCCGAGCTATTCCGGCATACGGCAGAGCCGGACGCTGATGCCGATCGGATGGCCTTAATGCAGTTATTCGAGGATACGCGAAGCTTGCTGGACAGCGATGACTTTGAGTTCGATTTGCTGTTGCCGGATGATGAGAGCTTGCTGAGTGAGCGGGTCGAGGCCTTAACGCACTGGTGCGAGGGCTTTTTATTGGGCGTAGGGGTTAGCCATGCCGCCGCCGATTTGTCCCGGGATGTCAGCGAAATATTAAAAGACATTACCGAATTCACCAAGCTCGATACCGAGGCCGAAGGTGAGGAAGATGAGGGCGATTTTATAGAAATCACCGAATACATCAGATCGGCGGTTTTATTATTGCGTAGCGAATTTAATGATGGAGATGAAAGGTTCAAGGCGAAAGATTCAAGGTAAAACTTCTTTCAACTTTCGTCTTTTATTTTGAACCTTAGACCTTTTACCTGATTTTGAAATGAAACAAAGTGAATTTAAAAAACGCCGCAAGCAACTCATGCAGCAGGTCGGCAAAGGCAATATCGCGCTAATAGGCAGCGCGTCGGTCAGGGCCCGCAACCGCGACGTCAATTACCCGTTCCGGCAGGATAGCGATTTTTATTATCTGACCGGCTTTAACGAACCGGATTCGCTGGCGGTTTTTATTCCGGGGCGAAAACAAGGTGAATACATTTTGTTTTGCCGCGAATTCGATGAAAAAAAGGCGCTATGGGAAGGCGCGCACGCCGGTCTTGAAGGTGCGACCACGCATTACAAGGCGGACGATTCGTTTCCGATTGACGACCTGAACGATATTTTGCCGGGCATGTTGGAAGACAAAGGCAAGGTGTACTATCCGATGGGCCGCGATTCCGATCTTGACCACCGTTTGTTGGACTGGATCAACCATATCCGCAGCCAATCCAGAACCGGCGTCAATGCGCCGGGCGAACTGGTGTCGCTGGAGCATATCCTGCATGAAATGCGCCTGTTCAAAAGCCCCGAAGAACTGAAACTGATGCGCCGCGCCGCTGAGGTGTCGGCCAGCGCTCATGTGAAAGCCATGAAAACATGCAAGGCGGGGCTGTATGAATATCAGCTGGAAGCGGAAATCATTTATCACTTCATACAGGACGGCTTGCGCGCGGTGGCTTATCCGTCGATCGTCGCGGGCGGCAAAAATGCCTGCGTGCTGCATTACACCGAAAATGCCGATAAATTGAAAAACGGCGATTTGTTGCTGATTGATGCCGGTGCCGAATGTGACCATTATGCCGCCGACATTACCCGCACCTTTCCGGTTTCCGGGCGTTTTAGCGAGCCGCAAAAACTGCTTTATCAACTGGTGCTGGATGCCCAAACTGCCGCTCTTGCCCAAGTTAAACCCGGCGCACCGTGGCATCTGGCGCATGATGCCTCGGTGGAGACCATCACCAAAGGTCTGGTGACTTTGGGATTGCTCAAAGGTAGGGTTGCTAAACTGATCAAGGACGAAAAATACAAGCAATTTTACATGCACCGCATCGGCCATTGGCTGGGCATGGATGTGCATGATGTCGGCGATTACAAAGTGGACAAGGAATGGCGCCTGCTCGAACCCGGCATGGTGCTGACCATCGAGCCGGGGCTGTATATCCCTGAAGATTGCGAGAGCGTTGACCCGCAATGGCGCGGCATCGGCATCCGTATCGAAGACGACGTACTGGTCACCGCCGAGGGCCATGAGATTTTAACCGGCGGCGTCCCTAAAACCATTGCCGCCATTGAAAACTTAATGCAGGCGGACTGATGCACCCTGATTATGATTTAGTGATTGTCGGCGGCGGTCTGGCCGGAAACTGTCTGGCGCTGGCGTTAAAGGGCACCGGCTTGAACATTGCGCTGGTTGAAGCCAGCAGCCGCGAACAACAGCAGGCCGCTGCTGCCGGGGATCGCGCCTTGGCGCTGGCTGCGGGTACAGTAAAAATGCTCGAAGCACTGGACATCTGGCAAGGCATCAGCCAGTCCGCCACGGCCATTAAAGACATCCACATTTCCGATCAGGGTCATTTCGGCAAAACTCGGCTGTCTGCACACAAAGAAAAGGTCGCGGCGCTGGGCTATGTCATCACCGCACGCGATCTTGAGGCGCATGTCGCCGGGTTGGTTAATACGGCCAACCTGAAACAGCTGTGTCCCGCGCGTTTGGTCGGTTTGATGGCTGGCCGCGATGCAGTCAATATCAGCCTGAAACACGGCGACGAAGCATTAACGCTATCCACCAAACTATTAGTCGGTGCCGACGGCGGCAATTCCTCGGTGCGCAAATTGCTGGAAATCAGCCAGCACATCACCGACTACGAACAAACTGCGCTGGTCACCACCATCAAATCATCCCTGCCGCATCACAACACCGCCTTCGAGCGCTTTACCGCGTCCGGGCCGCTGGCCTTGTTGCCAGTCGGCCGGGATTATTGTTCAGTGGTCTGGACGCGCAGCAGCGAAGATGCCGATGCGCTGATGTCCGGCAGCGAAGCCGACTTTATCGCCGAACTGCAACGCTGTTTCGGCTATAAGCTGGGCGCGCTCAGCCTGGCCGCGCCGCGCCGCGCATTCCCGTTATCGCTGATACGTGCGGAAAAAATGAGCGCCACCCGCACCGTGATGATAGGCAATGCCGTACATCAGCTGCACCCGGTTGCGGGGCAAGGCTTTAACTTAGGTCTGCGTGATGTCGTACAGCTAGCTGAAATGATTATTGAACAGCACGAGTCCGGACACGACATCGGTGCCGCCGATTTTTTAAGCGCTTACACCCAAGTACGGCAAAAAGACCATGACCGCACCATCGGCTTTACCAATAGCGTGGTCAAAATTTTTTCCAATGACTGGCTGGCGCTGGCGGCGGCAAGAAATATCGGCCTGACGCTGCTAGACCATATCCCCGGCGCCAAGACATTATTGGCCCGCCATGCCATGGGCCTGGCCGGACGCCTGCCCCGGCTCGGCAACAGGCGATAGCGTGATGGCCCGTACTCAGACAAAAAATCCCCCTGCCACTTGACAAATAAATCGTTGCCCCCATTTTTCCAGTGAAGACGAAATAATCGTTTTTAGGTATTGAATTAAGACATTACTTCTTTAAGGAGACATAAAATGGCTATTATGCGCTACGAACCTTGGGGTTTATTAAATCAACTGCAACGCGAACTGAAACTTTCACAAGACGAAAAAACCGGTGAAGGCTCGGTTGCAACCGCCGAATGGGCGCCGGCAGTTGACATCAAAGAAGAAGCCGATAAATTCGTTATTTATGCCGATATTCCGGGTGTTAAGCCGGAAGCAATCGACGTCAGCATGGAAGCGGGCGTGTTGACGGTAAAAGGCGAAAAGGAAAGCGAAGTTAAAACAGAAAAGGAGGGCTATAAACGGGTCGAAAGAACCAGCGGTTCATTTTACCGCCGATTCAGTTTGCCCGATTCTGCCGACGGCGAGGCGATCAACGCCAGGTGCAAACTCGGCGTCCTGGAAATCATCATCCCAAAACGGGAGGCGATCAAGCCCAAACGCATCAATGTCAGCTCGGAAGAATAAGTTTAGGTGCTAAATTTCGGCAGATAACGTCATTTTATCCGATGTTATCTGCCATTTGCCGGCATATGGAGAATACGATGCCCAAAGTCACCTTGGCCAAATATTTAAAACGCCTGCTGTTATTTATCGCTGTTCTGCTGGTTCATTATCTTGTTGTATTCATACCGGCGGCGGAATTTTTCTTACTTTATGTTCTTTTTTCAAGCCGAAATGGTTTGATGATTTTTAAGGAAAGCCGTATTAAAAATTGCGTGCTTCTCCTTCGATCCTTTCCAAAAACAACTCTTAATCGGCCGGGCAATTCAACATGGAATATAAAGATTATTATAAAATCATGGGCTTATCCCGTAGCGCCACGCAGGACGAGGTTAAACGTGCCTACCGTAAACTGGCGCGCAAATATCATCCCGATGTCAGCAAGGAACGCGATGCCGAGACAAAATTCAAGGAGTTGGGCGAGGCTTACGAGGTGCTCAAAGACCCGCAAAAAAGGGCCGCTTACGACAAACTGGGCGCGAACTGGAAAGCAGGGGAAGAATTCAGGCCGCCGCCGAACTGGCATGAAAATGTTGACCTTAAAGGCGGCGATTTTGCCGGCGGCGGGGCGTTCAGCGATTTCTTCGAGCAATTGTTTGGCCGCGCCGGATTCCAGCAAAGCACAGGCCGCGCAACGCGGGGCGCGCAAATCCAGGGCCAGGACAGTCATGCGAAAATTTATATCGATTTGGACGACAGCATTCAAGGCGCCACGCGCAACATTTCCCTGAGCACGCCGGAAATGGATGCGCAAGGCTATATGCAGGTCAAGCGCCGGAATTTGAATGTCAAAATCCCCAAAGGCATTAAGCCCGGCCAACATATCCGCCTGGCAGGCCAGGGCGATCCAGGCTCTGGTGGCGGCAAAGCCGGTGATTTGCTGCTGGAAATCGCCTTTAACAATCATCGGCTGTATCGCGTTGCCGACAGCGACATTTATCTGGATTTGCCGGTGACGCCTTGGGAAGCGGCATTGGGCGCAACAATCAAAGCGCCGACGCCGGACGGGATGGTCGATCTGAAAATACCGCCCAATTCCCACCAGGGCAGCAAATTGCGCCTAAAAGGCCGTGGCTTGCCGGGCAAAACGCCGGGCGATTTTTTCGTGGTGCTGCAAATAGCGCTGCCGCCCGCGCACAGCGAACGCGCCAAAGCCATTTACCAAAAAATGCAGCAAGAGCTTGATTTTAATCCGCGCCTGTCTTTAGGGGGATAAGCCAATGAGTTCACACGATTTATTGCCGGTACACACAGGCACGGTCATTGAAGATGACAACCTGACGCTGGAGCAATTGTGCCATGCCTGCGGAGTCCATGCCGACTGGGTGATCAGCCTGGTGGAAGAAAGCATTATCGAACCGCAGGGAAATGAAATACAGAGGTGGCGCTTTTCCGGAGTCAGTCTGGTGCGGGTACGTTCAGCGCTGAGATTACACCGCGATTTAGGCGTTAACCTGGCCGGTATTGCACTGGCTCTGGACTTGATGGAAGAGCTTGACGCTTTGCGCGAGCAGTTAAAAATAACGCAGCGGAACTGAGCGTACCGTTAAATTAAAGCATTGTAACTGCTCAGTGGCTGTTAAAAATACCGGCTTCCCATTTAAGGCGGGACAAGCATGCCGAAGTAGACCTTCCAGGTTTTTAAAACCTGGAAGGTCTGCATATCGGCTTGTTTCTCGCCTAATATAAGCCGAAAACTTGACCGTTCAAAGTATAAGCATTTTCCACTAACCTTAACCGATAGTTTTTATGTTTCAATCCACATTCGACCTCATCTGCCAAATGACTTGTCTTACGACAATCCATCGACAGATAGAGGTCGGTGGATTGCCTCGCCGTAAACGACGAGGTTACCTGAAAGGATAATGATGCTAAAGCAGCGTTGTCAACGTTGAACGAATCTCCCTGAAGGGAGAGGTCTCAAACCAACAAGGAAATTTGATGAACGTAATACATGGAACTTGGCTTCCAGCAGAAACACAAGACTTTATTCAAACAGGCGCTTTTTACCTGTGGGTGGAAAGCGACGAGATTTCGAGTCAATTAAAAAAACCGCTCCATCCTCAGCATTTGCCGGAAAAGCCTTGTTTAGACTTCTTAAAAAATGAGTTGGCAGTCACGCCCATCGCTGCAGATCGAGGGGCACACCTGTCGTTGCTGTTGCCTACCGCCGAGAACACGCCGCTGCCATCCCCCGAATTACAGCGTATTGAAGCTAATACAACGGTGGCTCTGCAAAACTGGCAGGTATACGCTTATCCGCTGCAAAGCCCGATAAAAACGATTAACAACATCCATTTTTTGTGTTGTTTTCAGACTGGCAATAATAGCCGTATCGGTAGCGATTTTTTATTTTGGTATTACTTTAGCCAATCGTTAAAACAAATTATCGTCAAGGATCAATATCTTCCGCTGCTGTTAAGTCGGAAAACGGGGAATAAAACCGAGCTGTACCGGCGCTGGCAATCGGTATCGAGCGGTTATGAGGGCTTGATACAAGCCGCTATTGCCCAGATGCCGGTCGCTTGCAGCCAGCACTATCAACCTGAATCGTTGTTAAGGCATTTTGCCGAAGTAGTCATTGATGAACTGCTAAGCACAGCCGCGCTTGAGATGCCGCAGATTTTTATTAAAAAAGTCCAATACGATTTTTTAGAAACCATCCTGCTGGACAAGCAAGGCGCTGAGCCTTTGAGAACCTGCCAACAGCTCCCTGATGACTTTAAGCACTGGCAACAATGGCAGCAAAAACTGCTGGGAACCGAGGCGCAAAGTTCGCTGCAATTAGGCCTGCAATTGCTTGAAGCCGATGCCGAACAGGTTGATCAATGGCGTTTGCTGTTCTTTTTATCCTCGCACAAAGACCCGTCGCTTAAATTGGATTTGGCCGATTTTTGGGCGGATAAAAATCACTTTCATAAGCTACTACAGCCGCAATTCGGCCTAGCGATTGAACAGCAGATACTGATTAATTTGGCGCAAGCGGCGCGCATTTATCCTAAATTATGGCGGGGCATGGAAGGCAGCGAGCCTGATAGTGTGCAGCTCACGCTGGATGAGTCTTTTGAGTTTTTGAAAGAAAGCGCCTGGATCTTGGAAGATGCCGGATTTAAAATCATTATTCCGGCGTGGTTAACCCCGAAAGGCCGCCGCCGCGCCAAACTCCGCCTGCGTTCCGGTAGCAAAGCCAAATCGGCAGCAGCCGGCAGTCAGTCCTATTTTTCTATGGACAAGTTGACCGATTATCACTATGAGTTGGCCATCGGCGATGACACATTAAGCCCTGAAGAATGGCGGCAGCTGGTGGAAGCCAAAACGCCATTGATCCATTTTCGCGGCCAGTGGATGGAATTGGATCGCGATAAAATGCAGGAAATGCTGGCCTTTATGCAGCAGC
>JAUXXQ010000080.1 GCA_030684815.1 Methylobacter sp. | reverse complement strand
TTCGACGGCTTATCGCTGAAGCTGGACTCAATGAGGATTTTGATAGGGTTTGCCCCAAACCTGGCAAACCCACGAAAAATTCGCTGGTAGCCGTATTGCTGCGCATGGTGGCTTGATGATTTTTTAGGAAACTTCAGTTTGCTGTCAGTGATGGCTTGCACCCGGGCAATGTCGGCAAACGCCTGAGCCCGTTGTTCCAATCCGGCAATCACTTGTTCCGCACGTTTGGGCTGATCGGTCTGTAACGAAAACGGGTGTACCTCATCGGCAATACCGGCCAGATTTTCGTGATAATCGCTCCGTGATTTATCTATTTTTTGATAGGCTGTTTCGGCATCAACAAGCTGCACCAACTCGGCAAGGTGGTTGTCCGGTTTCTTCTGTAGCAGGGCTTCGGCGCTGTCTTGCTGTGTTTTGGCCTGGGCATGTTGCCGCCCAAGCCTCGCTCCTAGCCATTTGCTCATATCGCGCTGGGCATGAAAAAGATCGGCGCCTGATGGACAGTCAAAGCCAGTGACGGCCAACTTGATTAAGGCTTTGGCTCGGTCGCTAACGGCGTGGTTGACATCAATGCCCAAGGCTTCTAAACGCGGCTGTGCTTTTTCAAACCAGGTGTCAAAGCAGCGATCATCACTAATGTCTTCGAGAATCAAATAGCCAGACGACAAATCTATCAACACTAGAATGATGAGTCCATTAAAAAAAGTTTCATCCATAGCTACTACGGCGGTATGCGATTGGCCGGAAACCTCGTTTTCGCAACCTTGCTGAAATAAGGGCAACAGGCTCTCTATCTGGCTCATTTGCCGGTGCAAGGCCGAGGATGAGATAGCCACATGAGTGTCGATGCGGATCAGTTTGAAAAATTGGGACAATTTATCCGCCCCCACATTACGATCCATACCAAAGCTATATAGGACGGCGATCACTAATAGTTTTAGCCAGGCTTCGCCTGCTTCGGTTTCCCATAACGCAGATTCCGGATGTTGATTGCGCCGGGTTCGCGCTTGTTGATGGCGATGAACGCTGCTTTTGGAACGATTAACCAAGTCAGCTACGTGGCGAAGGCTTTTCTTGCCGCAACTCATCAGCGTATTGAGAATCAAACGGCTCGTGGTTCGGATTTGGTGGGTCGTGTTTTTTTTGTCATCAACTGATGATACAGGATTCAGCAACGAACACTTGGTTTTGTCCCGGCTTAAGTGGGTAGCCCAATGTTATAAACAAGGCATGCGACCAGCAGTGGCTTCGACTTTATCTGCACTATCGCCTGCCCCAGATAAAAATTGCCGATGGCGCTGCCGATCAATAAGGGTACAAAACGACTGTCCCACCAACCATAAAACTAAACAACCACCAGCTAAAGCTGGTGGGTTTGAGTTACGGACTGGAAATCCGGATACGCGTCGACTTAACGACGCGTCTTATGGAGGCTCCATCTTAAATTCATCGTTCGAATTAGGCTCAAAATGATGCTCCAAATATTGTTTAATCATCTCTTCCGTCATCTGCCCAACTGTGGCGCA